>NZ_JBEWSZ010000001.1:3002787-3303065 GCF_040537815.1 Mesorhizobium shangrilense
GGGGACACGAACCGTAAAGATGCGTGGGCGATCGAAGGCGGTGACCTTCCACGTCTTTGACCCGCGGCACATCGAGGACGTTCTTGATCGCGACCTGGCGACTGTTTGGAGGGAGGAAGATGCACAGGAAGCTTCCGAAAACAGACGGCGCGGTGCCGGCAAGGCCGCACTGACGCGTTCGGGAAAGGGCAAGGCCGCAGCTGCCAGGAGAGCCCGGAAAGGAGATGTTCCGCAGCCAAAGTTGGAAGGTTGGGATGCGTTCGAAGAAGAGGGATTGCTGCGCTGATAAAATCGCAAGCGAAGCGCCCAGAGTGCTGTTGAATCGTTGGTTCAAGATTGCGCCTAAAGGCACATTTCATTGCGTCTGCTTGGCGCCTGACAGTGGTCATCTAGCAAATCGATGCCGCGTCCTAAAAGCGGACATCCGAGCAAACAGGCCGAGGCGGCACACTGGCGCCAGATGCGGTCGCGCGATGCATGCCTCGCACCAGCGCGGACAATTGCCCGGCTATTGGCGCAAGACTTTTTCCATCGGTTTTCCCTTGGCGAGTTCGTCTACGAGTTTGTCGAGATAGCGGATTTCGCGCATCGTGCTTTCCTCGATATCCTGCACACGTACGCCACAGATCATGCCGGTGATCAGCGATCGGGAGGGATTCATCTGCGGCGCCTGCGCGAAGAAATCCTCGAAGTTGGTCTTCTTCGCCAATTCCTTCTCCAGCGTCTCCTGGCTGTGGCCGGTCAGCCAGCGGATGACCTCATCGACCTCAGCCCTCGTACGCCCCTTCTTCTCCGCCTTGGCCACATAATGTGGATAGACGCTCGCCACGCTCACCGAATAGATGCGATGGTTGCTGTTCATGCGTCCTCCCTACGTCGCGGCTTCTCGGCTCATATCGCATTGCCACCGCACCTGAGACCAACGATCAAGGCCCGCTTGAAAGATTTCAGCAATGGTTGGGCAGGCTTTGCTTTCTCCTGCGAGCGGACACTACGGCTGGCGCGTAGCTCGCCTTTGTCTGCTCGACAGCCGGCCTGGCCGTGGCGCTTGCGGATGCAGCCTGATGCTGGGGCCGATCTGCTTACTCTTTGGCGGAGCAATTTCAAACTGCCGAAGTGCCGCTTGGGTACCGGCATCCTGCAAGGCGTCCAGCCCGATTGCGGTACGCGACCCGGCCCCCCGAAGATCGACGGTATGGCAAGGATCAGCCCAGCACCTGCCCAGCCTAGCTCACAAGTCCGCAGCCAATCTCAACACGCCGTCCACGGATGAGCGCGAAATCTCTCCCACCTGCCTGGCACTCATGCCCCTCAGCATAGGCGAGAACACTTCGGCGCCGACCTGGTTGAGGCCACCGGTCTCGGCGAGGATGTGCACGACCTCGACATTGGGGAACTGGCCATCGCCGGGAAACTTGCGGTCGTAGCAGTCGTCCTTGATCGTCACGCCGGCCGGCAGTTCCAGCGGGCCGTCGTTCAGTTGCACGCAGTGGATCTTGTCGCCAGGAATGGCACGGAGATCGGCAAGGTCGGATTTGCCGCGCACGAAATGCCAGGTGTCGAAGACGAGGCCGCCATTGCTTGCACCGGCGCCCTGCACGATCTGCCAGGCCATCGCCAGCGTCGGCACGCCCCACAGCGGGATGAACTCCAGCGAACAGTCGAGGTCGAACCGGGCCGAGGCTTCGCAGATCGCCGCATAGTCCTCGATGATCGCTTCCATCGACAACGACCCCAGCGGAAACGTTGCGTTGAGGCTGATGGAACTGCAGCCAAGCTCGGCGCACAGCGCAAACACCCTCTCGCGCGGCGTGTCGACGGTGGCGACATAGGCATCGTCCATATTGTCGGGCAGCCAGACCCGCGACCATGTGTTGAGCGGATCCAGCCGCAGGATGCGCATGCCGGCATCATCGGCGCGTTGCCGCACCTCCCTTGCCGGGATGCCGGCCGCCATCATCCGCTCGACCTCATGGGGCATCAGCGACAGGGCATTGCAGCCGGCAATGCGCGTTGCCTCGAATTTTTCCGCCAGCGGCAGATGGGCGACGTTCGAGAACGGCATCAGCGTGCTGTTGACGGATTCAGGCATGGTTGATTTTCCTCAATGGGTTGGCGGTCCGCGCCGCGATGCCGAAATCAGCAGTCGCGATGTGGTCGGAGACGCGTAGCGCCTGGGCGACGATGGTCAGTGCAGGATTGACCGCCGCCGAGGATGGAAAGAACGAGGCGTCGACGACGAACAGATTCTTGTGGTCGAATGTCCGGCAATAGGGATCGAGCGCCGCCTGGGCCGGATCGTCGCCGAAGCGCACGGTGCCGCACTGGTGCGAGGTCGTTGCCACCGGCATCAGCTTGGTCAGGGTCAATGGCAGGCAGGCACGGCGCATGGCGCGCGCGGCGCGCTTGGTCAGTTCGGTGTGGGCTCTGAGATTGTTGCGGCGAACGTCCATCTTGATCGTGCCTCCCGCAACCGACACGCGGTTGAGCGGGTCAGGCAAATCCTCCGACATGATCCACCAATCATAGCTGCGCTCGGACAGCATCCTGTTGACCAGCTTCGGCACCAGCGGGTTGGCCGCCGTCATCATGCCCGGCTTCAGCTTGCCGAGCGACATGATGCAGCCCATCGGATAGCGGAAATCGTCGTCGCCGAAATAGAAGTCGTTGATGGTGACGGTCTTCTGGAAAACGGTCGGGTTGCGGCGCACCGAGATCGCCATCATTGCCGTGTTGTTGTGGGCCATGTAGTGCCGGCCAACGACATCCGAACTGTTGGCCGCGCCGCGCGGCGCCTGGTCGGTTGCAGAACGAAGGAGAATGGCCGCCGAGTTGATGGCGCTTGCGGCGAGCACATAGATGCCGGCGGTCAGCACCTCGACACGGCCGCCCTGCTCCACCTCTATGCCGGTAACCTGGCTACCATCCGGTGACAGCAGTACCCGCCTGGCGACAGTCCCGGTGCGCAAGGTCACTCGTCCGCTCGCCAGCGCCGGCGCGACGGCGCTGCGCTCCGCATCGGCCTTGGCGCCTATCTTGCAGGGATAGCCGTCGCAGGTGCCGCAGCGCACGCAATTGCCCTCGGGCGGCATGTGAATGGCCGCCTGCTGCGGAAACGGGTGCAGCCCTTGCGCGCGCAGCCGGGCGGAGAGTGCCTCCATCGGCGGATCGGAGCGCACGCCGGAATATGGAAACGGGTTGGCACGCCGCGCCTCGGTCGGGTCGATGCCTTGGGTTCCCATGGTGTGGAACAGATGCTCGGCCTGTTCGTAGTACGGCTCGATATCGGCATAGGAGATCGGCCAGGCCGGCGACAGGCCGCCATGATGCTCGAGACCCTCGAAGTCCCGTTCCCGGAAGCGGATCATGGTGCAGCCGAAGAATTTCGTCGCACCGCCAACATTGTAGAAAACCGATGGATGGAACGGCCTGTCGGCGCTGTCGAGCCAGGTTTCGCGGGCTGTGTATTTTCGATCGATGTAAACAGCCTGCGGGCTCCAGTTGTCGGGCTCCTTGGGCAGATAGTCGCCGCGCTCCAGCATCAACACCGACAGGCCGTATCCGGCCAGCCGAAGGGCTGTGGTACCGCCGCCGACGCCGCTGCCGACGACGATGACATCCGGTCTGGAATTCGCGTTCATGGAGGGGTCCGATCTGTTACCTCGCGGGGCGGCTAGCGCGCCCCGCGTGTCTACTTCTGCCGTGCTGATCTACTGGCGCAGGCGCGTCCAGATCAGGTCGTATTTCTTTGCCGCCTCTTCCGAGCATACCGGGCTGACGACCTTCTTGTAGTCGGCGGGAACCTGTGCTTCCGGCGCGGTAGCGATCTCCTTGGGCAGCATCGGTTCTGTGCCAACGACGCCGGTCGGATAGCCGACATCCTTCTGCTGCAGCGCCGCGTTCGCCGGATCCATCAGGAAGGAGATGAACTTCTTGGCGAGATCCGGCCGGGCGGCTGAAGTCGGCACCACCAGATTGTCGATCCAGGCCACCCCGCCCTCCTTGGCGAAGACGAATTTGAGCGACGGTTTCTGCATCCGCGCCTGCAGGCCCTCGCCGTTGGCGACCTGCGATATGGCGGTTTCGCCCGAAACCAGACGGCCCATGATGCCGGCAGAATCATAGATCTTCACGAACGGCCTCTGCGCCTGCAGCAGCGCGTCCACCTTCTTCAGTTTTTCGGGATCGGTCGTGCAGGGTTCGATGTCGAGATAGCGCATGGCCAGTGCAATCACCTCGGTCGGCGCCGAGAACATGCCGACCTTGCCCTGCAGCTCAGCGGGCGGATTGAACAGCAGCGACAGGCTGTCGGTCGGTCCCTTGTAGAGGTCGGTATCGACCGCATAGGAGGTCACGCCCCAGAAATATGGAATCGAATAGACATTGCCCGGGTCCCAGGAGGATTTCTTCCACTGCGCATCGAGATGATCGTAGTTCGGCAATTCGGAGATGTTGACCGGCTGGATCAGTTTCTCGGCGATCATCAGCGGCACGAAGTCCGTCGAGGCAACGGTGATGTCGTAGCCGCTGGAGCCGCCGCGCAGTTTGGCCAGCAAGGTCTCGTTGTTGTCGAACGTATCGAGCGAAACCGCGATGCCGGTGTCCTTGGTGAACTTGTCGAGCATCGCCTGCGAGATGTAGCCCGTCCAGTTGTAGATATGCAGCGTGTCCGCCGCCATGGCGGAACTGCCGAGCAGACCAGCGAGAGCGATTGCGATCGCCCCGCTGCGCATGAGTTTCAATACAGATGTCATTGTCATTCCCCTTCGGTTTCTTGTGTTGAAAAGTCTGCTGTTCAGCTTCTGCGTTTCGTCATGCCTTGCATGCGCAGGGCGACGAGGACGATCACCACGGACGACGCCAGAAGCAGCGTCGACACCGCATTGATCTCTGGCGACACACCCAGACGGAGCATGCCGTAGATGTAGACGGGCAGAGTGGTCTGGCCGGCATCCGCCAGCAGCATGCTGATCAGGAAGTCGTCGAGCGACGAGGCGAAAGCCAGCATGGCGCCGGACAGGATCGCTGGCAGAAGCAAAGGCAAGGTCACGCGGCGGAACACCTGCCATTCGTTGGAATAGAGGTCGCGCGCCGCATCCTCGACCGCCGAGCCCATGTCGGTCAGCCGCGCCTGGATGGGCAGGTAGGCGAAGGGCACGCAGAACACCGTGTGGGCGATGATCAGATTGCCGAGACCGAGCTTTAGCCCGATGCCCGAGAAAAACACCAGCGTCGCCACCGCCACCACGACCTCCGGCACCACCAGCGGCATCAGGATCAGGCCGAGCGTGATCTGGCCGCCGCCGCCCGCCCTGGCGTGGCGCAGGCCAAGGGCGGCGGTGACAGCAAGCATTGTCGACAGGATCATCGACGCAACGGCGACGATCAGGCTGTTCGACAGGGCGATGCCGATATCGCGATTGTGGAAGACCTTGGCGTACCAGTCGAGACTGAAACCTTCCCAGAGCGTCGCCTGGCGCCCGGCATTGAAGCTGTAGACGATGATCACCAGAAGCGGCGCGTAGAGGAACAGATACACCACCCAGGACAGCGTCCTGAGACCCGGCGTCGCCTTCCAGTCGAATGGCTTGCTGCTCATCGTGCCGCCACCTTGTTGAAGCTCTTGCGCACGACCACAAACAGCACCGCCAGGATGGCGACCGAGACGACGGTGGCGAGAGCTGCGCCGAAGGGCCAGTTGCGCGAGGAGGTGAACTGCAGCTGGATCAGGCTGCCGATCATCAGGCGGCGGCCGCCACCGAGAAGGTCCGGCGCCAGGAAGCTGCCCAGCGCCGGGGCAAACACCAGCAGGCTGCCGGCGATCGCGCCCGGCATCGCCAGCGGCCAGACGATGCGCCGAAATGTGTTCCAGCGGTCGGCATAGAGATCGTGGGATGCCTCGATGACGTCACCATTGACGCGTTCGAGCACGGCGTAGATCGGCAGCACCATGAACGGCAGGTAGGTGTAGATCATGCCCAGGAGGATGGCGACGTCGTTGTAGAGGAAGTGGCCGCCGGCCAAGCCGAAGTAGCGTAGCCCACCGTTGAGCAGTCCTTCGTCGCGCAGGATGAGCACCCAGCAATAGGTGCGGATCAGCGTGTTGATCCAGAACGGCAGCGTGATCAGCAGCAGCAGTCGGGCACGTTTTGCCGGGGCGCTGCAGGCCATGTACCAGGCCAGCGGCAGGCCGATGGCGAGGCTCGCCACCACCGTCAGCGCGGCCAGCAGCACCGAGCGCCAGAGAATGGCGAGATAGCCGGTGGAGAACACCAGATTGCCGTCGAAATCCTCCTGGAACAGAAGCTGACGATAGGCCAGCGCCGTGAACGGCATGCGCACGCCGCCATAGGCGCCGTTTGTCATGAAGGAATAGACGACCGCCAGTCCCATCGGCACCAGCATGAACAGCACCATGGTCACCAGGACGGGCGAACGCAGCAGGATGGTGGTGAGCCGGGCATTCATTCGCTGAGCAGCCACTCGCTGGAATGATCCCAGGCGAAATCGGCGCGGTCGCCGACCGACAGGCCCGACACGGCACCACGCACCCGCGCCTTGATCGGCACGTCGCCAGCACAGCGCGCTTCGATGAGCGTGTCGGCGCCGAGGAACGTCAGCGCGGTAACGATGGCTTCGACACTGCGCCTTTCATCGGCTGGGCGCGTGCGCACGGAAATCTGCTCGGTGCGGATCGAGATCGTCTTGCCGCCGGCCAATCCGACGAGGCCGGCCGGGATCAGGTTCGCCTCGCCGATGAAATCGGCGACGAAGCAGGTTTTTGGCCGTGCATAGATCTCCTCGGGCGTGCCGACCTGCAACACCTTGCCCTTGTTCATCACCGCGATGCGGTCGGACAGCGCCAGCGCCTCCTCCTGGTCGTGGGTAACCATGACGAAGGTCAGCGACGTCTCCCTCTGCAGGCGCTTCAATTCGCTCTGCATCGCCTTGCGCAGCTTGAGGTCGAGCGCCGACAGCGGCTCGTCGAGAAGCAGGACGCGCGGGCGTGGCGCCAGTGCCCGGGCCAATGCGATACGCTGCTGCTGGCCGCCGGACATCTGCGTGGTGCGGCGGTCGGCGAAAGCCGGCATCTGCACGAGGTCGAGCACTTCGTCGACGCGACGCCTGATGTCGGCCGGCTTCCAGCGCAGCATTTCCAGCCCGTAGGCGATGTTCTGGCGCACATTGAGATGCGGAAACAGCGCATAGCTCTGGAACATCGTGTTGACCGGGCGCTTGAACGGCGGCTCGTGGCCGATGTCGCGACCGTCGAGCAGGACGCGTCCCTCGGTCGGATGCTCGAAGCCGGCGATGATCCGCAAAAGCGTTGTTTTCCCGCAACCGGACGGACCGAGCAGCGTGAAGAACTCATTGTCGGAGATCTCGAATTTGGCGTCGTCCAGAGCGGTGATCTGCCCGTCGCCAAAGCGCTTGCCGACATGGTCGATGCCGAGCAGTACAGCACCCTTGGCCTGCAGGCCGGCGGTTGGCTGCGACCCTCTGCTGGTCTGATCCGGCCTGATCTGATCTGGCCTGGTCCGATCCGAGCCTGCGACGTTCACGATGGCATGTCCCCTGTTGCTAGAGAGTTTGTTTGTGCGCGCATGCACCGCTGACCTCTGCGGGCCATTTAGACGAAACGCCGATCTGCGAAAATCCGCACCGGAATTCAGTCGTGAAATCATCGATTTACCAGCCTCTCCCGTCAATTTCGCGAATCCGGATTTTTGTTCTCAGAGTGACGCTCCTTGTGCGTCACTCTGCTTCATCTCCTGAGGATCGCGGGCTATCGATCGCGATCTCCCATCGCTATTTGCCTTCAAGGCCTCGCTGCCGCGCGACCTCAGTGATCGCCTGCGCCATCGCGCGGGTGCACTCGGCCAAGTCCTCGCGCGTTGCGATCAGCGCCGGCGCGATCTCGATGGCGGTGCCGATCGGGCCGACGATGACGCCGAGTTCGCGCGCGCGCCTGGCGATCGCCACCACCGTATCGTCGGTAAAGGCGGCACGGCTTGCCTTGTCGGCGGTGAAGTCGATCGCCTGCCAGAAACCGCGACCGCGTATGTCGCCGACGATCGGATGATCGCCGAAAGTGTCCTTCATCGCGCGCTGCCATTGCTCGCCAAGCACGTCGGAATTATCGACCAATCTCTCGCGCTCCATGATCTCGATCACCTTGAGCGAGGCGGCGCAGCTGACGGCGTGGCCGGCATAGGTGTGGACGTGGCGGAAATGGCTGATGCCGTCGGCGATCTCGTCGCGGGTCATGACGGCGCCGATCGGCGCGTAGCCCGCGCCCATCGACTTGGCCATGTTGAGGATGTCGGGCTCGATGCCGAGCTGCTCGGTGGCAAACCAGGTGCCGGTGCGTCCGAAGCCGGTGATGACCTCGTCCATGATCAGCAGGATGCCATATTTGTCACAGAGCGCGCGCACCTTCTTCCAGTAGCTCGGCATCGGGATCTGCACGCCGTTTGCCTGCTGGAACGGTTCACCGATGAAGGCCGCGACCAGGTCGGGATCCTCAAGCAGGATCTGTCGCTCGAGATGGGCAACGCAGATGTTGGAATAGGTTTCTTCGTCGAGCCCGTAAGGGTTGCGGTAACGCATCGGGTTGGCGACGAAGCTGTGGCCGGGCACGCGCGGATCGGGCACGTCGCGCACCGCCAGCCAGTCGGTGCAGGACAGCGCGCCCATGGTCGCGCCATGATAGGCGCTCCAGCGCGAGATGACCTTGAAGGCGCGCGGCTTCCTGCCGCTCTGCTGCAGATATTGCTTGGCGATCTTCAGCGCTGTTTCCGTCGCTTCCGATCCGCCGGAGGTGAAGGTCACCCGGTTCAATCGGCCGGGCGTGATCTCGGTCAGCTTCTCCGCCAGCCGCGCGGCGGCCGCGTTGGTGTTCCGGCCAGCGCCCGAATAGTGCATGGTAATCGCCTGGTCATACATTGCCTGCGCGATCTCGCGATTGCCATAGCCGAGCGAGCCGGCGCGCGTCGTGGCGCTCATCATGTCGAGCATCGTCGTGCCATGCTGGTCGGTGACGCGCACGCCGCTGCCAGACATCAGGATGCTCGGGCCATATGCATCCATGTCCTCGCGCGGCACTAGCGGGAAGATCAGATGCCTGGCGGCGGCCTCGGCATCTCCAGCGGAATTTCTCAGCATCTGCGTGGTCATGGCTCTGCTTTCCAGCTTGACTTCGGTGTCGATGCCGGAACGATAGGAGACTGGTGACGTCACGAAAATTGCCAGAAATAGACAAAGTGAGGATACCAGTTTGGGCGAGCCGATCCGCGACATCGCCATCGATCCGACCGGCTTCGAAGAGCAAGGCCCGGTTCCGATCTTCCAGCAGCTCTATCGCCGGATTCGCGACCAGATCACGGCGGGTGTGCTGAGAAGCGGAGCGCGCCTGCCCTCCACGCGGGCACTTGCCGCCGATCTCGGCCTGTCGCGCACCACCACAATCGCCGCCTTCGAGCAGTTGGAAACGGAAGGCTATATCGAGACGCGCAAGGGCGCGCGCGCCAAGGTGCTGGCCCTGCCGTTCGCTGGCGGCGCACGTGACAGGGAAACGCTGCCGCCGCTTCAGGACAATCTCTCGCGGCGCGGCCTGGCACTGGTAGCCCTGCGCCATGAAACCGGCTTTCCGGGCAGCCATTCGCTGCAGCCGGGCCTGCCCGACGCCGCCGCCTTTCCGTTCACCATCTGGCGCCGCCTGCTGTCGAAGCACATGCGCCCGACCGCCGGCGAAACCTTCGGTTATCACAGCTATGGCGGCCATCAGGGCCTGCGCGAGGTGATTGCCCAGTACATGCAATCGTCGCGCGGCGTGAAATGCCAGCCGGACCAGATCATGATCACCGGTGGCGCCCAGGGCGCCTTCACGCTGCTGGCGCATCTGCTGATCGATGCCGGCGACGCGGTGATGATCGAGGAACCGGGCTATACCGGCGCGCATGGCGCCTTCGGCGCGGCGGGCGCCCACATCGCACCGCTTGACGTGGACGGGTGCAACTGGGACCTGAAGACGATTGCGACGGTGCGGCCGAAGCTGATCTACCTGACCCCCTCCTGCCAGTTTCCGCTGGGATCGACCATGCGCATCGAGCAGCGGCTGCGCCTTTTGCAGCTGGCGGCGGAAATCGGGGCCTGGGTGATCGAGGACGATTTCGACAGCGAGTTCCGCTTCAGCGGCAATCGCGTGCCGACGCTGCAGTCACAGGACACCGACCATCGCACCATCTATGTCGGTTCGTTCGCCAAGACCATGCTGCCCGACTTGCGGCTGGGCTTCATCATCTTTCCCGGCGAAGTGGTGCGGCCTGTGCGCAAGGCGAATTTCTTGATGGGAACGGCGGCTCCGCTCGTCACCCAGGCAGCACTCGCCGACTTCATTCGCAATGGCGATTTTGCCCGACACACGCGGCGCATGAAACGGCTTTACGCGGCAAGGCGGACGCTGCTGACCGGCCATGCCCAGGCGCTGGTCGGCGACATGATGGAGCAGCTCGACGAAGGCAACGGCCTGCAGACGACATGGCGCTTTCGCACTCCAATCGACGATGTCGCCATCGTCGGAGGCGCGCTCAAGGTCGGCGTCAACGTCACGCCCCTGTCCGCGCATTACATCCACGGCGCACCAGAGCACGGGCTGATGATCGGCTATGCGGCGACGGAGGAAAAGCAGATCCCCCGCGCGTTGCGCAAGCTCAACCGGGTCATTCGCCAGCATCTGGGGTGATTGGGGAAGACTCGGCTCTACCGCAGCATTCGCCTCAGCACATTTCTCGTCAGCGTCGAGACGGTGTTGTCGTAGCCATTGTGCGAGAGCGCGCTGAACCACTGCATCGAGCCGACGGAGAAGACGAGGCCACCCGCGGCGGTTTCGAAACTGACGATATCCGACCGCACCAGCGGATTGCCAGGAAGCGTCGCGGCCTCGTTGACATCGCGGCGGTCGTCGATGACCAGCTGATAGTCGGTCGAAAATCCGGTCGCTGTTGCCAGCACATGCGCATGCGCGGGCGTTCCGAGTATAAGATCGGCTCGATCCACCTCGTCGCCTGCCGCACCGACGCCGAGTCCCAGCGTTTCGAAATCGCCGATCGCCTCGTCCTCGCTGATGCCAGCAAGCAGTTCCGCCACCAATGGGTGGCTGCGATCGCCCGTCTGCCGATAGGGACGCGGCAGGCCGCAATCGTTGTGCGAGGTCCAGCCCTGCGCGGTGAAGCCGACGCCGACCAGACGTTGCGGCGCACGACCGCGAAACCGCCACAGGCCGCCGGGTTCGCCGGTGAGCGCATGGTGGCTCTCACCGGGTCTGGACGACCATGGCCGCGTGCCGTTGGGGCGGCGCACCTCGATCATGCCGCCATCATCGGCCAGCGAGGTGACGCTGTAGAAACCGTTGCCGCCGAGATAAGCGACGCTGCCGCCAGAGCCGAGATAGGCTTCCAGCGCGTCGAGCATCTGGCCGGAGACATATTCCGGATGCGAGCCGGTCATCACTGCCTTGTATTGCCTCAACAGGCCCACGCCTTCGCGGTGAAGTTCGTGGTCGGTGATAACATCGACCGGCTGGCCGATCGCGTCGAGCCAGTCGAAGGCATAGAGATCAGCGGAGAGATGCCGGCCGAAGTGCTCGCCGGTCACCGATCTCAGCAAGCCCCGGCCGGGCCGAAAGGTCTTGATCGGGTGTCGCTGTGAGGCGAGCGGCACCCCAGCCCCGTCCAGGTAGCGGTCGTAGAGGCAGTTCAGCCCATACTCGCGCCACATCTCATTGCCGTAGGCCAGGTAGGTGAAGGTCGGCACCACCAGCGCCAGCGGCGCTGTGGCAACGCCCTTGGGCGGGCAGACGAGGAAAGGCAGGTCGTCGGTCTCACCGCCTGCCGTCAATCGGGCGGAATAGACGCCGCTTGGCAGATCGTCCGGAATGGTGAACGCAAAACTCTCGACCCAGCCGGCGTCCGACAGGCTGTCCTCGTGGAAGTGGATGGCGCGGTAACCGCGCGGATCGCCCCTTGGATCATCCGTCTCGCCGGTCCAGTGCGGGCCGGTCATGGCACGCACTGGCGATTGATGGGTTTCACCGTCGAACCTCCGCCCGCCAGCGTCGTGAATTCCCGCCCCATTGCTGCCGACGCTGAAGTCCCAGGCGGCGATGCAGGGCTGCGGCAGGGCGTCAAAATCGACGCCGTCAGCGAGGTCGCCAAGCTCGGCATCGCCTAGCCATTTGCCGAAGATGCAGGGATCAGCAATCAGTCCGTTGTAGAAACTGCAGCGCCGGCTGCCACGCATCGATGCTGCGATCAGAAACGGCGCATCAGAGCTCATGGCAGGCGGCAGATGCCCTGCCCCGCCGAGATCTCTCACCAGCGACTGATCATGCGTGGCAAACCCCGTAGAGAGCCCGGCCGATCCGGTGGCGGCGTCGTAACGTGCGGCGACCCAGAGCCAGCGCTGCTCCAGCACAGGCGCTGCCCCTTCGATGCGTGCTGCACCGAGTCGCAGGAACAGTCTTCCAGTATCACTCAGGCCGAGCTCGAAACCGGCATCGTCCCGTCCTTGCTTGGAGAGAATCACTTGTTCGCCGGAGGCCAGCCGCGTCGGCCGGATCCAGGCGAAGATGGTGAAATCGCCGGATAACCGTAGCTCGGGATGATCGGCAACGATGATGCAAGAACCGGGAAAGAGTTTCTGCTCGACACCCGAATACTCGCCATCCACCCTGGTCCCGATAGCAAACTCGCGACGGCCCGGCCCGCGCGGATCGCCGTCGCCATGCAGCAAGCGCACGATCTCGGCCTTGAACAGCGGCGCGTCCGTGCTGACCATGAAGGACAGTGTTTGGCCCGGACGGGCACTGAGGCGGTCGGTGTAACCAGTCAGCATTGCGTATTGTTGTCCCTTATGCGGTTTACCTACTCCACCGCGCCGCCGTAGGGAACATTCCTGCCGCCATAGCGCCGCAGCCGAACATTGGCCTGCTCGGCGTGGCCGGCGAATCCTTCCATGATGCAAAGGCGCGAGCAATACTCGCCGACCAGCACGGAGGCTTCGTCGGTCAGGATCCGCTGGTAGGTACAGGTCTTCAGGAACTTGCCGACCCACAGCCCGCCCGTGTAGCGCGCTGCCCGCTTGGTCGGCAGCGTGTGGTTTGTGCCGATCACCTTGTCGCCATAGGCGACGGTGGTGCGCGCGCCCAAGAACATCGCGCCGTAGTTCTTCATCCCGTCGAGGAAGTAGTCGGGATCAGCAGTCATCACCTGCACATGTTCCGAGGCGATGCGGTCGGCTTCCGCCACCATCTCGTCGAGCGTGTCGCAAACGATGACCTCGCCGTAGTCCTCCCATGCCTTGCGGGCGATGGCAGCGGTCGGCAGGATTTTCAGCAGGCGCTCGATCTCGGCAAGCGTGTCACGCGCCAGCTTTTCCGAATTCGTCAAAAGCACCGCGGGCGAATTGACGCCGTGCTCGGCCTGTCCCAGCAGGTCGGTGGCGCAAAGCTCGCCATCGACCGTGTCGTCCGCAATGACGAGCGTCTCGGTCGGTCCGGCGAACAGGTCGATGCCGACGCGGCCGAACAACAGCCGCTTGGCCTCGGCGACATAGGCATTGCCGGGGCCGGCCAGCATGTCGACCGGCTGAATAGTCTCGGTGCCGAAGGCCATCGCCGCGATCGCCTGGACGCCGCCAAGGCAATAGATCTCGTCGGCACCTGCCAGATGCTGGGCGGCGACGATCAGCGGCGCGATCTCGCCGCCGAAGGGCGGCGCGCAGGTGATGACGCGATCGCAGCCGGCGACCTTGGCTGTCAGAACCGACATATGGGCGGAAGCCAGCAGCGGATATTTGCCCCCCGGCACGTAGCAGCCGACATTGGCGACCGGGATGTTTCTGTGGCCAAGCACGACGCCCGGCAAGGTCTCGACTTCGATATCCCGGAGCGCGTCTTTCTGCGCCTGGGCGAAGCCGCGAACCTGCTCCTGCGCGAATTCGATGTCGGCGCGTTGGCGGCTGGTAAGGCTATCGACGCAATGCCGGATCTCCGCATCGGTCAGCCGGTAGAACTGGCGATCGAGCCCGTCGAACTTGACTGACAGCGCACGCACGGCGGCGTCGCCGCCACTCTCGACTTCTGCCAGCAGAGCTTCAACCGTCCTGGTCACGGCGGCGGCCTCGGCGGTTTCGCCCGCGAGCTGCGCCGACTTCAAATGTCTGATCATGGCAATGGCCTTCCTGCAGGCAAAGTCTGGCTGTCGCCACGAGAAGCGCAGCGCCGATCCGGCCTATTCTCCATGGATGACAGGCGGCTTGGCCGCCCGCCTGCTCTGTCTTAAAGGTGCTGTTCGAGCGCGCGGCCTTCGGCGTAGGCCTCCTGCTCCTTGTCGTAATATTCGGGCGACGGGAAATCCCACCAGCCGGTGACGAAGGGGCCGGCGGCATCGCGCGAAGTGGTCACCTCGACCAGCGCCGGGGCGCCGCAGTCGAGCGCCGCCTTCAGTGTCTTTTCCAGATCGGCCGAGTCTTCGACCTTCCAGGATTCCATGCCGAAGTTTTTCGCCACTTCGGAGATGTTGGCGGTGTAGGGCTCGCCATTGCCTTTGTGATAGTTGAACTCGCTGGCGACGTGCCGGCCCATGAATTTACGCTGGCCCCCACGGATCGACATGTAGCCGCGATTGTTCTGCACCAGGAACACCGCCGGTATGCCGTTCATGACCGCTGTTCCCATTTCAGGCAGCGACATCATGAAGTCGCCGTCGCCGACCACCGCCACCACCTGGCGATCCGGCATGGCGAGCTTGGCGCCGAGTGCCGCAGGCACCGCCCAGCCCATCGGCGAGAACGACCCCGACGTCAGATGCGTGCGCGGCTCATAGACCGGGAAGGTCTGCTTGACGGCGCCTTGCGTGTTGCCGGAGCCGGCGAGGATGATGCCGTTGCGATCCATCACCTTGCGCAAAGCACCGAGTGGACGCTGCGAGGTGAAGGGGCTTTCATGCGAGTCACGGCGCGGCGCCAGCATCGCTTCCCACTCGACCTTGGCCGCATGAATGTCGGCAAGATAGCGGTCGCGGCGGTTCATAACCCTTGCAGCTTGCTGGTCGGAGATTGCCGAAAGGATAGCTTCCAGCGTGACGCGAGCGTCCGCGACGATGCCGACCTCAGTGGCGTAGTTCTTGCCGATCTCGTGATGGTCGAGGTCGATATGGATCAGTTTGCCCGGCGGGATCGAGATCGAGGCGCCCTTGCGGTAGCTCGACGCCGACCAGTCGGTGAAGCGGCAGCCGACCGACATGACGACGTCGGCGCTGGCGGTGATCTTGTTGCCGCAGGAGGTGCCGGTCTGGCCGATGGCGCCGATCGACAGCGGATGGTCTTCCGAGATCGCGCCCTTGCCGTTCCATGTCGTGGACACGGCAGCGCCGATCTTTTCGGCAAGTGCGGTCAGCGCCTGCGAAGCGTTGGCGCTGATGGCGCCGCCGCCGGCGAGGATCACCGGGCGCTCAGCCGACAGCAGGAGCGCTGCCGCCCGCTCGACGGCGATTGGATCGGGATAGGCGACGCCGACCGCCATGCGTTGCGCCAGCGGGTGGATGGTGACTTCGGCCGCCTCGGTCTGGATGTCCATCGGCACTTCGACATGCACCGGCCCCGGACGGCCCGACAGCATGGTGTTGAAGGCGCGGTGCATGATGAAGGGCAGCTCGTCGACACGGCCGGCCTTGTAGACGCGCTTGGTCACCTGCTCTGTAATGCGCGGAAAGGCGTTTTCCTGCTGGCGCTCCAGCTCCTGCATGACGCCATGGCCCTTCATGTGCGTCGCCGGGCCGCCCGAGACGTAGAAGGCGGGGATCGAGTCCGTATAGCAGGTGGCAAGCCCGATGATGGTGTTGGTGGCGCCCGGCCCGATCGAGGTCGAGCACGCCATCGGCTTGCCGCTGGCGCGAAAATAGCCGTCGGCCATGTGCACTGCGCTCTGCTCGTGCATGACCTGGATGAAGGGGATGTGCGAGCCTTCGGCGAGGAAGGCGTCGAACAACGACCAGATGCCGTGGCCGGGCACGCCGGCGACATACTCGATCCCATAGTCCTTCAGCGCCGTGGCCACGATCTGGCCGCCAGTCAATCTCATGTGGCTCGTCCCTCTCTTGTTCTCTGTTCGGCAAGGTGCGGAAACCAAGAGAATTTCCTGCCCGTGACGTTGGCCCTAATCAGCATCCGGCGAGCCGTTTCGGCAAGTTCGCAGCGGTTTGATTGTTGAAGCGATCTGAGGCAATATGTGCGCAAAATTGCTTCAGATCATGAACGGAAGCAGCGGATGGACCATGACGCCGGCAATATCGCGGATTTCGCCGCCAATCTGCGCTTTCTATGCGAGCGTCAGGGATCGATCAGCACGGTCTGTCGCAAGATCGGCCTCAATCGCCAGCAGTTCAACAAATATCTCTCCGGCCTGCATCTGCCCTCGCCACAGAACATGAGCCTGATCGCCAATTTCTTTGGCGTCAGCGTCTCGATCCTGTTCTCGCCGGCCTTCGAATTCAGGACCCTGGTCGAGGGCAATTTCTTCCAGGTGATGGAAAAGCTGCGGGAATCACCCGAGGTCACCAAATTCATCGAGACGGCGATCATCGGCGCCAAGTCGGACGGCAACGACCTCGTCGGCGTCTACGACCGCTATCAGTATTCCTCCATCTACAAGGGCTCGATCCTGCGCTCGGCTTACTGCATCTACCGCAACAACGACTTCCACCAGCACTATTACATCGAGCGCTTCCCGAGCTACGACGCGCCCGACAAGATCGACTATGTCTTCAAATATTACGGCTTCGTCTTCCCGGTTGCAGGCCGCGTCTTCTCCGTCGATTTCGAGCGCATCCAGCGCAATGAGCTGACCTTCGGCGTGTTCGCGCCGGTGCAGCGCAGTTCAAAGAAGTTCATGTTCGGCATCACCAGCGGCATCGCCGCGACGATGTTCCGCCAGCCTTATTCGACCAAGGTGGCGCTACACTACCGCGGTCCCGGCCTGATCGGGCGCGAGCAGCTGGCAAGCCTGACCGTGCTTAACGCCAAGGACCCGTCCATCCCAAGGGAAGCGCTTCAGTTCCTTGGCGATGGCAGCGACATGATCCAGATCATGTAGGGAAACCTTCTCTTTGTCAGGGGCCTCGTTGGGGCAACGACATGGGGGCCATTAGTCCGGAAACGCGCGAGCAAACAACACACGCTAGCTCCAACCCGCCCTGACCCTCGGCGCGCACAAGATCAGCAATGCCAAGCATGGCGCCCGACGGGGGTCGACTCACCCTAGCGAACTGACCAGACTTGATCGACAGGCGGCGGTCATTGCGCAAAATCGCTGCCCTTAACGGCCAACGCAGCCCTGTTTTGCACAGGGTCATGGAAATCGGTGACTTAAGAGAGCAATGACTTCAGTTGATGACGCAGGAACCATCGTGAATAGGATGCCACGAAAATCGCTGTTTTCTGCGAAGGACTACGACAGAGCACTCCAGACTACGCCAACCCCTACTCCCATTCCATTATTTCCAAGCGCCATAACCTATTGGATTTCTTAGAGAAAAATATACGTTCATTGTTATACCGCCATGCACGCCGTCAATAATTAGGTCAGCGGTATCGTTCAGGGCGGTTCGGTATCGTGGCAGTTGGGGCGGCAGCGCGGGCTCGGTCTTTAGCGCGGCAAGACGGTCTCATCTCCTGCCCGTTACGGGAGTGTCGGTGCGGACCATGCGCATAAAAAGCGAAAATGATGGTTTCAGGACAACTCTACTGCGCGCCAAACCAAGACCCCGTCCTTGCGTGATGCGATAGTCGATAGAGCGGCAGCCGCTTCCCGAACTGAACCGCGCCGCGAAAACTACGAATGGCCGTTGGCAAAATCCGGTCGATTCAGAAAACGAAAGGATCACCCATGCCAAAACCCGCCAAACACAGTGCGCTCCTCGCCAGCGCTTTCATGGTCGCCTTCAGCCCGGCGCTTGCCGCCGAACAGGCTACAAAGCTCTTCACGGTCGTGACGGAGCGAGATGAGACCGTCATCGCCCTTACGAAGGAAGACGTAGCGCTGGGAAGCGATGCCGCAGCGATCGGCAAGGCGCTTCGCGAGCGCGGTGCGCTCACCGTCTGGCGATATGCCGTTCGCAAGGCGAAGGACGGAGAGCTTGAGCAAGCCCCGCTGGCGAAGATCAGCGTGCAGGCGCAAGGAAGCCTGCGCATCGAGCCCTATCGGACGCCTCTTCGCGTCGTGGCTGCCGAATGACGTTCGCTGTGGTGTTCCAGGCTGCGTTTGGCATCGCTGCCCTTCTGGCCTGGCCGGTTGCAAGCGTGGCGCAGGACGCCGTGGTGCGGGATCGGACGCTTGCTGAACTCATAGCGCAGGTTCCCGGCCACACCGGCATTTCCTATTTCGATCTGGTCAAGCAAGTCATCCCCGACCTCGCGAGAGACGAAACCCGCGCAATCGGCCACCGGACCGTCACGCTTCGTCACATTGCCGGCGACGGTTTCGGTGGGACTATTCCAGACCCCATCAGGATCGGCGTGTTGCGGGCGCTTCCCTTCGAGTCGGAAGGCAAGCCACGCATCGCCATGCTCATCGACATCGGCAAGATCGACGACCTTGGCGAGCAGCCCCACATATTGGCCGTGTTCGACGCAACTGATCGAAGGCCGACTTTGCTCGATGCGGTGGACGTAGGATTGGATCGTGTGACGAGCCTTGCGGAGCCGGCGCTGGTGCGTATCGGCGAACACGACGACGCCATCGTGACGACCAGCCAGCATTTCAATTCAGCCGAGAACTACACTTGGACCGCGCTGATCTCCCTGCGAGGCGGCAAGCTCGGGCTCATCGATAGATTTCTCGCCTACAGCGCATGGACTTGCACCTCGCAGAAGACGCAGGCCTTTTCGTTCAAGGGCGTGCCTGGCGCGAACAACACACCCTATTATGCGATCGCGGTGATCATGAGCGACATAGGTACTCCTCCAGAGGAACGCTGTGACGACCGGATGTTAGCGGCCCCCTACGCGCGCACCGCGACCGCTGTTTACCGATGGGACGCGGGCAAGGCGCTGTTCGTGGCGGATTCCGATGCAGTGCAGCGCCTGCAAGAGCAGACCGCTGAACGCTAAACGTGTTTGCATGCCACCTTTTCTGAAACGCGCCGACCCGCAGTGGTAACCGGCCACGGGAGCCCGCCATGATCCGCCCCGCCGTCCTTGCCGCATGCCTCGCCCTTCTGCCTGCTGCTGCTAGCGCCGGGGATCTCGGCACCGTGCGTACCTTTCAGGACTGGACAGCAGGCTGCGACAATGGCCGGGCTTGCCGGGCGCTCAGCCTGCTGGCCGAGGACGTCACCGAGGGCTGGTTTCTGTGCCTCGACAGGGATGCCGCCGCTGCGGCTCCTGTGCAACTGACGCTGATGCCGCAATCCGAGACCTATCCGCGAGCGGGGACCCTGCTGCTCAGGGCGGCGGGCGTCGATGTCGCAACCCTCAAATTCGGCCAGAGTATCCGCCTGGAAGACGACGGACTGATCATCGAGGATCGCAAAGCCGTGGCGGCCGTGCTCGCCGCGATAAGAAGCGCCGAGAAGCTTGAGGTCATCTCCGAACGGCAACCGGCCAGCGCCCAGGTCTTGGCCAGCATTTCCCTTGTCGGGGCAAAAGCAGCACTCCTGTGGGTCGACGAACGGCAGCAACGGATCGGTACGGTGACAGCGCTTGTCGGTCGAGGCAGCAAGCCGGCAAGCGCCGTCCCTGTGCCACCGGCTCTCCCGCTGATCGTCCCCGAGCGCACCACGGATGGCGGCCCGCCGCCCGAGGCGCTTTCGGAAGCGACCCGTTCCGAGATGATCCGGCAATCGGCCGGCTATTGCGATGAGGACCGCGGCGGCCCGGACCCGGACTCCAAGACCATGGTGCGCCTCGGCCAAGGCCTGGTACTCGCGTCGGTCCGCTGCTTCAGCGGTGCGTATAATTTCGGACGGGCTTATTTCCTGGTTGAGGAAAGCGAAAAGCCCGCCGTGCGGCCAGCCCTGTTTCCGCGTCCAGTGGAGCAGAAGGTTGAGGAGGATAAAGAATTGACCCCGAACAACGTGCTTTGGAACGCTGATTTCGGGCCTAATTCAACCGAGATCAGCCATTTTGCCAAAGGGCGCGGCATGGCGGACTGCGGCGAGACCGGCGTCTGGCGCTGGGATGGACGTGCGTTTCAGGCGGTTTCCATGACGGAAATGAATAGCTGCCGCGGCATCATGGCAGGCTATTGGCTGAATACTTATTCGAGCCGGGAATGAGAACCAGAGTGCATTTAAGACAAGGGCGATCTTGCAGCCACAGCGAGACACGCTGGGGAGATTAGCTTGGAACTTAAACTCATCCTGATCGGGTTCGCATGCGTGACGGCCGGCTTGTTTGCTCTCGTCACCTTCCTGAAATGGCAGGAGGTGCGGGCGGCCAGAAGCTGGCTTCCCGTGAGGGGGAAGATCATCTCGTCTCGTAGCGAGGCCCGCGAGGTGCGCGTCTCAATCTCCCGCGCAAACACGACGGAAACCACGGAAGTCCGAAATTTCCCGGCGATTACTTTCGTATACACGGTCAACGGTCGCAGGTTCGAGGGTACGCGCCACACCTTGCGCAATGAGATTGGCAATTTCCAGGTTCCTGAAACCCTCGCGCGCTATCCCAAAGGGGCCGAGGTCACCGTCTACTATGACCCTTCCAATCCCAGGACGTCCGTCATCGAGCGGACGATGCCTGACGGCAGCATCCAGGTCATGGCCTATATCTCGGCAGGGCTGGTCGTCGGATCGATTGCGCTGGTCTTCCTCGTCGGCGGCGTCGTGGAGGCGATACGGCCGCATTTGCCCAATCCTCAAAACGCCGGCACTGCAATGCTCCTGACAATCATGGCGTTGATCATCTTGCGCCTGGGCTTTGCGCAGAAGGCCATAGCAGAGGCCGCAGCCACATGGCCCACCACGCAGGGCAGCATCGCCTCTTCGGGCATTGAGGCGTTCCGCATCCGTAGCGCCTTCGAGGGCTTTTGGCGGCGGCCTGGGCGCACCGTCTTCAAATCTCGCGTCCGTTACGCCTATAGTGTCGCCGGCCAGGATTATGTTTCCGGTCGGGTCGCCTTTGGCGCGACTGCGGCGGCTTCGCTGCCTGCCTTGATCGGTGGAGATTCCCGCCGCTACGCCGAGGGCGGCAAGGTGGACGTGCATTACGACCCCGCCAATCCGGCGCTTGCCGTGCTCGAATGCAGGGTGCGGGGGCTCTGGGCTTTGTGGGCCGTTGCCGGTGCGATGTTTATCGGCGCAACGGTGTCGGTCGGGTTGCTATAGCCGCTGGGCGTCTGCGCGGGGCACGCCGAGCGCGGCCTACGGTGAAGTAAGCGCTGCCGAACACTTGGCCAGCGGACCGGTGTCGAATCCAAGCCATGTGAGCCTTAGCGTATCGCCGTTGGTGTGAATCCGAAGGATACGTGTAAACGGCTCTCCGATTTCCGGACCTGGCGAGCCGGACGCTCCGGGCGAGCCGTAGCATTGGCTCGCCGTTATCGACCAGCCGCGCGACGACTTGCGGTAGCTTGCCCGTTCACAGCCGAAGGCCGGAAGAGACAACGAGTTCTTGCGCAACACGTAGACGGTGCGGCTCTGTGTCTCTGCCGCGGCAGAGCAGTTCAGCGTGTTGCCTGACCAGGCGCCAACATAGGGCTCCGCTGCGAGCGCGGGACCGCTCGCCAGTGCGAAAATTGACATTGTGATAAGGAAACGTCGCATCTCTAGAGCATCTCAATCGCACTGCGCGAAGACGACAATCGAATCACGCCAGAGCAGTATTCGAAATGCAAAATTACATGATCTTGCTTTGAATCCTAGTGTTTCTCCCGGCTTCGGCTCAATACAAATCGATCACGATCTATCCCGAAATTTCAGCGTCTTCTGCGCAGGACAATTCTAGCTCCCGTCTTCCTGGGCGGGCGACCGCACAAGCTCTCTAAGCCGTGAGGGTATATGCAATCTGCCGATGCGACCAGAGTCGCCATACCGTCAGCTATACCGTCAATCCGGAGGCTTGCCCCGCGATAGACGGCGATAGATGCAGGTCAATTTATTCTGCTATTTCAATCGGTTATGGAGGGTTCTGGCGTGCGATCGGCGGCGTTCGGATAGGCCAAAATCATTTAAGCATCATTTAACCCATTGAAATTGTTATAAAATTTTCTCGTCAGCATCGAAAATTCCGACACTCAGACCGTCAAAAAATTACGCTCTTGATTTTAAAGGGAAAACCGTCGGAAAATTTATTTTGAGGTTTCGCTGACTATCGAAGTCAATCGGCCGATTTTTGCTCGGTCGGACGTGAACTCTGCGCCAGTCCCAAGGTCCGCAAGATCAGCTTCACCGGCTCGACTGCAGTCGGGCGGCTGCTCATGCGCCAATGCTCGGACCACATCAAGAAGGTCGGCCTCGAGCTGGGTGGCAATGCGCCCTTCATCGTCTTCGACGATGCTAATATCGATGCTGCCGTTGGCGGTGCGATCCAGGCGAAGTTCCGCAACGCCGGCCAGACCTGCGTTTCGGCAAACCGCCTTTGTGTCCAATCGAGCGTTCACGATGAGTTCGCCGAGAAATTTCGTGGAGAAAGTCCGCCATCTTTCGGTTGGTGATGGCTTCGATCCAGGAGTGGACATCGGACCACTGATCGACCGGCATTCCCTGGCCAAGATCGAATCCCATATCTCGGGTGCCGTGCAGAAAGGCGGCATTATTCGCTGCGGGGACGAACGTATCGGCAAAGAAGGCACATTTTTCCAGCCGACGGTCCTCACCAATATCTCCCGCAAGATGACAGTCGCGCAGGAGGAGACGTTCGGGCCGTTGGCTCCGATCATCCGGTTTGAGGATGCGGATCAGGTCGTGCATGAGGCCAACGATACAATCTACGGCCTTGCGGCCTAATTTTATGCCTCCAACCTGAGGCGTGTCTGGCGTGTAGCCGAGGCGCTCGAATATGGGATGGTTGGGATCAATACCGGCCGCATGTCCTCGGAAGCCGCGCCTTTTGGCGGAGTGAAGCAGTCCGGCATCGGGCGCGAGGGTTCCCGTCACGGGCTGGAGGATTACCTTGAGATGAAATACATCTGCATGGGCGGCATCTGAAGCATCTACTTGCTGGCGGCTCGCAGCCACAGGCTACATCACTTAAAGAAAGCGATGGGCCAATGCTCGCCATTCTCCAACCGCCTGCTGGTTCAAGCCCGCTTATTTGCACGCCATTCTGCGCGAAGGCTCGACAAGGCTCCGAGGAGCTTTACATCCACGCCTGGCCGCATAGTTCACTTGCCGAGAACTGGGAGCAGCTCAAGCATTCGGCTCGCGCGCACAAATCAGAGCGGAGAGATAGGATCGAGGCGTAATCGTTCTGAATCTCTGTAATTGATCAGAAACGGACGAGCCTTGAACCTCGACCCTTTTCCATAGGCGCATATCTTCGGCCAATTCTACCTGCGTTTGCACGATGTCATGAATTAACGAAGCGATAGCAGGGGCGGGCTCGGGTTCCCAGTTCAGCGGGCGGCAGGTGGTAGCGTGTGACCTTAATGTGAGCAGCAGCCCCAGTTGTCAGCGCCAGTTTGAGGCGCGCCAGGCCGGCGCGTCGCCGGCATACCGGTTGAGCCCCACATCCTCCTCCGAGGCACGGCGGTGGATTTCGGCAAAGAAGGGATCGAACACTCTGTTGAGCCGTTCAAGCTCTGCATGCTCGGTCAGAAGGGCGGGCACCGTCTCGCGTACTTCAGCGAAGATTGCGGCCTCGTCGACGGTGGTCAGGCGACCATCGCGCATGACGATTTCGCCCGCCACCATGACCATCTCGATCGACGATCCGTTCTCCGAAAACACCAGATGCTTGTCGATGTCGTTGAGCGGCATAAACGCATAGGTGTCGAGATCGAGCATGATCAGGTCTGCCGCCTTGCCCACGGTGAGCGAGCCGGTAATGTCCTCCAGCATGGCGCTGCGGGCGCCATTGATCGTCGCCATGCGAAGAATGTCGGCAGCCGGAATCCATGTTCCATAGTCGGGACCCGAGGCACTGTGGATCAGACCGGCAACCCGCATCACGTCGAAGATGCGGGCAGTATCATTGGACGACACGCCGTCGGTGCCGAGCGCCACCGTGACGCCGGCATCCATCAGGCGACGGATGGGCGCGATGCCAGCGCCAAGCTTCTGATTGGAAACGGCATTGTGGGCGATCGAGCATCCTGCCTTACCCATCAGCTCCATGTCTTCGTCGGTAACCCAGACCGAATGGGCGATGGTGGTGTTGCGGTCGAGCATACCAAGTTCGTGCATGTAAGCGACAAGGGTCTTGTCGAACATCAGGTGCCCCGTGATCGCCTGGGTCTTGGTTTCAAGCACGTGGGTGTGCAGCGGCACCCGCATTTTCAGCGCCAGGTCGTGACAGGCGACCAGCAGATCGGGTGTGCAGCGTTGCGGCGCGGATGGGGCGATCATGAAGTTGAGACGGCCGGCCATGCCATGCAGTGACGAAAAGGCCGAGCGGCAATAGTCGACATAGGTTTCGGCACTGATAGGCGGTCCAAAATCGAGCTTGTCCTGCAGCGCCTGCGGGAGGACTTCGCGGGCGTAGGGCAGCGCATCGAGCGTGTGCACATTCATCACCGCACTCGACACATTGGCGCGAATGCCGGCGTCCTTGTAGGCCCTGAATACGGTGCCGAGACGCTCGAGATCATGCGCCGGCGGATCGAAGAAATCATCGCACAAGGTCGTCACGCCGTTGCGCAGCGACTCCATGGCCAGCAGCAGTGTGCGCAGGTAGAGCAGACGCGGCGCAATCGCCGGACCCATGAGCAGCGGATAGGCATAGAGCAACCAGACCTCGAGCGGCATGTTCTGGTAGCGGCCGCGCAAGAAGGTCTCACTGGAATGGGTATGGCCGTTGATGAGCCCCGGCATCACCAGCTTTCGTTGTCCCTCGATGATCCGTGCGTCGGGCGCGGCAACCAGGTTCTTGCCGATGGCGGCAATGACCACGCCGTCGATGAGGATGTCTCCGGCAATTGGGACGGCCCCTTCGGGTCCGTCCATGGTCAAAAGCGTGGCGTTGCGGATCAGCGTTTGCATATGGGTATCCTAGTAATCGCGCAGTTCAGCGAAGCCGGTGGCCGCCTTGTGCCCGCCGCGCAGCTTGCCGCTGAGCCAGACGCCGAACACCGTTGCCATGTAAGGCAGGGCCAGGAGCAGGTCGTGTGGAACGGCATCGCCGAACAGCAACTGCGCGCGAATGCCGACGGCGGCGACCACGGAGAAGAACAGCGCCGCAAATGCAGAGCCGATTGGATGCGCCGCACCGAAAATTACCGCCGCGAAGGCCATGAAGCCGCGTCCCGCCGTCATGTTCTGGGCATAGATCTGCAGGCTGCCAGCAGCCAGTTCGGCCCCTCCGATGGCGCAAAGCACCCCGCCAATGATCAGCGCCAAAAGCCGCATGCGCGAGGGATTGGCGCCGACGCTGCGGGCTGCGAAGGGGTGCTCGCCCGAAGCCGCCAGCCGCAGCCCGAAGCGCGTGCGTCGCAGCAGAACCCACATGGCGAAAACCACCAAGGGCATCGCCAGCACGAAGACCGACAGCACCCCGAAAGGCCCGAAGGCCGGACCGAGCCTGGGCACACCGAAGGGCGCGGTGACGGCGGCCTGGCTGCCGAAGATGGCCTGGACGGCGAGCGACGTGCCGCCGAGGCCGAGGCCGGTCAATCCAAGGCCGGCGATGATCGGATTGGCCCTGAGCTTTTCGATGACGAACCACAGCAGCACCGAGGCCAGCACACACAGCACGATGGCAATCAGCATCGCCAGCGCGAACGAGCCGGTCAGCACGATGCCGACAATCGTCGCGCATGCGCCGATGATCATCAGGCCCTCGAGGCCCAGATTCCATATGCCGGCGCGCTGCGCGACAACACCCGCCATGGTGACATAGATGAGCGGCGTGCCCGAACGCAGGATGGCGACAATGACGTCGTTCATGCCGATCTCCTCCCGAACGCCAGAAGGCGGTCGACAAAGCCGGATTTGGCCGTGATGAAAAGCGCAATCGCGGCATTGATGATTTCGATGGCCGACGAAGGCAGGCCTGCCATGATCGGCAGATAGAGCGCGGCCGAGGCCAACCCGCCAAAGAACAGCGAGACGAAGGCCGTGCCGACCACCGACAAATTGGCGACCAGCGCGATCAGGATCGCGGTGAAGCCGTGTGTCGGCAGGAATCCGCCGGCCAGACGGCCGTTGGGGCCCATGAACTCGATGGTGCCGGCAAGGCCCGCCAAGGCTCCGGAGATCAGAAAGCTGGAAAGGCCCAAACGCCAGACTGTTGCGCCCTGCCACTGCACCATGGTCGGGTTACGCCCGGCAAGGCTGGCCAGAACGCCGAAGGCGGTGCGGTTGACCAGAAGCCACATCGCCACCGCGACCAGTGCGGCGATCACGATAATGGTCGGCGACAGACCCAGTGAATCCGAAATACGATAGGAGGCGGCGAGCGGTCGGCTGGAGGCCTGCTGACCCGAACCCGACGGGTCCTTGAGCGGACCGGCCGTGACATAGACCAGCAGGAGCCCGGCGAGGAAATTACCCATCAAGGTAGTTATCACCTCGTCAGTGCCGGACTGCAGGCGCAGCAGCCCCGGCCACAAGGCCCAGAGCGCCCCACCTGTCATGCCGGCTGCAAAGCAGGCCGGAATAACGACGAAGGCGGGCGCGCCATTGAGCCACTCGGCCACAAAGGCGGCGGAGATGGCGCCGAGGTAGAACTGGCCCTGCGCGCCGATGTTGAAGTAGCCGGCGCGGAAAGAAATGCCGACACCGGCGGCGGTGATGAACAGCGGCAGCGCCCAACGCAGGCTCTGCTCCCACGCGCCTGGCCGGAAGAACGCGCCCTCTATGACACTGCGGAACATGCCGAGCGCCGAATAGCCGGCGAACTGGAAAATGACGCCGCACAGCGCCAGGGCCACGACGATAAAGATCAGCCCGCGCAAGACCGAAACGAATTTGCCCGTCATTGGGAAACTCCCGTCATGGCCGCGCCGACGGCGCCGATCTGATAGGGTGCCGAAAATGTGCCAGCGACCTCTCCCGACAGCATGACGACGACCCGGTCGCTGATGTCGAAAAGCTCGTCGAGGTCAGAGGAGATCAAGAGCACGCCGCAGCCACGCTCGCGTGCCTCTCGCAGCGATTGCCAGACAAAGGCCGTCGCGCCGATGTCGAGCCCTCTTGTCGGCTGTGCGGCGATGATCAGCTTCGCATCGGCATCGACCTCGCGCGCCAAAATCACCTTCTGGGCATTGCCGCCCGACAGCGAGCCCGCCTTCTGGCTGGTGGTCGCATAATGCACGCCCCACGCTTGAAGCGCCTCGTCACAGCGCTTCTTCAGCCGCGCCGGATTGATGGCGCGCAGCAATGGCGATTGCAACAATTCACGCGCCGACCAATTCTCCCACAGGCTGCTCGACAGGCTTAAGCCCTCGGTATTGCGCTCGAAGGGAATGATGCGCAGGCCGGCGGCTCGGCGGCGCGCCAGCGGTGCGCTCGTGACATCGATCCCGCCCACCGAAAGCGTGCCATCCGTCGCGTCGACAAGATTAGCTATGGCCCGCACCAAGGTTCGCTGGCCGTTGCCCTCGACCCCTGCAATGCCGACAATCTCGCCGGCTTTGATTGTGAGCGAAAGATCGCGCAAGGCAGGCCCTTCGGTGTCGCCCAGCGTGGAGACGCCGCGCATGTCGAGGACCAGCCCTGCATCGACCGGGGTGTCGTGGTTGGCTGTATGCGCGTCGGGAGCGCCCTGCCCGGTTGCCGCGTCGGTATCACCCGGCGCAAGGGTCTTGGCGATGGCCGGGCCGACGATCATTTCGGCGAGACGCTTGGCATCGATCTTGGCGCAGGCCACTGGCCCGTCGACAAGCCTGCCGCCGCGCAGCACGCTGACCGTGTCGGCAATCGCCAGCACCTCGCGAATCTTGTGCAGGATGAGGATCACTGTGACCCCGCGATCCCTGAGCTTGAGCACCCGCTCGAACAGCGTCTCGATCCCGGAAGGCGAAAGCACCGCTGTCGGCTCATCGAGGATCAGAACCTTGGCGTCGGCGACAAGCGCGCGGGCGATCTCGATACCCTGCTGCGTCTCAACCGGCAGGTCGCGCACCCGGCGCTTCGGATCGACATTGACGTCGAGGCTTTTGAGATGCGGCGCCCAGCGCTTCTGCAGCGCTGAGCGGGTGAAAATAGCGGCGTCCCTGTCCGACCCGAACTCCATGGCTTCCGCCACGGTGAAGGACGGCGGCAAGGCAAAGCTCTGGTGCACGAGCTCGACGCCAGCGGCGCGCGCGTCCTTGACCTTGCCAGTCTTGACGTGCTGGCCGTTGATCCTGAGTTCGCCCGCAGCCGGCCGGACAAGTCCGGCCGCGACACGGGCGAAGGTGGTTTTTCCCGCGCCGTTCTGGCCGACCACGGCGTGGATCTTGCCCTGTTCGAAGGCGATGCCCACACCCGAGAGGGCCATGACGCTGCCATAGGCCACGGTAATGTCACGACATTCGAGTGCGGGATTGCCCATCGGGGTCATCGATCCAAATTCGCTTGTCAGCTGACAGGCTCAGAGGGTGGTGTTGAAGGGCACGACGATAGAACCGTCGAGAATGCCGGCCTTGGTCTTCTCGATCTCAGCCCAGATTTCCTTGGACTTGGCAACCCGATCCGCCGGGCCCTGCTCGGCATAAAGCGGTGACAGCTCGAATTCGACCACACCGGTGCCCAGGCCAGTTGCGACATGGGTGCCGCCGGCCCATTGCGCGCCAAGCGCCTTGCCAACCTCGTTGTAGAGGGACTGCCCGAAATCGAGGCTGACGATGCCGACGATCGACTTCGGACCAAGGGGATATTGCGCGCGTGCAAGGGTGGAGAGCATGCGCCCAGCGCCCTCGTTGGCCGCCGCAATGATGCCGCCGTCGGTCGCCGCCGAGTCGGTCTGGATGTAGTCGATGCCGTTGTTGAACATTTGCGCGGCGATTTCCTGGCCCTTGGCAGGATCCTGGAACGAGCCGGCAAAAGCGGCGGTGACGGTCAGATCCGGATTGACCGAATGAGCGCCGGCCTTGAGCGCATTGAAATCGGCGTTGAGCGGGGGAATGGAGATGCCGCCGATATAGCCGATCTTGCCGCTCTTGGTCATGCGCGCGGCGAAGACGCCCGACAGATAACAACCGAGATAGTAGTCATAGGAAACGGTCACCACATTGGGTAGCGGCGGTTCGATGGCGTCGCCGAAAAGCTGGATCCACTTGGTGTTGGGATAGGACGGCGCCAGCGCCTTGAACGGCTCGCCCACCTCGTTGAAGGTCGAAACGATGACCGAGGCGCCGGCATCGGCCAGCGTGCGGAATATGGTTTCATAGGTCGCCGGGTCCTGCGCGTAGACGACTCGCGCCTGAAGGCCCTTTTCCTTTGCCAACTGGTTGATCTTGGCGATCATCGAATCGACCGCGCTCTGGTCGCCCGCCGCCTGCGTATGCACGAGCGCGATGAACCCGTCAGCAGCATACGCCACCCTGGACAGGGCGCCGCTTACGAGGCCTAGTGCGGCAATGCCGACCCCGGTCTTGATGAAGCCGCGGCGGTTCAATCCCACGGCAGGAACCGTGCGGTCGTCAAAATTACTCGTCATGACAGTCATCCCTTTGTCTTGGCGTCCATATTTTAGGTCCGCCGTTCCCAGTGAATTTTCCGACGCCACCAACTTCTTGCGGCAGCATTCGATGCCTACCTGTCCCCGATCATGCTTGTGTGTTTGCCATTCAGACGCCCGGGGAAAACGGCGCCGGATTCATGATCATCACGTCCTGGGACTGGATGGCGTTCAGCGCCCAGATTTCGCCGATGAATTTCTGCCACTCAGGGTCCCCATACATGGCGGCGCGGCGTGCCTCACGATCGGCGAGGCTGTCATAGCCCCACATCAGAACCGTCGTATGTAGATGCCCGATCTCGGAAACGTAGAGCCCGAGGAAACGGTTGAGGTGCTTTTTCTGCACCGGCAAACCTTCGGCCTCGTATTTCTTCATCCACGAATCGACCGTACCGGGCCGGAATGTGTAGGTGCGGTGTTCGACAATCATGGTGCTCCTCGTCGTCTCAGGCGGCGTTCAGGATGAATTCGGCGCATTTTTCACCGATCATGATCGCTGGCGCATTGGTGTTGCCGCTGGAAATGATCGGCATGATTGAGGCGTCGGCGACGCGCAAGCCGTCGATGCCGTGAACCCTGAGGCGCGCGTCGACGACGGCCCACTCGTCGTTGCCCATCTTGCATGTGCCGACCGGATGGAACGTCGTCATGGCGGTCGCCTTCAGCCACTCGACGAGATCGGCATCGGTCTCGACCTGCGGACCGGGCGCGAGCTCGCGCCCGCGATAGGCGTCGAATGCGGGCTGGTTGATGATCTCGCGCGTCAGCCGAATGCCGGCGATCATGGTTTGACGGTCAAATTCGGTCTCGAGATAGTTGGCCTGGATTCTGGGCGGCATCCTGGGATCGGCGGATGCCAGCGTGATGGCGCCCCGGCTCTCGGGGTTGACGGGCCCTACCCGCAGCGTAAAGCCATGATTGGCTTCGACAGCCGCGCGTTTGAACGGATTGGGAAAGTGCAGGTTCGCGGTCTTTTCCAGGGCTGGCATGAAATGCAGCTGAATATCGGGCGCGACCAGATCCGACCTCGACTTGATAAACGCGCCGGCCTCATACGGGAATGTCGTGGTGATGCCGCGGCCGAACAACATGCCTTCGACAAGCGACCAAGTCAGCCTGTCGACGCGCAGGTCGCTGAACAGCGTGATCGGCTGGGTGCATTCGTAGGACAAGACGCAATCGACGTGGTCCTGCAGGTTCTTGCCGACGCCGGGCAAATTGTGAATTGGCTTGATGCCATGCTCTGCAAGCTCGTTGGCAGGCCCGATACCCGACAGCAAAAGGATCTGGGGTGAATTCACCGCGCCGGCGCTGACAACGACTTCGCGTTCGGCTTGAGCAATATGCAGCGCGCCGTTATGGGTGAACTCGACACCCCTGGCTCGGCCGTCGGCGACGATGATCCGCTGGGTCAGCGCTTTGGTCAGGACGGTCAGGTTCTTGCGTCCGGCAATGGGGCGCAGGAAAGCATACGAGGTCGACCAGCGCTTGCCGTCCTTGATGGTGAAGTCGAATTTGCCGAAGCCTTCCTGTTCATCGCCATTGAAGTCGTCGTTCATCGGATAGCCGGCTTCCGCGCCCGCTGCCGAGAACACATCGAGCAGCGGGTTCCAGCCGCGCGCCCGGCAGACAGTCAGCTCACCCTCGGTGCCATGTGGGGCATCCTTGCGCTGAATGTGCCCTTCCGACCTGCGGAAGGCCGGCAGCACATCCTCATAGGACCAACCGGGCAGCCCCATTTGAGCCCAGCGGTCGTAGTCGTGGCGGTTGCCGCGCACATAGATCATGCCGTTGATGGTGGACGAGCCGCCCAATGCCTTGCCGCGCGGCCAATAGAGGGAGCGGTTGTTGAGAAAGGGCTCCGGTTCCGTATGATAATGCCAGTTGTAGATGCCAGACTGGAACAGCTTGCCCATCAGCATGGGCAGCCGGAACAGTGGATTGGAATCCCGGCCGCCCGCTTCCAGCAACAGCACCTTGTGGTCGGGATTGGCGGACAGCCGGTTGGCCAGAACGCAACCGGCCGAGCCGGCGCCGACGATGATGAAATCGTAGGTCTCGGTCGAAGGCATGGCGTCACCACGCGACGGGCTTGGCACCCATCGCCTCCAGATATTGGTTGCAAAGCAAGAATGGGTTTTCGAGCGCCAGAACCGCGTCGGCGCGCGCGGGATGGTCGCGCACAATGCAGGCGCACAGCGCATGCTGGCCTTCAGTTATGCCTGCCAGGGCAAGCGTTTGCGCAGCAGCGTCGCCAAAGCCGATAAAGACGATCGGAGCACGACGACCAGCGAGGTGGCGCAGCACCTGGAGCATTAGCGGACGCCACAGAGGCAGATGACCGCGCGACTGGTGCGCGTCAATCTCGACCTTGAAGCGAGACAGCGTCAACGACGCATTGAGAAGCAAAACACCGTCGTCGACCCATCGCTGGGCCAGCGCATCAGCACTCTCGATATCGACCTTGCCGTCCTCAATGGCGGCAAGCGTCGCCGGCCAATCGGCGAAGGACTGGGCATAGGCGAGATTGCCGGTGCGCGCCGCGACGATCTGCTGGGTGAAGGCGCGAATGCTCTTGGAGAACATTTTGTCGAGCTCGCGCCAGGCAGCGACATTGCCTGCCTCGAAGGCGCGGCCGGTGGAAAAGCCGGGCTCTGGATAGGGGTCTTGGCCCAGGATCACGCAGCGCACATCCTCCGGCGCAATTCCGTCGAAGGCGCGCAGCATATGCGCTCCTTTTGGTGCGCCGGGAAACAGCTTGTCGCGCCGCGCCGGAAAAATCGGCTCCCAAGGCTCGAGTTCGAGCGTTGGGTCCATGGCATCGAAATCCAGCGACACGGCGCCAAGGGCGGCCCGCCAGGCCGGAGCGATGTCGCCGTGCCAACCCGCCAGGGTTTCGATCATCGCGGACCTGAGTTGAACCGGCATTGCGGCGACGCCCCTCCCTTTGGCTTCCCAACGATCGGGACGTTACAAATAACCTGACCAAAGTGTCAACTTCCAAAATCACAAAAGCTGACCGTATCGTCAGTTTTTTTTGCAAACACCGCGGCCCTGTATTGGGTAGGTTTTCGAAGGGTGCTATAGAGCCGCTGCAATACAGGCAGTGGGGCGGAGCGGATATGGCGGGACAGAAGGCGGCGCGCCGGGGCGGCAAGAACCCGGAAGACAAGGTCGGTGCCAGGAACCGGGAGAAAATCCTGCGCGCGGCGGTCGACGTGTTCGCCCGCAAGGGTCTCGATGGCACGCGTATTCAGGAAATCGCCGACCAGTGCGGCCTGCCCAAGGCCAATGTCTATTACTATTTTTCGACCAAGCAGGAGATTTACACCCACGTGATCGAGCATCTGCTGACCGGGTGGGACAAGGCGTTCGAGCACATCACACCGGATCGCGATCCGCGCGAGGCCATTGCAGTTTATGTCCGTGCCAAGCTCGACTACTCACGCAAGCACGCAGCCGAGTCGCGTTTCTTTGCCAACGAAATGTTGCGGGGCGCCCACTTCCTGAGCAAGCAGCAGAAACTTCATATGCAGCGGGTGACGCGCGAGCGGTCCGCCGTTGTCGAGGGCTGGGTGCGCGACGGCAAGATGGCGCCCGTCGATGCGCGGCATTTCTTCATCATGCTGTGGGCGGCGACGCAGTTCTACGGCGACTTCGAGCCACTAGCCGCCAATGCGCTCGAAAAGAGCAAACTCGCCAAGGCCGACTACGACGCAGCGGCCGACACCATTACAACCATCGTTCTCAACGGGTGCGGGGTCTCAGCCTGACAGAGGGTCCCGACACGATCGATTGCGTTCATCTTCACCCTTCGGTGAGGCATAACTCGTCATGGCCTGCCGGCGATCTGCCGATCGACCAGGCGAAGATTGTCATGGCGCAGTAGTTCCTTGCCGTCATGGTGGTTCGCACGCCTGCGACCAGGAAGGACGCCACCAATATGGCGGGGCGCATGATCCAGATCCAGAACTACGCCACCGGCATCCATGATCGCGCCTTCGACACGCTGGTCAACGAACTAGACTGGGAGCGCTGACTAAGGCGCACAAGACCGCGTACACGGCGTTCGGCAAGGCGGTCCACGAAATGGGTGGCAACCGCGACCATGACAGAGCCAACCGAGCCGGGGAAAGCGCGCTGCTGGCCATCTGCGCTTATCCTGCGGTCAGGTAAAGCGATCGCTTGGCCAAGGCCTAATATCTCTTAGAGATCGAGGCGCGCGGCGAGCTCGACTTGGCGGAGCACATGCAGACTCTTCTTCGATCAACGATGTGGAAGGGATGAGACGGCCGCCCTGTAGCCGCTCATGCGTTCGAATCGCGTCGGGTGCGCCATCCGGTTCGGTGCCGTAGCCAACAATGCCTTAGGCGAAAGCGCGTCTCGGCCTAAGTGTTTAGTCCCGGCATTTGATGGATGGGGTCGAGCCTGAAACGTTCGGGCTCGTTTGTCCAGCTCCTGCAGATGAACTCGTAGGGTGTAAGGCCTTTGAGGGTCTTGAGCCTGCGCGCGAAATTGTAGGCTGAGACGAAGTCTGCAAGGTGCTGGCGCAGTTGATCGTGATCGCAGCGGATCCAAACATGCCGTTACCGTGACATCGCCCTAGAAGAGAAAAGATCGATGAGGACAGCCGAGTGATCCATCACGAATATATATATCTCTATGGTGTTGACTACCATGGTAATATGCAATAGCCATTTCCGCCATGGAGCAGATATGACGGCTTTGATCACAGGAGCAGGAAAAGGCATCGGACAAGCTGTCGCGAGGCGTCTGGCCAAGGATCACGCCGGCCTCATCCTGATGGATATTGACGCCGAGGCGCTCGAAGCAGAAGCGCACGCGCTGACCCCTTTGACGCAGATCGAAATTGTCGTGGGTTCTGTGGCCCGGGCCGAGGACTGCCAGCACGCAGCCGCTGCCGCAGCAAAATTCGGCGTCCTCAACGTTCTCTCCCACAATGCCGGCATCCAGCGCTACGGCACCGTGGAAACAACGAGCGAAGCTCTGTGGGACGAAGTGCTGTCGGTGAATCTGAAGGGCGCGTTTCTCATATCGCAAGCGGTCATGCCCATGATCCGCACCGCCAAGGGCTCCATTGTCCACATGGCTTCCGTGCAAGGCTTTGCAAGCCAAGCCGGCGTCGTCGCCTATTCGACGGCCAAGCACGGCCTGGTCGGACTGGTGCACGCGATGGCGGTCGACGCCGCGCCTTACGGCGTGCGTGTCAACGGCGTCGCGCCCGGCTCCGTCGACACACCCATGTTGCGCGACGCCGTCGCGCTTGCCGACAAGCCTAAAGACATGTGGTCCGTCATCAAGGACATGCACCCGCTGGGTCGCGCCGCCCTGCCCTCCGAAATCGCCGAGGCCGTGGCGTTCCTGTCGTCGCCGGCTGCTTCATTCATCACTGGCGAAGTGTTGCGCGTCGATGGCGGCATGATGGCTCGCATCGGCGGCTCCCCCAAGAAGGAATAGATCGTTGCCCATTGTCGATCTTCGCGCCACCACCATCACCGTTCCGCTCGAGGCGCCGCTCCGGCATTCGATGGGTGCGCATTGGGGCCGGTTTGTTCGCACGATCGTCGAGGTCATCGACGACCAAGGCCGTTCCGGATTCGGCGAGATGGGCGGCGGTGGAGAGTCGGCAGAAAATGCGGTTCGCAGTCTTCTGCCCTATCTCAAAGGCCATGACCCATTGCAGCTGGAGCAGCTGCGCTGGAAAATCATGAACCCGACGGCGAGTCTCTACAACAATCGCGTTCAAGTTCACGCGGCGTTGGAAATGGCTTGTCTTGACCTTGCGGGCAAGACGCTCGGCGTGAGGGCCTGCGACCTGTTGGGCGGAGCTGTCAGGGAGCGCATCCCCTTCGCCTCTTACTTGTTCTACCGCTACGCTGATCAGGTGACAGGCACCGGCGGGGAGACGACCGCTGACGACATGGTGGCGCACGCACGCGATCTTAAGGCCAAATATGGCTTCAAGACGCATAAGCTGAAAGGCGGACATTTCGCGCCCGACCACGATGTTGACGTCTTGCACGCGCTGGGTGCTGCCTTTCCCTGCGACGGGCTTCGCCTTGACCCAAATGGCGCCTGGAGCGTTGAACAGGCGATCCGCGTCGGACACGCCATCGAGCGCCTGAACAACGAATATTTCGAAGACCCGACCTGGGGTTTGGAAGGGATGCGCCGCGTTCGCCAGTTCGTCCGAATTCCCACCGCAACGAACACAGTCGTTGTCAATTTCGAGCAACTGGCGCAATCCATCCGCCATGACCTTGTCGACGTCATTCTGCTCGACACAACTTTCTGGGGCGGTCTTCGGCAAGCCTACAAGGCCGGCACCGTGTTGGAGACATTCCAGTACGGCGCATCGGTTCACAGCTCCGGCGAACTTGGCGTTCAACTAGCCTCCATGCTGCATCTTGGTGCGGCTTTGCCGAACCTCTCTTTTGCAGCCGATGCGCATTACCATCACTTGACGGACGACATTATCGTCGGCGGCAAGATGACCTACCGCGACGGTATGATTGACGTGCCCAAAGGCCCCGGCCTTGGCGTCGAAGTCGATCGCGAGAAACTCGCCTGCTATGCCGAACTCTTCAAGGAGCTTGGCGGGTACGCCTATGATCGCGATCCGGGCCGGCCGGGCTGGTATTCAACCCTACCGGAATTCCGCTTCGCTGATCCCGCTCTCAAACAGGCGCCCATGGGCGGGCCGAGCCGATAATCATGGCCGAGGTCAAGCTCAGAGACATTGTCAAAGTATACGGGCGGCACGTCAGCGTCAGAGGGATCGACCTCGAAATCGCAGACCGGGAGTTTGTCGTCTTTGTCGGGCCGTCCGGCTGCGGCAAGTCCACAACGCTACGCATGATCGCAGGACTGGAAACCATTTCGCACGGCGAACTGACCATCGGCGGCACAGTCATGAACGATGTGCCCTCGCGCCAACGCGGCGTCGCCATGGTCTTTCAGTCCTATGCGCTTTATCCGCATATGAATGTTCGGCAAAACATGTCATTCGGCCTCAGGCTTGCGAGATTGTCGAAGGACGAGATTGCCCGGCGGGTCGCCAAGGCTGTCGACGTTCTAGAGCTTGGGCCCTATCTCGACCGGCGCCCTTCGCAGCTTTCGGGCGGCCAGCGCCAGCGCGTAGCGATGGGCCGCGCAATCGTGCGGGAGCCGCAGGTCTTTTTGTTCGACGAGCCCCTGTCAAACCTTGACGCAAAATTGCGCAACCAGATGCGCATCGAAATTAAGCGCCTTCAGCGCGCACTCAATGTGACAACCATCTATGTCACGCATGATCAGGTTGAGGCTATGACTCTGGCGGATCGCATCGTCGTCATGAAAGACGGTGCGATCGCCCAGACCGGAACGCCGACGGAAATCTTCGAAAACCCCGCCGACCAGTTCGTTGCGAGTTTCATCGGCGCTCCCGCAATGAATTTCTTTTCGGGCGAGCTCGTGCCTGCCGATGGCGGCCTGGCGTTTTCAGGGGGCAGCTTCACACTGCCAGTCGTCGCCTCCAGTTTCAAGAATCTGGCCGCTGGGCAGCGTGTGATCGGTGGTCTTCGACCGGAAGACATCGTCCCTGTCGGGCATGGCATGCCGCCGCAAAACGCATTGCCCCTTCAAGGCGAAGTGGTCCTGTCCGAAATGCTTGGTAACGAGACCCAACTGCTGATGCGCGTAGGGTCAGCGGAGGCGAGTGTTCGGATGCAGCAGCCTCGGCCGGTCGTCATTGGCGAACGTCTCGCGATTTCAATCAACATCGACAGGTTTCATCTCTTCGATCCAGCAAACGGCAAATCTTTGAGAGCGCGCTGATCGAGACAAGGACGCGCAAATCCTGCGTGAGGCAATTACACGTATCTAACCCAGGAGGAAGCAATGCTAGGCAAAAAATGGCTTCGAATACCGGTGGCTGGACTCGCGATCCTGACGTCAACCGCCGTATATGCGCAGAGCGTTCAGCTCTTTCACGACAAGGGCTTCTGGTCCGACCAGCTCAAGCAAGTTGGCGTGGCCGCCAAGGCGAAGACTGGCGTCGAAATCGTCGAGACGCCCTATGCCCCGGCCGAGCAATATAAAGCCTTCATCCAGTCCTCGATCTCCGCAGGCAATACGCCGGACATGTTCACGTGGTGGACTGGCAAGACGTTCAAGGATCTTGTCGACACCGAACAAATCGCGCCACTTGACGATGTCTGGGACAAGCTCATTGCCAGCGGCCAGTATGATCCCTCGATCCGTGATCTCTTCAAGGTCGGCGATCACGCTTATGGCGTGCCGCTGGAACTGGCGCGCTGGGTCGTGCTTTACAACAAGAAGATGTTCAAGGATGCCGGCATTTCCGAGCCGAAGACCTGGGCTGACCTGATAGCTGACGCCGACAAACTGAAGGCTGCTGGCCATACGCCGTTCAATATCACGGTGCAGGAAGGCTGGCGCGGCTTCATCTGGTTTGAAGAGCTGATGATCCGCACCAACCCGGCAGCTTACAAGGGCCTGCACAACGGTACGGTCGCTTATGACAGTCCCGAAGTGCGCAAGGTTTTTCAACTCTGGTCCGACATGTATGCCAAGGGCTATTTTGTCGATCCGCGCTCACAGGAAGAGGCGCAGGATTTTGCCCGCGGCAAGGCCGCCATGTATCTCACAGGCGAATGGGCGGAAGGCATTGTCGACAAGGCAGGACTGAAGCCCGATTCCGATTTTGGCGCGTTCATCATGCCCAATGTCGATCCGAGCCTGCCGTCCGCAGTCATCGTCGAGGCTAGCCCTATCGTTGTCTCCAACACGGGCAAGGCCAAGAAGGACGTGCTGACCGCCCTCGACTTCTTTGTCTCGAAAGACGGTGCGAATTCCTGGGGCAAGGCGTCCGGCAATTACCTTGGCAACCTCAAGGCCGATGCGCCCAATCCGCTGGTGGCCAAAGTCACCGCGGACATGGGTTCAGCCCACACGCAACTGATGGATCGTTGGTGGGAAGCGGTCCCCCCCGACCTGCAGGGGGAACTCGTCGCTTTGCTGAACGGGTTCATGCTCGACCCTACAATGAAGAACGCAGATACAGTGATGACCAAGATGCAGGCGCTCAACGCCGCCTATTGGGCCAAGAACAAGTAACCCCTCGAGCAGACGGCGCTCCGCGCGCCGTCTGCCTCTCTTCCGGCGGAACTGGCCATGAGCGCCTCGATACAAGAACGCGACAACGAACTGCTGGCCCGCATTGGCTTCAACGAAGTTGCGGCTCGCGAAAGGCGGGCGAAGCGCCGCAATCTATGGACGGCGCTGGCTTTCATGGCTCCTGCGATTGCGCTTGTGTGTGGACTTTTGCTCTACCCGGTGGCCTTCAACGTTTATCTCAGTCTCACCAACTGGCGGAAGTTCAAGGGCTTTGACGAATTTGTCGGCCTGGACAACTATCGCGAACTTTTTTCCCAGGACAACTTTCTCGAGGCTTCGGGCAATACAATCCTCTGGGTCGTCGCGTCGCTGGTCTTCCCCGTCGTCATCGGGCTCGGCATCGCCATCCTCATGCGCGGCGTGAAATTCGAAGGCCTGTTCAAGAATATCATTTTCTTGCCGCGCATCCTTGCGCCCACCGCCGTCGGCGTCATCTGGTTTTTCGTCTATTCGCCCAACGGACTTCTCAACCGGCTGCTCTCACTTGGCGCTGGCAAACCAATAACCAAGGGCTGGCTTTACGAAGACAATTCGGTCACGCCGGCTATCATCGCCACGCATGTCTGGCAGAACGTCGGCCTGGTGATGGTACTGCTGCTTCTCGGCCTCGCTGCCATCCCCAAGGATCCGATAGAAGCCGCGCAGATGGATGGCGCGACCCCCCGGCAAACCTTCATGCACGTCATTTTGCCGTTGCTGATGCCGACGCTCGTCGTCGTCGCTATCCTGTCAGTGCTCGCCGGGTTCACCACCTTCGATCTTCTGTGGGTCATGGGGTCGAGCTACCCAGGCCAGCGCACTCTGTCGCTGGTCGTCTACATGTATTTCGAGGCTTTCCAGAAGGGTTCGTGGGCTTTTGGCGGGGCGATAGCGGTCGTCATTGGCCTTATCGTGCTCGGCGTCACATGGGTCCAGACCGTGTTGCAATCTCGTGCTGAAAAAATGACGCATTAGGACGTGACCATGGCGGTAAATCTTGATGCGCTCGATTTTGAGGCGATCACCCGACGCGAAGCGAATAGGTCGCGCGGGAACCTGATCGTCTTCACCGTCTCTGCGTTGGTGACGCTGATCTGGCTGGTGCCATTCTATTATCTCCTGGTCTCCGTGTTCAAATCGACGGCGGAGTATGGCTCGGGAAACCCGCTCAGCCTGCCCCATTCCATTGCGCCTTTCGCGGATAACGTCGTCAAAGTATGGACGGACGCCAAGCTCGGGGCCGGCATGTTCAATTCGGCAACTTATGGCTTGATTGGGGCCAGCGTCGCTGTCTTTGTCGCCGCTATGGCCGCTTTCGGCCTGACCCGGTTTGATTTCTCGGGCAAGATGTTCTGGTTCATGCTGATTTTCGCAGGGACCATCTTTCCATTTCAGATGTATCTCATCCCCTTGTTCTTTACCTTCCAGAAGGTCGGCATCCTCAACACCCGCTTTGGAATGATTTTGTTCTACACAGCGATCTGCATTCCGTTTCCCGTGCTCGTGCTGAAGAACTTCATGTCGCAACTGAACAAGGAGATGGACGAAGCTGCGCGCATGGACGGAGCAAGCGATCTCAGGGTTTTCCTGTCGATCGTGCTGCCAAACTGCCGCGGCACCATGCTGGCGCTGTTCCTGCTGCAATTCACGTGGATATGGAACGATCTGCTGTTTTCAACGGTGCTGGGCAACACGCCGGAAATTCGGTCGGTCATGAATGCGCTTCAGGTTTTTCAGGGAAGCTACAGCTCATCGGGACCGAACATCGTCCTGACCGGCAGCCTTCTTGCGTCGATTCCATCTGTGTTACTCTTTGCGACGCTTCGCAAGCACTTCATGGCTGGCCTGAGCATATCGACACACTGAGAGAGGCCGTGACCGTGACCAAAATGAGCAAGACCGCACCGTTGTCGCCGGCGTTCCTGAACAAGAGCGACGCCTTCACGAAGACCTCGGGCGTGGCTGCGGCCCAGCAGGTTTTTTCAATGCTTCTCAACAACATTCTCACTTTCAAATTGAAGCCTTACGATGAACTGTCCGAGGCGCGACTCTCCGAACAGCTTGGCGTCAGCCGCACGCCGGTCCGAGAGGCGCTGGCGCGCCTTGCGTCGTTGCAGCTTGTCGATATTTTCCCACAGCGCGGCACCGTGATCGCGCCGTTACGCGCTCATGATCTGCTGCGCTCCCAGTTCTTGCGCGAATCCCTGGAACTCGGCCTCTTGCGCCGGGCGATCCGTTCTCCGGAGCGTCCGTGGCTTGTTGAAACGCTGCGTGGGGAACTCACCTTACAGTCCACTCTGGCGACCTTGCGCGACGAGCAGAGGTTCTACGTTTCCGATGAACTTTTCCATCGTCAGATCGCGTCGAGCGCCGGGTTGCCGGACATCTGGAAGGATATTTCAGATGCCAAGCTTCACATGGACCGATTCAGACATCTCATGCTGGCGTCGGTAGAAACCTTGCCGGTCATCGTCGATCAGCACAAAGCGATCGTTGACGCCATCGAAAGAGGGGATGTCACCGGCGCGCAAGACGCGATGAAAAAACACCTCCGGCGCATATTCGCGTTTCTCGACGCCGCCTTCGCCGCTCATCCCGAATATTTTGAACGGTCCGGTCCAGCCCTCTCGCAATCGATGACTCTCGATGACTGATCCGATCCTGGAAAACGGCAGGAGACCCTGGTGTTACGCAATCGGCCCGATCTTGGTCGGCGAACCTAATGTCTACGAAAGGCCCGTCATCTGACAGACGGCAGGTCGCGGAAACACTGGTGATGATCCTCGCAGTATAGGTTAATGCCACCCAGTCAAACGGCGTCCCAAGACACCTGCCGGCGACTCCATCGCAGGAACGCAAATGGAAGAGAAGAAGAACTTTCGTGCGCGGATTTTGCACGAAATGTCCAGTAACTATCTGATTTTGTTAATCTATATTCCTTGGATGGTAGTGGCCCAGCGGGTTCTGCCGGTGTTCGTTGTGAAAGTTTTTCGCTGTGTTGCGGAACTGATGCGCGCGCAGAATTGGCATCGTGAGCTCAAGGAATTCGAACGCATCACCCTTTCGAGGTCACGGCAACAGTTTGGCTCCGAGAAACCTGAGCCGTGCCAGCGGCCATGCCGCCCGGAGCTATCCGTATACCGCTGGATTCAATTTCCAAGCCTCAGCTCGTGAGCCCACCAAAACATAAGTATTTCAGCTCCAGGTAGTCATCGATGCCATATTTCGAACCTTCCCGGCCGAATCCTGACTGCTTGATACCCCCGAACGGCGCGACCTCAGTTGAGATCAGGCCGGTGTTGATGCCGACCATGCCATACTCCAAAGCCTCTGCAACGGCCCACACACGGCCCATATCCTTGGCGTAGAAATAGGCCGCAAGCCCGAATTCGGTGTCATTTGCCATCTCGATGACGTCCTCGACAGTGTCGAAGCGGAACAGGGGCGCAAGCGGCCCGAACGTTTCTTCGCGGGCCACTGCCATCTTGGACGTGACTCCGGTCAGGACGGTCGGCCAGATGAAATTGCCGCCGAGAGGATGGTCTGGCCCACCCGCCACAATGCTGGCGCCCTGGGACACGGCATTTTCGATGTGACGCTTGACCTTGGCCACGGCGCGGTCATCAACTAGCGGGCCGATCTCCGTGCCTTCCGCGAAGCCGTCACCGACTTTGAAGGCTTTAACACGACGGGCAAGTTTCTCCGCAAACTCGTCATAAATGCCACTCTGCACATACAGGCGGTTGGCGCAGACGCAGGTCTGTCCGGCATTCCGATACTTTGAGACAATAGCTCCCTCGACCGCAGCATTGATGTCGGCATCGTCGAACACGATAAACGGCGCGTTGCCGCCCAATTCCATACTGAGCTTCATGACCTGCGCCGACGCTTGCGCCATGAGGGTGCGGCCGACTTCGGTAGATCCGGTGAACGTGAGCTTGCGCACCTTTGGGTTCTCGCAAATCTCGTCCCCGAAGTCCGAGCTCCTCGTAATCGGGACGATGCTCAGCAGCCCGGACGGCACCCCTGCCCTGTCCGCAAGAACGGCCAGAGCCAAGGCAGAAAGAGGGGTTAGGGCCGCCGGCTTGAAAACGATCGAGCATCCTACCGCCAGCGCCGGAGCGATCTTGCGCGCCACCATAGCCGAGGGAAAATTCCAGGGTGTAACGGCGCCAACGACCCCGACAGGCTGCTTAATGACAACAATCCGCTTGTCACGGGCATGGCCAGGGATTGTGTCGCCATAGACGCGCTTGGCCTCTTCACCGAACCACTCGATGTAGGACGCGCCGTAAAGGATCTCGCCCTTGGACTCGGCAAACGGCTTTCCCATTTCAGCAGTCAAGATCGTTGCCAGGTCATCAAGATTGGCGATCGTCAGGTCGTACCAGCGCCGGATGACAGCAGCGCGCTCCTTGCCCGTGCGGGCAGCCCACTCCTTCTGGGCGACGTAGGCCACGTCGATCGCCTTCGAGATCTCGGCTCGGGTAAAATCGGGCAACGTTGCCAGTACCTCGTTGGTCGAAGGATTGGTGACGTCAAAGGTCTTTCCGGACTGGGATTGGCCGAGCCATTCTTTGCCGATCAATCCCGCTTCCCGGATCAGATCCTTGTCCTTGATCTTGTTGAGGAGTGTCGCTGATACGGTCATGGCTAGACACCTTTACTGGATTGCTGGCGGCCCCGCAGGAGGAGCGCCTGGGCCTGGGCGATAATGGGAGCGTCGATCATCTTGCCGTCGACAAGGCGCGCCGCGCCATCCTGGGCTGCGTCGACGACACGTTGCGCCCAGCCCAACTGCTCTGCACTCGGCTGGAACGCTGAGATGATATGCGACGTTTGGGCAGGGTGAATACATAGTTTTCCGCCGGCTCCATGGGCCAGCGCTTGCTGGCATTCGGAGAAAAGCTTGGTGGTATCTGCGACCTCAAAGGACGGGCCATCAAAGGGCAGAGGCTTGCCCGCTGCTCTGCTGGCCACGGCCAGTCGCATCAGGGCATGCGCCTTGAGCGCCTCGGAGGCGGCCACGCCCAGATCCAAGGCGAAGTCGGCGGGACCGAACGCGAGCCTCACAACATGAGAGTGCCCGGCCAAGGCTGCCGCCGTCTCCAGTCCGCGGGCCGTCTCGATCAGCGCCAGAATTTCGATGTCCTCACCCAAGGTCTGAACGATCGCGTCAAGTGTCGCGGCGGATTCCGCCTTTGGGAGGCAGATGCGGCGAAGTCCGAGAGCCCTGACCGCAGCCAGGTCAGCATTGTACCAATTGCTATCTTCGCTGTTCACCCGGATGAAGGTGGGGTTCCGCAATGTCAGAGCGTAATGAAGGTTCGAGCGGGCCCCGTCTTTGGCGGCGGGCGCGACCGCGTCCTCAAGATCGATGATGACCGCGTCGGCCCCGGATCGGTCGGCCTTTTCGAAGCGCTCGGGGCGGTCCGCCGGCACAAATAAGGGTGCGACCGGCACATGAGGTTCAGGCGCGGTCATTGGGCGGGGGCCCGGTCGATATCGGCTTCCATGTGCACGGCGCCGCTTCCGCCTTGCGTCCAGAGTCGTTGACCATCGATGCCGGCCCTGACGGTCAGTTCACGGTCTACAATCGCCGGGGCTATCCCGCGGTAGCGAAACGTCATGGGTATACCAGCGCCTTGGGTTGCCGCGAGATTCAGGAGAAGCGTTGCTTGGATGGGGCCATGGACAACCAACCCCTCATAGCCTTCAGCCTGGGTCGCGTAAGGCAGATCGTAGTGGATACGGTGACCGTTGAAGGTGATCGCGGAGTAGCGGAAGAGCAATGTGGACGACGGAACTACAGACCACACTTGCCGTGCCGGCCGGATTGTCGTGGGCTCCGCCGGCGAGGTGTTTGGAGCGATGCTATTTCCCGGCACCACGGCTTCCCGGTAAACGATGTCATGCCGTTCACTCAGCGCTAGACCACGATCGGAATGGTAAGCGTGGCCGACCGCGACGAACCAGAGTTCACCGGATCGGCCTTGCTTGCGCACGATGTCCTGGATGGTGGATACCCTGCGGACTTTGTCATCGACCCGTAGGTGATCATGCACCTGCAGTTCACCGCCAGCCCACATCCGGCGCGGCAGCGGCACGGGCGGCAAGAACAGGTTTTTGGCGGGATGTCCGTCGGCGCCCAACTGGTCCATCCGGGCGATTGCCGGCGATAGGCACCAATGAATGCCCAACGGGGCGGTATCTGCGGGCAGCGGCGCTAGATGGGGTTCAAAAATGGCGCGGAAGCTCTCTACGAGGCGCTCCGAAATGACATCGATGCTCTCGCTCTGACGGCCAATCCATTCTGCGAATGGCTTCTGTTCGGTCGCGTCCACTGGCCTTGCCCGTCAGTAGGAACGTGGCATTCCGAGCACATGCTCGGAGAGGTAGGACAGGATGAGGTTCGTCGAGATCGGCGCGACTTGGTAAAGCCGGGTTTCGCGAAACTTGCGTTCGACGTCATATTCCTCAGCGAACCCGAAGCCGCCATGGGTCTGGATACAGGCGTTTGCGGCTTCATTGGAAGCGTCAGCAGCCAGCATCTTGGCCATGTTCGCTTCAGCGCCGCAGTCCTGACCGGCCTCATAGAGCCGCGTGGCTTCGCGGACCATGAGTTCGGCTGCACGCATGTTGGCGTAAGCTCTGGCGATAGGAAACTGAATGCCCTGATTGGCGCCGATTGCCCGGCCGAAGACGTTACGGTCGCAGGCGTACGTGGAAGCCTTGTTGATCAGCCACTTGGCGTCACCTACACATTCGGCGGCGATCAGGATTCGCTCGGCATTCATCCCGGAGAGGATGTAGCGGAAGCCCTTGCCTTCCTCGCCGACCAGGTTTTCGGCAGGGATCTTCACATTGTCGAAAAAGACTTCGGTCGTGGAATGGTTCATCATCGTCCGGATCGGCCGGATCGAAAGGCCCTGCTTGAGTGCCTCCCGCATGTCTAGAATAAACACCGAAAGGCCTTCGGTCCGTTTGGCCACCTGGTCCTTGGGGGTGGTGCGCGCGAGCAGCAGCATCAGGTCGGAATATTCTGCCCGGCTGGTCCAGATCTTCTGTCCGTTGACTACATAGTGGTCGCCGTCCTTGCGGGCAAATGTCCGGATCGAGGTCGTGTCAGTGCCGCTAGTGGGCTCGGTAACGCCGAACGCCTGCAGCCTTAGCTCGCCGGAGGCGATCTTTGGGAGATACCGCTCCTTTTGCAACTCATTGCCATGCCGCAGGACTGTGCCCATGACGTACATCTGGGCGTGGCACGCGGCGCCGTTGCATCCGGCGCGCTGAATTTCCTCGAGCACGGCGGCAGCGGCCGAAAGCGTCAAGCCAGACCCGCCGTATTCCTCGGGGATCAGCGTCGCGAGGTAGCCGGCCTCGGTCAGCGCATTGACGAAATCCACTGGGTAGGCGCGGTCTGCATCAAGCTTGCGCCAATATTCGCCCGGGAACCGCTCGCAGAGTCGTCGCACTGCGTCGCGGATGTCTTCGTTATCGTGGTCCTTAAACATCAGGCGCTCCGCGCGGCACGGACCTGGGGACCCGCGTCCCCAGCGGTTTCAAATAAACCCAGCGAGCGCACTGGACGGTTATCGGGGAGGCCAAGGATAGCGCCGATCAGGTCGTCGGCACGGGCCTCCGAAGTGCCGCCAGCGACGAGCTGCGTGCGCGCCTTCTGAGACAGTTCGGCGGCCGTCACCGGGTTATCGGGATCGCCCTTGGCGTCGTATCGGGCGGCGGAAAGGCGTCTGCCGGAAGCCGTCTCGACAATCACCTCGGCGCCCCACGACTCCGGATAGGCGGCATCGATCTTCGGCGCTAGCTCGACCTCGACCTTTTTGCGTTCATCGACCATCCGTTGCCGTGCATCAGCATCAAAGCTGGCCTGGTCGACACGGCCGTCCGCAAGCGCTATCGCCACCGTGTGCTGCAGCGAGAATTTCGCGCTGTAAGGGTCCTCGGGGGTGGGCCGGTCGCAGACGTCGAGGGCAGCTCGGTAAGCCCCGACATGAACCCTCGCGATGGCTTCCCCGGCGATCTCGTTGTGCAAGGCGATCGCTCCGTCGATCGCCGGGTGGGTATGCCTGCAGCACGGCCATGGCTTGATCGAGGTGTTGATCAGTTGCCAAGCCCGCTCAGGCCCGGCCGTCACGGCCTCCGGAATCGGGTCCAAACACAGACCGGCGAAAAAGCCCTTCTCGCCTTCCAGGATGTTCTCCGCGCCCGTGAACCCTTCTTTGGCCAAGAACGACGCGAGGACGCCTGATTCCGCGGCCCTGGCAGTGTGGAGATGCTTGCTCATCGCGCCTTCGGCAAGGAACTCCCAGAGCCCCGATGACTGGGTTCCAGCATTCCCAAGGGCCCACACGGTCCTGGTGTCGTCGAGGCCGAGGAGCTCCGCCACGGCAAGCGCCGCCCCGAACGGCCCGCAGGTCGAGGTGTTGTGCCAGACCCGGTAATGTTTCTTGCCGACAGACATGCCGACACGGCAACAGGCCTCGTATCCCGCCAAAACCGCGCGGAGAAACGCTTCGCCGCCAAGATCGTGATCGTGGGCCACCGCCCAGGCCGCAGGAATGACGACGCTGCCCGGATGGGTCACCGAGTCCCGGTGAAGGTCATCCATCTCCAGAATATGAGACAGGCCGCCCAGGTAAAACGCCTTGCGGGCGGTATCTGCTTGCGCCAGCGGGGCGACCGCCTTCAGCATGCGGGCGGGCTCGGTTGGCAACGCGCCAAGGGCGCAGGCGAGCGTATCCAGGACGAACAGCGATGCCCATTCCAGGTCGCCGTCGGTCACCGGCTTTTCACGGATTAACCGGGTCAGGTCGCGGGTCAAGCTCATGGTGCTGCATTCCCTATCCGTTTGGAACCGACCGTATCCGGAGGACCAAACTCCTGACGCAAAGCCAGATCGTGTTCCCCGAGTGAAGGCACCCTGCCAAGCACGGGACGCTTGCCATTAACGGTGACCGGCGGCGCAAACAGCTCGACTTGACCAACTGCGGTTTCAACCGGGACTTTGGTGGCACTACGATGCACGGCCAGATCCGCCATGGTTGACACACGCCCATATGCAATGCGCACTTGGTCCAACAGTTCGCACAATGCAGACATGGTGTAGGTCGCCAGGATCACCTGCACGCATGCGTCAAGCGGCTCGCGGTTTTTGATACGGAGCACGTTGCGTTCGAATCTCGGATCTGTAGCGACCGAGGACTGACGCAGAACATTGTCGCAGAAAACAACCCACTCGCGTTCGTTCTGGACGGCGATCAGGATTTCCCCGTCACTCACCCGAAACAACCCGTAGGGCGCGATCGACGGATGGGCGAGGCCGAGCCGTCGCGGCTCCCTGCCGCCGTAGTGGCGGGCCAGGTAGGGCACGTTCATATATTCGGCGAGGGTGTCGAACAGCGAAACCTGCAGGTGAGCCCCTTCCCCGGTTCGACTGCGCATGATCAGGGCTTCTAGGATGGCAGCGTAGGCCCCCTGTCCCGTGGCGATATCGGATATCGATATGCCGACCCGGGTCGGGCCTGACGTTGCTGATCCTGTGACCCCCGCCAAACCCGCTTCCGCCTGGATCAGCAGATCGTAGGCTTTCCGCTCGTGGTCGGGCGTTCCGGGCGCGTAGCCACCGATGTCACAGACGATTAGCCTCGGGAATCGCCGTCTGAGGTCGGCGCTGCCGATGCCCAGCCTGTCGGTCGCGCCAGGCGCGAGGTTCTGGACGAACACGTCGGCGCTGGCGAGCATGGATTCGACCAGCGCCAGATCATCCGGCTGCTTCAAATCGACGGTGCAGGATTGCTTGCCGCGGTTGTTCCAGATGAAATAGCTTGAGAGGCCGTGAACATAGTCGTCATAGCCGCGCGCGAAGTCGCCCTCGGGGCGCTCGAGCTTGATGACCCGCGCGCCGGCGTCGGCCAGACGGGACGTCGCCAAAGGCGCGGCCACGGCTTGCTCCAGCGAGATGACGGTCGTTCCCTCCAGCGTGCCTGCCATGGCTCGCTCCTTATGCTGCTTTTCCAATACCATCGCACCGGAAGGGGTCCCTCCGTCAAATAGCGTTTTGTAATGGGAGGTATAGCGAAACCGTACAGTCGGCCGCCCGCCTGGAGGATCCTAGCCGAAGAGGTCGGGCCGTTGGTTTTCGTCGGATAGTTCAGCGCTCCAGATCTGGTCCTTGACCAACTGGCGAAGGATCTCCCACGATAGCTGCCCGACGGCGCGGGGCGCTGTCTGCAACGGCCGTTCCGTTGAGTAAGCCAGGTACACTTTCCGGGTAATCGGCGGGTTTTGGAAACTCCACGCCCGGAACAGACCGGCCTGCGCCTCAGCGTTGATTGCCGTCCGCGGCAGTATCCCGTAACCGATCCGCCGTGTCACCAATCGCTTGATTTGGTTGTAGGAGTCGATTTCGATCGCCGGGTTGATGGCGACCTGGACTGACGTTGCCACGGCTTCGATCAGTTCTCGCAGGCCGTGGCCTGGGCCCGGCACAACGAGGGGCAATCCGGCAACGTCGCGAAGCTCAACAGAAGAGCCCTGCAAGTCGGCCTGGCCCGGCATCGACGTACTGGCAAAGAGACAGATTTCCTCGGACAAGCCGTGATGTACCGCGAGTCCGCGTGGATCCGAGGTGGCATAAATCATCGCGAGGTCAACCTCCCCGCGCTTCAACCATTCCAGAATGTAGCCGCTCATCGCCTCAACGACGCGGATGCGCACCTCGGGGAACCGCTCGCGGGCGGCCTCGATCAGCGGCGCCGCAAGAAGCTCGCTTACTGTACCCGGAAGGCCGAACCGCACCTCGCCGCGAGGGGCTATGGTGGCGCCCCGGACACTGTCGGTAATTTCGGCAAACTCGGCAAGAATGCGCTTGGCATGCACCATCAGCCGCGCGCCCGCTTCGGTCGCACTGACGCCATGCGGCCCGCGATGCAGAAGAGTTAAGCCGAGTTCCTCTTCCATGTGTCTGACATGCTGGCTCAACGCGGGCTGAGCCACATGCAGCTGCGTCGCAGCTTTCGAGAACGAGCCGCTCTCGACGACCTTGGAAAAATATTTAAGCTGCCGAAGGTCCAAAACGGCTTCCTACGCTCCGTGGAAGGCCACCGTATAACATTTCGTTATTGAGGCAATGCCGAAAACTGGCGATCCGTCTATCCTTGTCCCAGTAACATTGCGTCCGCGCTGCCCATGAATCTCTTGACCCGTCCCGCCAGCCGGCGGACTTCTTCGATTAAGGCGGCGAGGACCACTTGCCGAGAACTGACTTCCTTTGGCCGGACAATGGCAATGGTGCGGGTCATGTCCTTGTCGGCGATCGCATAGGCGCTCAGCACGTGATCGGCAAGCTCGCGAGTCACGCTCGAATGCGGCAGAATCGTTGCGTACTGGGTGGTTTTGTCCGCGATGACAGCTTTCACGGCGCTGAGCGAGTCGAGTTCGAGCTCCGGCTGCAGCGCGATGCCACGCTCGCGGTAGACCCGGTCGATGATCCGACGCAATTCATGGATTTCGCTCGGCAGTATCAACTTTAACTCGCTGATGTCTCCCAGCTCGCGCGGCGCGTCGACCTGGGCGCCGGCATAGGAGGTTACCAGCACGAGGCGCTCTGCAAACAGATCAAGGACGTCGAGCTGATCTGGCGCACTGGGCCGATAGGTGAGCGCAGCGTCGAGCCGGCCGCCGCGCATGAGATTGGCGAGGTCGCCGCTGTAAGCTTCGACTACATTCAGCATCACACCATGATATTGGGCTTCGACAAAATGCCGAATGTCCTCCAGAAACAGCGGCACGATGGTTGGGCATATTCCGAGTGAGATTTCGCCTTTGAGCTTATCCGAGCGCTGGCGCACCTCACGGACCGCATCATCGAGTCCAGCGATGTGCACGCGCGACTGATCAAGAAGGAACTGTCCTTCGGCAGTGGGTTCGGCACCGCGCCCACTTCGGTTGATCAGCGAAATGCCGATATCCCTTTCCAGCAGCTTGATCTGTCGCGTTAGGGATGGCTGCGCAATTCCGATGGATTGAGACGCGCGGGAGAAGCCGCCGTGTTCGCAAACCGCGATGAAATAGCGCAGACGCCTGAGGTCGATGCCTTCCATGCCCTGCCCCCGTTACCGGCCCGTCACGCGGTCGAGGAACCGTGCGATCCACGGGGTCGTGACGGGCTCAAACAAAGGGTTCACGTCCGGCACGAGGACGATCTTGTGGCGAGGACGTTCATCGATAACTGAGAGGCGCCCCTGGTAGGCCAGCCACCACACGATTAATACGCCGACAAACCAGAACATGACCTGCCAGATCAGCAGCGAAGGCATTCCCGGCGCCACCACGGTCCCCGCAAAAATCGGCTCGCTGAAAAAAGTATTGCCGAGGATTGCACCGGGGCCGAGCGCGAAAAACGCCCACAGCAGCGTCAGGGACCATTTTGCCGTTGTGGCCGCCTGGCTCCCTTTACGCGCCGGCGTGCTCTCCTCGAAAGCGTCATGGAGGCAATCTCTGCGACCCCGCTCAGCATCGCTTCGAGTGAACAGGGACACAAGGAGGCATGCGGTGAAATTGGTCGCAAGTCCCCATCCAGCCGAATGGACTGACAAGGGCCAGCGACCCCATGGCAGGTCGACGAAGAGCCGCTCGAACAGCACCAGTCCAAAGCTCTCGGTGAACACCACGCAAAGGCTTCCTACAATCAGACCAGCCAGAACACCGCTGCGGCTGATCCAACGCACCCAGCACAAGCCGAGCACCGCAGGCAGCAGTTGCATAGACAGGCTGAGCGTGAGGGATGAGAAGATTGTCGCGCTGAGGGGCGCATAGCTCGCGACGGCGGCGACAGCTCCGTAGACGAGCGCCAGGGTCACCCGCGCGGCAAACCGCGTCGAACGCTGGTCCATGCCCGGGATGATGTAGCGTGACGTCAGCTCGATGGTGCAGACCGATGCTCCCGATCCGGCAAAGAATGCGACGGCGATCTGGCCCGACGCGACCAGAAGGACAGTAAAGCCCACCGCCACCATCGGATCCAGCGCTGCCAGTCGTATCGTGAAGGCTGTCAGCGAGCCACTGGCCGCAATCTCCGCAGCCAGAACCGGCCCGATCAGTATCAGGGCGCCCGCCGCAAGACCTGCGATCATCCAGACCTGGCCAAATGCAAAGCCGCGGCGCGGCGCACTGGTCACACCTAGAAAGCTGAAGCCGGGACTTATCGCGATGCCGCCCAGAGAGAGCGCGAACGTCAGTCCCGCGAAGGTGGTCCAGAGCCCCCCAGCCGGCAGCTCCTTACCAATGCCGGCGCCAAACTGGATCACGCCCGGGATCCTGTCCGGCAGCACGCCGCTGGCTGTCCCAATCCCGTTGGCGGCGAATGCCAATTTGTCGAGCGTGAAGCCCGTGAAAGCGCCGAAAAAGATCATGAGGGCCAAGACCAACAAGGACTGGGCGGCGACAAGATAGGCGATCCCGCGCCAGCCTCCGATCACGCTGCAAAGGAACAGGACGAACGCGATCGACCAGATTGCGAGACCGGCCGGAACGTCGTTGGCGGTCGCAGCGCTCACCAGCGCTCCCGCCTGAGATAGGCACATCGCTGCAAAGGGGATGCTGAAAAGGAACAGCACGAGCAGCATGTAGATGCGAAGTGTCGTGCTACCGAAGTAATCGCCAAGCAGGTCACCAAGCGTGCGCAGCGAGGTCAGCCGGGCGGCAAGCCAGACCCGCTTCTGCGTGACGGCAGCGCAAAGGGCGACACAGATGAGGCCGCCTGCGATCTGGTTATATTGAAGGCCGAAGGTGGCGAGCAAAAGCAGATGATTGGGAAGGCTGAGGCTGGCCAAAGTGATGCCGGCGCCGGCAAATATGATCACCCACGGCGGCAATGCCAGGCCCGCGTCGACGAAATCACCGGGTTGCTGGGTGTGACGGCCGCTGATGGTCGCGAGATAAAGACCCAAGACCGAGACAATGCCGAGCACGGAGACCAATAGCGGGGTCATGTATGGTCCCCCGGCGAGCGTTTTGAATCTCGGTCATCCGAGCGGAAGTCCCGGATAACGTCGAACGCTTCGAAGGCCTGCCGTGCCCCGAACCGGGTGATCAGGTAGAAAACGACCACGGCCCCCATCGCGATAAAACCGATGCTCAGCGGCAAGAAGTTGTGCGCGGCAAAAGGCGCGCTGACCAGCGACAGAACAACGAACAGCACCAGCGCGAGTCCGTAGATGACCAGGCCGAGCCCTAGTTCTCGGGGCGAGAACCCCGTCCCGTAGACCACATTGACGATCACGTGGGCGACAAAGCCCGCCAGAATGGCCGCGAACGCGGCAAGGAGATAGGGTGTTCCGCCCTGGCCAAATCCATACTGAAACAGGATCGCGGCGGGCAAGGCCGCTGCCAACCAGCAGGCCATGACCAAGGCGTGGCGGTCCAGCGCTTCGTTTTTGTCGAGCGGGGTCATCGGTTGCTCTCGCTAGCTACGGACGCACTCAGTCGTCCTTGTCCTTCGGCGCGTCCGGACCCTGGAAGTTGCGGAACGACATGCCACCTGCGCTTCCGAGGTTTTCGACCGGCAATCCCAGGTCCTTCATGAGACCGTCTACGAAGGCGACCTGGGTGCGATATTTCATGGCGGAATTCACGACGCGATCCGTCATGTTGCCGCCGCCCGAGCCGCCATCGCCGCCTGCCTTCTCGGAAGGACTGTTGATGCCGGGCAGGCCGTCGACCTGGAGGATCTTGATCGATTCGATGTTTTCCATCGGCTTGACCGTCTCGCGGATGATGCTCGGCAGATTGCTGACGAGATTTTCGTAGATGGCACTCCGTCTGCTGGCGTCCGAACGAGTGTTTTCGGACTCGTTGAGCATGCGCTGTCCGGCAGCGTCCTTGGCATAGCGGACCTCGGCCGCATTGGACTCGGCGATTTCCGCCAGCGCCCTGAGTTCCGTGGCCTCTTTCTCGGCCTTGGCCGAAGAAACGACACGTTGTGCGTCGCGCTCGACCCTGGACGAGGACTGGATGAGTTCAATCCGCTTGATACGTCCGGCCACTTCTTCCTCGCGTGCGCTGTTGACCTGCTCTTCCTGTTCAACCTGTTTTTTCAGGGCTTCCGCAGCTTCGGTCTTCGCATAGGCTTCCTCGATCGACTTATTGATCACCGCGATCAGGCGCTCCTTGTCAACAATCTCGACTTCTTTCTGCTGTTCGATCTCATACTTATCGACAAACTTCCGCGCAGCGATGCGCAACTCGTCGATCTGGCGGTTGGCAGCGATCGACGCGTCCTGGATCTCCTGAAACGCCTTGGTCTCGGCGAGCTTGATCTTCTGGTTTTTCTCGATCTCGAGCTGCACGATTTCCTCGTCGACCCTCAAGCGTTCGACATCGACATCGTAACGTTTCTTCAAGCGTGCCTTTTCCTGGTCAGCCTCAGCAAGTTCGTTGCTGATGCGAACCTCTTTCGACTTCGCCACGGCCAGCAACTCAATGGTTTTATCGGTTTCAATACGGTGCGACTCGGTTATCCGCTGGTTCTCCAGTTTGGCCTGGTCGATCTCGGCCGATGAGGTCGTCTCGATGATCGACAGCTCCTGACGCGAACGGATTTCAGACTCCTTCACATGTTGCTCGTTATCGATCCGCTCTGCCTCGATTTCCCGGCGGTTCTGGATTCTCTGCATTTCGAGCTCGCGGCGCGACATGATCTCCGTCAATTCAGTCTCTTGCTGCTTCCTGATCTCCAGCGACCGCACTTCCGACAGGGTGTTGATCCGCTCGGAATCGATCAGCCGGTCCTTGGCGATACGAATCCGCTCGCCTTCTTGTTCACTGCGGACCCTGGCATTCTGAATACTGATTGTGGAGCTCGATCTTTCAGCCTCAATCTCGGCCAGCTGGGCGGCTTTGCGGATTTCGATCGCTTGCGTCTGTTCGATGCGGGCGTACTCAAGGTCACGCTCGATCTCCAGAGCCCGCTGCTCGGTCTCGAAATCCTTAAGCTTAATGCCGATCCGAGAATCGTTTTCGATACGGTTGCGAAGCTGACGGCGTTCCTCGATCTGCTCGGTCAGCTGCGTCAGGCCTTCGGCATCGAACGCATTGGAGGGATCAAACACGGAGATGTCGGTCTGGTTGAGGCTCGTCAGAGAGGCGTTTTCAAGCTCGAGGCCATTCGACCCGAGCGTCGTCGCCGCCAGGGCGGCAACCTCACTCATGTAGCGGCCGCGGTTGGTGTGGATTTCATCCATGGTCATCGTGGAGGCGATAGCCGACATCGCATCTACGAACCGACCCTGAACGATCTCCTTCAGCGCGGCAGGGTTCTGGGTGCGGTCCCCGAGCGTCCGGGCCGCAGTCGACACCCCGGCTTCCGTCGGCACCACCCGCACGAAGAACTCGGCGATGATGTCGATACGCATTTTGTTCCTGGTGATCAGGGATTGCTCGCCGAGCCTGCGGATTTCCACCGGGATCGCGTTCATGTTGACGCGCGTGATGTCGTGGACAATCGGGATGATCAGCGCACCGCCGCCCATGACCACCCGCTCGCCGCCGAGGCCGGTGCGGACGAAGGACTGGTCCTTGGACGAGTGTCTATAGAGCCAGTGCAGCAGGTAGACACCGATCGCGACGATGATCGTTACGAGAATAACGACTGCGATCACATCTGAGCCATTCATGGGAAGATCCTCCACTTAACCGCGAGCGCCGAGCACGTTGGCGCGAAGATTGACAGCCTTCAGAAACGCTCCTCGCCGGCGACGGCGAGGACGATCATTGAGACGGCGATGAGATTGATAAGGTCGGCAATGGTGTAGAGCACGATGATGGATGCCACGTGTCCGGTGCCGATAACGACGTCCACGAAATGTAGGATCGGGTAAATTGCCCAGCCGATCGTCATGATCAGCCTGATCCAGAAATAGCCGAGCCGCATCGGCCGCGTCGACTTGCTGATCGCGTCAGCCATGGCGCCGAAATACAACTCGCCAAGGATATAGAGCCAGAAGGCGATCGACAGCAGCACGCCAAGGGTCGGGTTGAAGATCCGTGCGTCACCGAGGTAGCGGGCGAGGACCATCAGGATTGCCGCAGCTAGTGTCCGCCAGAACACGCCCACGGGCACTTTCCCCGCGATGCTCGCAAAGAAAAACACCGATGCGACCTGCATCGGCTGGACCACGAACCACGCGACATAACGCGAGGCGGCGCTGAGCTGCTGGCCCGCCAGCCAGATGTTGGAGGCGGCATAGTATTCAAGGCCCGACGCAAGGAGCGCAACGCCCGACAGCGCCAGCGGAACCCGCCAGCGCTCGGACGTCCATGTGAGGCCCAGCATTGCCAGGGCAGCTGTGGCAAACATGGCAAGGGTTGCAACGCTGAGCGCGGTGCTGACCACAGCGCTGGACTGAAAGAGTGTTCCAAACATGGGCTTTCCCTAGACCTGGGCTCTGATGTGAGGGGCGCGGCCGTAGAGCGCGACCATCGGCAGGATCAGAAGACCGAAGATGAATTGTTGCCATTCGTATTTGAGTCCGATGCCGATCAGGAAGGCGCTCAGGACTTGTAGGACGAGAACCCCGATCACGGTGTAGCCATAGCCGCCGTATCCGCCCATGAGCGACGTCCCGCCGATCACGACTGCGGCCAGGGTTGTAAAAAGATACTGGTCGCCGACCCCGATGAACCCGCCGCCGCTCCAGCCCAGCAACAGGCATCCGGTCAGGGCGGCAGAGAAGCCGCTGATGGTGTAGGCGATGGTCCAGTATTTGAACTCGGAGACGCCGATCAGCTTGGCCGAGCGGCGATTGCCGCCAAGGGCGTAAATATACCGGCCAAAGGCAGAGTAGCGCAGTCCGACAATGACAATGATCGCAATTACGATCCACAGGAGAATTGTCGGCGGGACTGCGAGGCCGAAGGTGCGACCGTTCATGGCGGCAAGGTTCTGGAGCCACTTGGGGACGGTCCCAAAGACGTTGCCACCGAACGAAGACCCGATGCTGGTCAGGATTTGAGCGAGACCCGCGATCGAAAAACCCATCCCGAGCGTCAGGATCAGAGCTTGGCCCTGCAGGCGGTAGGACAGGACGCCATTGAGGAAGCCCAGGGCGGCGCCGATCAACAGCACAAAAATGACGGCCAGCCCGGATGGTACCCCAAGGCCGATCAGGAAAAGGAGCCCGATATTCGAAGACCCGATCACAAACGGGATCGAGAGGTCCAAACCGCCCAGCAACGCCACCAGCGTTTGCCCGACGCAGGCGATGCCCAAGAACGCTGCAAACAGCAGAATTGCTTTGATGCTGGCGGCGGAGAGGAACCCATTGATGGTGAAGGAGCTGATCACAATCAGCGCCAGCAGCACAATCAACCCAATAAAGGCGCTGCGGCCATGGGCGAAACGGCTGCTGACCTTGAATGCAAAGACCAGGATCGCTTCCAGCAGCAGGAAGGCGATCAGGTTGCCAAGGGATCTGAAGGATGGGACCGTGGCCGTGATCAGCAGATACACGATCAGCATCACCGCCATGGTGATAATCAGGACCCGGTTGCCGGCCCAGACGCCACCAGCGCCGGCCGGGGCCGCAGTGTCGGTTTCAACAGACGAAGATCGGGACTCGAAGATGACGGCGACGTAGTTGATCAGCCAGAACAGCACGGCCGCCAAAACGATGGTGTAGAGGATCACGACCTGGGCGGTTATCCCCTGCCAAAAACCCAGGCCGAAGCTGATCGCTGCAACTACAAATGTGACGGCGAGGTTCAGCCACACCAGGGCGCGCGATCGCGGAATGAAGAGGCCGCCGCTGCGGCCGTTGTCGCCGAAAGCCTGGCTCATGGCCCGATCCCCAAAGATTGTCCTGTCGCCAGAACTCCGGCTGCGTGGCTTTGCTCGCCGACGACCAAGAACAGGAGCAGGATGAGTGCCGAGACGAAAACATAGATGAAGGCGCCGAGGCGCACGGAAGCCGCTTCAGCCACAATTACGCGGACCGTGAACGTCAGCAAGGCCACGATGGCGGCGAAGCCGAAGACGGTCTTTTGCAGCGGCGTGAGATCGGGCAGAGCCGGCCCGCTTCCCGACTGCACGGGCAGCAGCAGATAGCGAGTCATCACGTCCGGATTGGACCTGAAGGCCTCGCCGGCGACGGCTGCCACGCCATAGGTATCACGGGTGCTGATGTACAGCATGATCCCGACAACCACGCAGCCCAGGACGACAAATGCCGCAAAGGGCGAAATGAAATAAAGGTATCGCCCGATAACCGGGACGAGCAGGGTCAGCAGCAGCGACAGAACGAGGATTAGTCCGTAGAACAGCTGCGTCACAAAAGCTTGGGTGGAGCCGAAATTGAACGTGGCCAGCACATAGCCGATCAGGAATAGGTTGAGTGCGCCGAGCAGCCCCCCCGCTACGCCACCACGCCCGCCCGAAAGGCTGACCCCACCGAGCACGAGGGCAGTGACAGCCGTCAGCGTCATGGTGGTGCCCTGTGTCGGATCTCCGGACGAAATCAGGGCGGTATAGCAGATCGCGCCCAGGCCGACGAAGAGACCGGCAATGACGTGGGCGCCGATCCGAACCACATTGATGCGCACACCGCTGGTATAGGCCGCGCGCTCGTCGTAGCCCATCAGCCGCAGGTTTGCGTAGAACGAGGTCATGGTGAACAGAAGCCACGCCGCGATAGCCAGCAACACAATCAGAAGGATCGGTGAAAAGATCGTGTTGCCGAGGCCCCAGGACGACATCCAGTCGGGCGCGGTGCCGCCAGGCCTTGGGAGGATGACGAGGTTGATGCCGGTTAGGGCCAGAAAGCCACTCAGCGCCACTATGATCGGCTGGACACGCACGAAAATGATGATGAGGGCGAAAAAGAGCTGGTAGAGCACGCCAATCCCAAGGGCGACCAGAAAGACGCCAAAGGGACCCGTCACGATGCCGAGCCCGTTGAGCTTGACGATCGTAACATTGATGAAGGCGAGCAATGGTCCGACTGCCAAGTCGACAGTGCCACGTCCCGCCACAGCCAGGGCCATAAGCGAGAATGTCGCCAGGATCAGGGGAGCCGACACGATGATCGCGCTGCCGAACCCCGACAAGGATACGAGGTTCGGCCCCCTGATGACCGCAGTGCTCAAGAGCAGCGCGATCAGCAGGATCGGGACCAACAGGTAGGTGTTTTGGGAACCCCTGGACTGCGACATCAACATTTGTCTTTCGTTGCCAACGCAACCTAGAACTCAATGACCTTCCGGCCTTCGTTGGGCCGCTCGCTGCGAGAGGACGACCGGCTCTCGGAAATGCTGCGCCCCGACAGGGCGTTGCTGCCTTGGCCGCGCCTCTCCGGATCCGCACTGAGAATCTTCTTCAGCACGGGGGAGATGACCTCCTTGAACTTTGCCGGGTCTTCCGACGTCGGGAAATGACCGCCGCCGAAGATGATGCACTCCGAATTCTTGACCTTTTCGGCGGTGCGCTGGGTCATTTCTGGCGTACAAGCGAAATCGTACTCGCCGGTCAGGAAGTAGATCGGCACCTTCCCGGAGATCTTCTGGCACTGGTCGCGGAAATCTGAATCGACGCTGTAGAAATACAGGTCGCCCTTGAAAATGCCCGGGCCGCCCTGCGCGTAATACCACCAGGTCTCCCAGCGGTAATCGTCGGGAGATAGCGGCGCCATCAGGCCGAACACCGAGGTCGCAACCACTTCGCCACCATGGATGTGGGGGTGATGCAGCGGGTCGATCCACCAACCCGGCGAATAGTCGCATGCTTCAAGGGCGATGAAGGCGGAAAACTCGCTTTCATAGCGCAGTGCCAGTGCCAGGCAGATGTTGCCGCCCATCGACTGGCCCATCAGGACCGGCTTGCGCAGATCCAGCGCCCGGCAGAACGCCACAATGAACTCACAATAGAATTTGGTCGTGAGCTTGTATTCGTCTTCCATCAGGTGGAAGTCTGCCGGTGGGATCGACTTGCCATGCCAAGGCATGTCGAAGGCGATGACACGGAAATTCTGGCTGATATCGGGGTCGCACAGCTGGTGCCGGTACTGGCGGCCATCGGTGCCGGCGGTGTGTAGGCACACCATCGGAATGCCTTCGCCGTGTTCCTCGTAGTAGGTGCGATACGTCTTGCCTTCGCACTGGACATAAACGTAACGCCCGACAATGGGATCGTGTGTATTCATGACAACTCTCCTGCGCTGCCGTTAAACTTGTCGCATCAGCGAGAGCATACGCGTCAGCGCCCGCAGATTCTGCCAGAAGGGGAGCGAATTGCCCTCAATGATCAGCTGCTTGTGCAGCGGATGTGCCATCGCCCAGATGTCGTTGAACATCGGCGGCGGAACCTCTTGGGCGAACTTCGACCAGGCGCTGCTCGGTGCCTTGAGCCAGAACTCTACGCCCATATCATTCGGGGTGAGGCCCTGTGCAATCTTCTGAATCTTGCCGCCCCGAACGTCCACCAAATACTCGGTGTCATCGAAGCCCAGGACGAATTTGCTCGTAAAAAAGCGCCCGACTACCGGCAATATACGGTCATCGTTGACCTTCCTTGCCCATCGCTCGATCCACTCCAGATCAAAGCTGCTCCTGCTTCCATATCTACTCATATGATCCTCCTGATTGGGGAATTCCTGACCCGTTCCTAACCGGGCAATGACTTCTTCGCGGGCCCGTAAACTGCCACGAACGACGCTGCATCAATGACCACCGGCATGACTGCAGCCGCAAATGCTCCAAGATCGGCGTCGGCCGGCAATTCGACCCTGTCCGCCTTGAGCGCATAGAGCGTGAAGAAATAGCGGTGCGCCCGGTCCGGCGGCCAAGGGCCGCCATATCCCTTGCCGAACCCCGGGATCTTGAATGTCACGAAGTCGCTGTTGAACTCGGCAGCGCCGTGCGGCAACCGCAAGCTGCCACTGGCGCCTTCTGCAAGCTCGCGGACCTCGACCGGAATGTTCGCCACCAGCCAGTGCGCAAACGAACGCGGGAAATTGAATGCTTCCGGCAGGTCAGGATCGGTGACGGCCAAGGCAAAACTGCGCGTGCCCTCCGGCGGACCTGACCAAACGAGCCTGGGCGAAAGCCGGTTGTCTTCGGCGAACCGGTCGGGGATGACGCTACCCGGCGCGATATCGGGACAACTCAGCACAAAAGATGGTGTTGCCGCCATATGGTTCACCTCCTCCTGGTTCAGCAGCGTCACAGGCCTCGGCACCGGCCTGCCCTGCTCAAGTCTCGGATTGTGGCTCTCAGCGAACCTCACCGGGTTGCCTGGGCCATTCTCGTCCGCGGCCTCGCCGGGCAAGCGCGCCGTCGCGCGGCGGCCGAACATGGCGTTGAGGATGGCATGGCCATCGAACGGCGGCTCGAAATCCGTCGATATTGCGCCATTGCGAAACACGTGAACCCGCGTGCACAAGTTCAGAAATTCCTCCAGTTCGCTGGACAGGAAGACCACGGCGTTGCCGCGAGCAGCGAATTCCTTGAGGTTGCGGTAAAGATCCAGCTTGGCCCCGACGTCGATACCGCGGGCAGGATCGTTGAGCACCAAAACCACTGGCTTTTCCGCAAAGGCCCTGGCAATCAGCACCTTCTGCTGATTGCCGCCGGACAGCGACGTGATCAGGTTCTGGGGGCTCCCCATCTTGACGGCGAGTTTGCTGGACTCCCACTCAAACACCGGCGTCAGCTTGGTGCGGTTTATGAAGTTGAGCACACCACCCGACCGGAATTCGCGATACACGGGGAGCAGCAGGTTCTCGTAAATGCTCAGATTGGCAAAGATACCCTCTTTCTTGCGATCGCCGCTAACGTAGCTGATTTTGTTGCGTCGCGCTGATGCGAGGTCCATGACCTCGCTGGCCTTGCCGTCATTGACCACCACCAATCGCCCGGCGATCGGATACTGGATGCCGGCGATGCATTTTACGAAATCCGCCTGCCCCTGTCCGTCCAAGCCGGTGATCCCGACAACTTCGCCAGGATACACGGTGAAATTGACGGGGGAAGCATCTGACCAAACCCGAAAGTCGGTCGCGCGGAGGACCGGCCGATCGCCGAGCCGCGTCGGCAACGGTTGATCACGGCTTGTGCCGCTGCGCTCCGCCCCGGCAATCAGTTCAAGGATCCTGGCCTCGGTAATCTCTTCTTTCGCAAGCCTGCCGACATCCACGCCGTCGCGCAAAACCGTCGCACGGTCGGCGATACGCACCAGCTCGGCGATGCGGTGGGTGACGATCAGGATGCTTGCCCCCCGTTGCTTGAGCTGCCGCATTTTGCGGAAGAGCCTCTCCGTGGAATCGAAATCGAGCGCGGCCGAGGACTCGTCGAGGATCAGCACCTTGGGATCCGTCAGGAGAGCCCTGGCGATTGTCACCCACTGCTTGACGCTGAGGGGCAGTTCACCCACCAGCCCGGAGAGATCAATGTCAAAGCCGAGGAGTTCGCGCATCAGCTCGGCTGCCTTGGCTTCTTTTTCTTCCCGGTTCATGGACGAGCCCAAAAGGCCGTCCGCGCCCAGGTAGAGGTTGTCCAGCACCGAGCACTCATCCGCGACGAGCACCTCCTGAAAGACATTGGAGATGCCTAGTTGCCGTGCCTCGTGCGGGGACGTTGCCGACTTTCCGAGGATCGAAACCTGGCCACTGTCCGGTATAAGTACGCCTGAAATGACCTTCGCCAGCGTGCTTTTGCCCGAGCCGTTGCCGCCAATGATCGCGTGAACCTCCCCCGCATAGGCCGTCAGGTTGCAGCCGCCGAGCGCCACCGTCGGCCCGAAGGTCTTCCTGACCGAAGAGAGTTCAACAGTGGGGTACGACATCATAGGTCCAGTTGGCCGACGTAGGTCGGCTAGACTTGCACGGAATGAAGGAAATGCCACCCCGTCAGCGTTGACGGGGCGGCCAGACCTGACTTGGTCAGTTCGCCTTGAAGGCCTCGGGATCGGCCGGACGCAGGAAGAACTGGTCCAGGTAATCCTTGCCTGCCCAGTTCTGGGCACCAACGTTGTACCAGCCGTCTGAATCTTCGCTGCAATCGGCCGGGACGGCCTTTTCAAGCTGGTCGTAGCTCATGGTCTGCGGCTTGGTCAGGATCGACTGGATCTTGGGACCCTGGCCCTCAAGCGTGCGCATCATGACGTTCCAGCCAAACTCGAAGTCGTCGCCCGGAGGCCAGGCATGGATCGCCTGTGAGACAAAATCCTTGTTGTTACGCCAGTAGCAAAGCGCGCCGATCTCACCGCCGATAGAGAACGGGACCATATCCCGGCCGCTTTGCTGCAGCGCGCGCAAGGCGCCGAGTTCAGACGCCGACTGGATGATGATGCCGTTCAGATCGCCCGGATTGGTGGCCAGCCACTTCTGGATCTCGGACTGGGCAACCTGGTCTGTCCACATGCCGGCGACTTGACCCACCACCTTGATGTCGGGGTATTTCGCCAGTGCCTTCAGCACGCCGACATTCTGCGAGTCCGAAGCAGACGCGCCCGGAATGCCTTCGACCACCAGGACATTGCCCTTGCCGTTGATCTGCTTGGCCATCCACTCGCCGAGCATGCTGCCACCCACGACGAAGTTCGCCGAGGTGTTCACCGCATACGGGGACGTGAGATAGCCAACGGCAGAGAATACCGGAACGTCACGCTGGTGGGCATATTCGACGGTCTGGTTCAACGAGGTCGGGTTCGAGCAGCAAACGATGATGGCGTCGACGCCCTGATCGACGAGCTGGCGCATCTGTTGGATTTGCGTGGAGTCGTTCAGGTTCGACTGGGTGATGATCACATCCTTCACCAGGCCGAGCTTCTTCCACTTCGGAATAATCTCTTCCTGGAGGCGCTTCATGACGTCAGCGCGCCAGGTATTGCCTGCATACGAGCTCGCGTAGCCGATCGTCCACGGCGGACCCTTCTTTGGCTTCCAATCGCGGTAGGCGCTCTCCGCGAGCGGCTGCATCGGATCCATCATGTCTTTGTTGTAGAGTTCGTCCTGGATGTTCTTGGGCAGCTCGTCCACGCCACCTGCAAATGCGGGGCTGAAGCTGGCGATCGTTGCGACAACAGCAAGCGATCGCAACATGGTTGCGAATGTCGTCAATTTATCCTCCCTTAGTGCCGGGCGTTGAGCCGTGGGCACGCTGAGTTCAGTGGAACCCGTGGGGGACTATCGGGCAATCAGGAGTTTGGAGGTAATACATTTTTCAAATGCGCTCTATACGCTTTCGCTATGGCAGCAGGCCACGAAGATCAAGCTTGCCCAATAGCGTGCCTTGATGCCCCAATCTCTTTCACAAGCGCCCGTAATTCGGCTGGAGGCGCAAGGCGGAACGTTCGAAAAGCTTCCAAGAACCCCAGGCAAACTGGACGCCGTGGCGGATAGCAAGGTTCAACGGATATCCCGGCGAACATCCGCATTGGAGAGCGCAACGCCTTCGGCAGAACAGCGCCAGAAAGGGCTTGCGGATGGACCGATTCAGGCATCTCCTGCTGGTGTCGGTAGAAACCTTGCCGGTCATCGTCGACCAGCACAGAGCGATCGTTGACGCCATCGAAATAGGGGATGTCGCCGGCGCGCAGGACGCGATGAAGAAACACCTCCGCCGCATATTCGCGTTTCTCGACGCCGCCTTTGCCGCTCATCCGGAATATTTTGAAAAATCAGGTCCGGCCCTGTCGCAATCGATGGTTCTCGGACTGATCCGGCCCAGGAGAGCAGTAGGAGTTCGGCGTCACGAGTGTCGAACGCGTGGCAAGATCCGTGGCGTCGCCCCACCCTTGTCCTCGCATTAGATCAGGTTTGTCCTGGCGAGGTCGCGCATGAGATGGCTGGCGCCATAGGTCCAGTGCGGGCAGTCCGGTGACAGCCGCACGCGGTTGACCAGCGCTCCGAACTTCTCCGACGAGATGGTGACGATGTCGCCGACCTTGTGGGTGAATCCCCCGCCCTTTTCGCCGCGATCCTTGGACGGCACGAACATGGTGCCGAGATAGAGCGCCAGCCCGTCGGGATACTGATGATGCGGGCCTATGGCGGCGGCAACCAGTTCTTCCGGCGAACGGCTGATCTCGGCCATCGAGCTCGCGCCTTCCAGCAAGAAGCCGTCTTCGCCTTCGACCTTCAGGCGCACGACAGCGTTCTTCACGTCATCGATGGAGAATGTGTCGTCGAACAGCCGGATGAAGGGGCCAAGGGAGGCCGAGGCATTGTTGTCCTTGGCCTTGCCGAGCAGCAGCGCGGAACGTCCTTCGACGTCGCGCAGATTGACATCGTTGCCGATGGTTGCGCCAACGATCCTGCCGCTTGAGGCGGCGATCATGGCGATCTCCGGTTCAGGATTGTTCCAGGTCGACACCGGATGCAGGCCGACATCGGCGCCGAAGCCGACCGAAGCCATCGGCTGGCATTTTGTGAAGATCTCGGCGTCTGGCCCGATGCCCACTTCCAGATATTGCGACCAGGCACCGCGCGCGATCAGCTTGGCCTTGATCTCGATCGCTTCCGGCGAACCGGGCTTGAGCTTCGACAGGTCATGGCCGATCAGCCCGGCAATGTCGGCGCGGATGGCGTCGGCCCTCTCGGCCGAACCGCGGGCCTGTTCCTCGATGACCCGTTCAAGCAGGCTGACGACGAAGGTCACGCCCGATGCCTTGACCGCTTGCAGGTCGACCGGCGAGAGCAGGTATGGCTGTGCGGGATCGCGGACACTCTCGAAACTGTTGGCGGCGATCGCGTCAAGCGAACCGATCGGCTTGCCTTTGGCTGAGCGGACGTGTCCGGCAGGGTCCGGCATTTCGCCGATATCGCGAACGGTTGGCGCCGTGGCCGACGTGATGTCGAAGACCGTACCATCGTGCACCGTGACCACAAGTGGGTGCGAAGCGTCGCCCGCCCTGGCGCGACCGAGAAAAACGCCATCGTCAGGCAGAACCGTCATGTTCGTCATTGTTCTCTCACCATAAGGCAAGATGATTCAACATCTTGAAGTGCTCGTGGTCTCTTTTTCAAGTCGATTCGCTCCAAAGCAGCATGCGCTAGGGCGGCAGACAGATAGAACGCCATTCGTCTTGCGCCGACGCCGCTGGACACCGCTTCGCTTGCCGGCCTGATGCTACAGCTCATGCCAGCACAGACGCATATGCACGCTTATCGATCCACCCTGTTCCAATGTGGTCAGGCCGCCGGCGTGATGGGCGTCCACCGTATGCGAGACAGGTTCGAAACAAAAGAAATCGGCGTCTCGCGCTGGCGAATAGAGAACGAAGACATTCAGCGACGGGGATGCCTCGACCGTGACGACGATAGCGTCATCCGGCTGGACGATCGAGGCGCGTCCGTCCCAGCCTTCAAAGGCATTGTTCACCCAGGTGTCGGGAAGCGGCGCAGCTTGCGAGAAATCCCAGTCCGAGCGGGAGGCGAGCGATACAACCCGTGTCGGCAAGTGGCGATCGTCCTCCAGCCAGACCCTTTGCGCAAGCGCTCGGAGCGAAGTGTTCGGGCCGCGCGGAAACCACGGATGGAAGCCGATCCCGTAGGGCAAGCGGATAGCTGCCCGGTTCTCGACGGTCAGGACAGCAGCCAGCGCGCCGTCCTCCAGCGCGTAGCGGACGGTCGCATGGTAGCGATAGGGGCCGACCGCCCCATCCTCCAGCGCCAGCACCGCTTCCGTGCCGGTTAGCCGCGTCAGCCGCCACGGCCTTTGAAAGCCATCACCGTGGAGCGGATACGGCTCGCCTTTGACATTAGGCTCTATCGCATGAAAGCGCCCCTCAAACTCGAACCCCCCGCCGGAAATTCGGTTCGACCATGGAACCAGCAGCTGAGACCCAAACTTCAGCATACCCTTCGATGGCTTAACGAGAGGCGTGGGCGCCCGGCCGGGCCGGAGTGCGTCGTAGCGCAGGATGGCAGCGCCCTCGCGCGGGCTCACGACCAGGCTTGCACGCCCATCGCCAAGTTCTACCGCATCGCCGTTCGTCATCGACGGACCGCCACGGCTACCAGCCGCCATCGACGCTGATGTTCTGACCGCTGATCATCTCCGAGGCCGGGGAAACAAGGAACAGTACGAGATCGGCGACATGCCGCGGCTCGATGCGGCGCTTCAGGCTCTGGTTGGTCAGGATCCAGTCATTGTATTCCTTGAGCCTTTCTCCAAAAACGCGCTCCTCCGCCTCGGAAACGACGGCGCCGGGCGACACCGCGTTCACGGTGATGCCGTGCGGGCCCAATTCCCGCGCCAGCGACTTCGTGAGACCCAGCATGGCACCCTTCGAGGCTACATAGGGCACGTAACCGTCCCAGCGGCCGTTCAGCGTCACCGAACAGAAATTGACGATCCTCCCGTGGCCCTTCTTCTTCATGCCAGGAGCGCAGGCGCGCACCAGCGCGAAGGCGGCCGACGAATTCACACGGATCTGGTCCTCATACTCGGCGAGCGAAAATTCCTCGAACGGACGGTTGATGATGAGCGCCGCATTGTTGATCAGAATGTCGATCGCGCCTTCTTCGTCGGCGAGCGCCTTGATCGTCGCTTCGGCTTCTGCCAACTGGTTTAAGTCGCAACCGATATAGATGATCGTGCCCGTGTTGGCCGCCGCCAATTCAGCTACGATCCTGGGTCCTTCGACATTCTCGGGGCGGTCAAGCAAAAGCACGCGAGCGCCGGCGCGAGCAAGTGCGGCAGCCTGCGCACGGCCGAGCGAACCCAGACCGCCCGTTAGGAGCGCAACTTTGCCGGAAAGGTTCGTCATCACCATTCCCCCGCTCCTCAAAGCACGCTGTGGACTTCATCGATGGAGGTTTCCTCGATGCGCTTGTCGAGCACGACCTCGCCGCGCGCCATCGCGACCACACGATCGCAGCAGTCAAAAACGTGATGCATGTTGTGGCTGATGAAAACGCCGGTCACCCCTTGTGCCTTTAGACCACGTACGAAGCCGATCACCTTGCTGGTCTCTTTGACCGAAAGGTGATTGGTCGGCTCGTCAAGAATCATCACCTTCGACTTGAAATGCATGGCGCGTGCGATGGCGACGCCCTGCCGCTGGCCGCCTGACAGTTCACCTACCAGTGCGTCGGGCGAGCGCAGATGTAGGTCGACATTGGCGATCGCCTTGATGCTTTCGCTACCCATCTTCTTCTGGTCGAGGACGCCAACCCCGAATGCGGAAAACCGAGTTGGTTCCCGGCCGATAAACAGGTTCCTGGCAATCGACATGGTGGGAACCATGGAATTGTACTGGTAGATGGTCTCGATACCAAGGTTCATCGCATCGCGAGGGCGGGCGATCCGCACCGGCTTGCCTTCGACCAGGATCTCGCCCTCGTCAGCTGTATGGACGCCCGACAGAATGTTGATGAGCGTCGACTTGCCGGCACCATTGTCGCCAATCAGCCCGAGCGCCTCGCCCCGCTTGAAGTCGAGGCTCACGCCCTTGAGCGCATGGACGCCAGAGTACCATTTGTGAAGATTGCGAACGGAGATGATCGCGTCTTCCATGCCTCAGCCCTCCATCTTGATCGCCTTGGCACGCTTGCGCATCCAGGCATTGGCGACGACGGCGAAGATAGTCAGGAAGCCGATCGCGAATTTGAACCAGTTCGCGTCGACGTGAGAGAGCACAAGCCCGTTGTCGATGATGCGGATGAGGATCGTACCGATGATACCGCCCGCGACCGTGCCGATGCCGCCTGCGAGCGAGGCGCCGCCGATGACAGCCGCTGCCACTGCCTGGAGTTCCAGCCCTTCGCCTATGGAGGGCAAAGGCGAGCCCAGTCTCAGCACCTGCAACATGCCGGCGAAACCGGACAGCATCGAGCAAAGCATGAAGCAGGCGAGTTTCACCCTTGCGGTCGGGATGCCCATCGAGGCGGCGGCTGGATGAAAGCCACCGGTGGCCTTTATCCAGTTGCCGAAATTGGTTCTGGAGAGCATCAGCGATGTCAGCACTGCAATTCCGGCGAACCACAGGAACGACATGCGGAACATGTGGCCGGGACCGACAAACGAGGTGAACAGCCAGTTTGGCAGATCGGCGGGAAGCAGCGGTGGAAACCCGCCCGAGACCACGATCGTCAGCGACCGGGCGATGAACAGCATACCGAGCGTGGTGATGAAGCTCGGGATCTCGAACCAGATCGTCACATAACCGTTGATGAAGCCGATCACCGCGCAAACGACAAGGCCGGCCAGCAAGGCAAGCGGGAAAGGCACGCCCTCAACCATGAGGACGGCCATGGACATCGGCATCAGCGCAAACACTGATCCAACCGACAGGTCGAACTCGCCGCTGATCATCAAGATCGTGACACCGATGGCGACAAGGCCCGTCTCCGGCAAAATGCCGAGCATGCCACGAAGGTTGTCCTGGTTGAGGAACACGCCATTCGAGCGGATCTCGAAAATCACCACCAGAAGCACCAGCAGGATCAATCCCGCCAGTTCCGGCTTTTCCAGATAGGTCTTGACGAGGCGTTTCAATGCAGGCTCCAGAAAATCGAGGCAAGGGACCGCCCGGCAGCGCGAGCGCTGTCGGGCGAACACATGGTTTGCGTGGGCTTAACGCAGACCTTGCGCGGAGAGCGTCATGATCGCGTCGGCCTGATCCGGGCGCACGATGCCCTGGCCCGTGTCGATGTCGGAGGGTGCCAGGCCCACCTTCTTGTTCAGGTAGGCTTCCATCACCGGCATGAAGCCTTGCATGTAGGGCTGTTGGTCCACCAGGGCCTGCACATAGCCCTTCTGCATCTGCTGCAGAACCTCCGGCACCAGATCGAAGCCGCCAAGAAGGACCTTGCCGGGCGCTACGCCACGATCCTGCAGCGATCGCGCAACGCCCGCGCACCAGAAACCGGTGTCGAAATAGGCGGTGGTGTCGGGATGCGCGTTAAGGTAGGCGCCGACACGATCGGATGTCACCGCAAGGTCCGTTCCGCTGTCGATCCGCTCCCAGGAGACTTGGCGGTCGGGATGGGCCGCCTTGTATTCTTCAAGGAACTGCATCACGCCTGCGCCGCGGCTTTCCGACCAGTTCTGGCCGGGAGCGGAAATGCCGACCAGAACCTTGATCGGTCCTTCTTTCGGGAAGCTCTCGGAGATCGCCTTGCCGAGCGAATAGCCCGCCGGCTTGAAACCTTGCCCTATGAAGGCCTGCCGTGCATTGCCCTTGGCGCCCTCGGTGTCATCGACATTGACGGCAATCACCAGCACACCGGCGGCGCGCGCTTCCTTGATGACGTCATCGAACGCGTGGTCGTCAACGATCGAGGTCAGCAAGGCATCCGGCTTGGCGGCAAGTGCAGCGCGCATATTGGCGAGTTGCTGCTCGACCGAGCCTTCGGTCTGAGTAAAGATCATGTTGCACTTGGCCTCGACCTTGCCGCAGGCATCGTCAAAGCCCTTCTTCACCGCCTGCCAGAAGGTGTTCGAGGCCGACGAATGGTGGGTAAAGACGATGTTGAGCCCGTCGGCGCTGGCGATGGAAGGCCCGGCGAGCAGCGTCGTCGCGAGCAAAAGCGTTGCAGTCAGTCGTTTCATTACTAGTCCTCCCGTTGAGTGTTCTTCAGATGTCCGCCTTGTCGGAGACACGGCGATGGACGGTGTAGGCCCGACCGAGGTCGGGATTGAGTTCCAGCCCGAGGCCTGGGCCAGGCGGCACGGTGATCATGCCGTCCTTGACTTCCGGCAGCGCGGTCACAAGGTCGCGATACCAGGTCCGGTAAAATGCCCGCACACTCTCCTGTACGAGTGCGTTGGGCGCATTGAGGGACAGATGCGTGGACGCCGCCAGAACCACTGGCCCGGTGCAGTCGTGCGGGGCGACCGGCAAGTGCCAGGCTTCCGCCATCGCGGCGATCTTGCGTGCTTCCGAAAGCCCGCCGCACCAGGAAATGTCCAGCATCACGATGCCTGCGGAACCAGTCTCCAGGAGATCCCGGAATGCCCAGCGACTACCTAGAGTTTCTGACGCCGAGATCGGCGCCGGGCTCGCGGCCTCATAGCGCTTGAGATCGGCGAGGCTGTCCATGCGGATCGGATCCTCGTGCCAGTATGTGCCATAGGGTCCGAGCGCCTTGGCGATCTTGATTGCCGGCAGGAGCTGCCACATAGAGTGGAACTCGACCATGATGTCGATCCTGTCGCCGACAGCCCTACGGATCTTCTCGAAGGGCTGCAACGCGGCTTTGAGGTCGGCGGCGGTAATATCCTGCCCCCTGCTCTTCTCGGCGGCATGGTCGAAGGGCCAAATTTTCATGGCGGTGATACCGTCTTCAAGGAGCTCTGCCGCCAATTCGTCGGCGCGGTGGAGAAACCCGTTCAGGTCGTCGTAGTCTTGCCTTGTGCCGAGACCATAATTTGCGGTGGTCTGTCCCTTGCCGTCCTTGATGTATTCGGTGCCAGCGCAGGTGTTGTAGGTACGAATGGACTGCCGTGAAAAGCCTCCAAGAAGCTGCGCAATCGGCTGGTTCGTCACCTTGCCGAAAATATCCCAGAGCGCGATGTCGAAGGCGGAATTGCCACGGACTTCGACGCCGCTCGAGCGGAAACCGAGATAGCCAACCAGATCCGCGGATAGCAGATCGATCTGGAGCGGATCGCGGCCGATTACGCGTGGCGCGACATATTCGTGGAGGTATTCCTCGACCGTGCGCGCCATGAAGAAGGTTTCGCCAAGGCCGGTGATGCCCTCGTCGGTATGGACCTCGACCCAGAGCAGGTTGGGCCGCTCTTCGATGCGGATGGTTTCGAGCGAGCGGATTTTCATGCGATCCCCGCGTCAGTCAGCGCCTTGACGCTTTTGTCGAAATGCGCGGCCATATGTTCGGCGGCGAGTTGCGGATTCCCGGCGATGATCGCCCGAGCAATATCTCCGTGGCCCTCGATCATCTTGATCTGATCTTCCTCGGAAGCGCGTGTACGCCAACCGATCACCCAGGTGCGTCGCGTGACGCCGCTGAAGGCGGTGATGATCAACGAGAACACCGGGTTATGAGAGGCCCGAGCGATCGCTTCATGGAATGCTATGTCGTGTTCCATGACGATCTCGGGCGCACGATAATTCTCGCGCATCAGTCGCGCGTATTCTTGTATTTCAACCGCCTCGGCATCGCTCCGCCGCAGTGCGGCGAGCGCCACCGTGCGCATTTCGATGGTGCGGCGCACATCATAAACCTGGTGGACGCTGATCTGTTCGGTGGTGACGCCGTGCTCGATCACCATCGACATGGCACCAGTATCGAGCTTGGCGACACTCGCGCGCCGACCGGCGCTCATGTCGATCAGGCGCATCGCCGATAGCGATCGAAACGCCTCCCGCACCACTGTCCGCGAGACGCTGAGCCTGCGGGTCATGTCGGCTTCACTGGGCAAAAGGTCGCCAGGGCCGAGCCCCTCGAGGCGGATGTGTTGAGTGATGGCCTGAATGGCGGCGCTCACCAGGCCGGGATTGGTCTCCTCTGGCGTTATGTTGCGATTGGCTACCATTTGCCCTCAACTTGTATGACATGTTTTCTTGAAATGCGTATACCTTTGTGAAATGCTGTCTGTCAAGTGAAGCCAACAAGCGCGACAAACGAGGGAACGCATGGATAGCGGAGAGCAGGCGATTTTCGTGTTCGATGCCCGGGATATCGTCGGGGAGAGTCTGATCTGGGACGAAAACAGGAGAACACTGATCTGGGTGGATATCATCGGGCGGCGTATCCACCAGCTTGATCCGGGCAATCTCGATCACCAGAGCTGGCAAGCACCGGACCTCGCAACCTCGGTCGGCTTGCGCAGGGACGGCGGCGCAATCGTCGGGCTGCGAAAGGACGTGGCTCTGTGGGATTTCGGGGAAACCTTCAGGACGATCGCGACGATCGAACCGGACAGCCCGGAGACACGGTTGAACGAGGGCGTGGTCGCCCCAGACGGCTCATTCTGGGTTGGAACCATGGAGAACAATATCGGCCCGGACGATCTTCCGCGCGATATTTCGCGAGATGCGGGGGGGATCTATCGCGTCGACATCGCCGGCATTGTAGAGGCGCTCAGTGTCGATCGCTTCGGCATCACCAACACGATGGTCTGGACGGCGGATGATACCTTCGTCACGGCGGACACGACGAAGAACCAGATCTTTTGCTACCACTGGGACAGGGTGCAATCGCGAATAACCGACAGGCGTCCTTTCTTCTCGGGCTTTCCACGCGGTCTGCCGGACGGGTCGTGCATGGATGCGGAGGGCTATGTCTGGAATTGTCGCGTTGCAGGGGGCGGCTGCCTCGTTCGCATTTCACCTGACGGAGCTTTGGACAAAGTCGTGGAGCTGCCTTGTAGCTGGCCGACGAGTTGCGCCTTTGGTGGCGAGAATTTCGATACCCTCTTCGTCACGTCGGCGCGATTTACCATGAACGCGAGGCACCTGCAGGCAAACCCGCATGAGGGCGGGCTGTTCGCGGTACGGACAGGCGCTCGAGGCATGCCGACCAACCGGCTTGGATGAGGCATCCTTCATCTGCCCGACCGCGCGGGGGCTAAAACGATGCGGATAAAAATGAACGCCAATCTCCTTGTAGGAGAAAGGCGCACCCGACAGGATTCGAACCTGTGACCTCTGCCTTCGGAGTAAAAATCAGGGGCTTTCTGAAGAAATTTCTCTTTGCGCGCCACAACTCCAGATTTCAATCTTTTCCGCGGCTGTGCCGGACACAGCATCTCAGCCGCTGCTCTGGTCAAGAGGACGTCGAGGTAAATCTCACCACAAAGTCGGGTCGCGATCAGCGAACTGGCACCGGAGCCAATCCAGGTGACCCGGCATGTCTTTGGAAGGTCGAAGCTTGTGGAGGGCGACGCAACCGTTTTGCTGCGAGCGGTGCGGGTGTTCATGATCCACCAGCGGCAAAGGCGCTGACGATGCGCCGCACCCGGACTTCAAGTCACCGGAACTGCCGATTATCAAGCGCTGCAATATGGTGCGTCAGCTCTAATAGGCCGCCCATTTAGGCCCCTCAGTGAGCCATAGGCCGCTGCGAAGTTGAACAGGCTTACGTTGAACCGGCGATCCATCAGATCAGTTAAACGATCAGGAAGGAACTCTCTCCCCAACCATTCTTATTTTTTCATTTTATCGTGCCTTCGATTTTTACGACGATAAGTATCACAACATCTTGCATTTCTTGGCGAGTTGTCCGCCATGCCGTAGTGAAGGATCAAAGTGACAACCTAGCGAAATCCTGCCTTGTCGTGCCGCTCTCATGCTCTCCGGTGCTGTCCGCTTTGGTCAGTCACCTACATAGCCAGTGAACTTTCCATGGAATGCTGAAACCTTGTTCATGCGCTCTTCGACGGCAACGCCGAGTTCATTGAAGACGCCGTTGATAAGCAGATTGCCGAGGCTGGCCATTTGGGCGGTCGAATCCCAAAACATGCCAAATTCGGTCGGAACGATGAACATTTCATCGACCAGTTCGCGTCCCCAGTCGCAGAAGGCATCGGTGATCAAAGTGATCGGCATCTTTGCCTGCCGTGCCTCACGCGCCAGTTGGAGCGCCAGCCGCGAATAGCGCCGAGCCTCGAAAAGCACCAGGGCAGCCGACGTTGGCGCCGCTAGCAGAATTTCACTGAAATTCCCGCCGGCAACATCGGCCAGGTAAACGCCTGGCCGCAGATAGTGCATCTGATTGGCAAAGTATTGCGCGAGTCCGCGCTCTGTCTGGAACCCGGCGACAAACAACTGGGGCACGTTTGCCATGCGCTTGACCGCGCGCTCCCACTCCTTCGTGCTGGCAATCTCGTAAATCCTCAGGAGAGCCGCAATCTCCAGGTCCAGGCTGCGCGCGAGCATATCGCCCTTGAGGCTGCGGTCGCGAAACTCCTTGAGACGGTCGCCCGCCAACCATGGCTGAACGCCGATGTTGTCCCTGAGATCCGCTTTCAGATCCTTGAAGTGCGCATAGCCCAGGGAACGGCAAAATCGCCCCACGGTCGGCTCGCTGACGCCGACCTTGGCGGCCAGCGTCGCGGACGTCTCGAACGGCAACCCGCTTAGATTTCCCAACATGTAGTTGGCCAGCGCCTTTTCCGCATTGGTGGCGGTGGCGAGGCTTTCAGCAAGTCGTCGGTGAACCGATTCAGTCATTTTTTTCCCGGTGTCAGAGTCTTACATCTTTGAAAGATTTCTGTCATTAGCATACTTGACGTTTGTTTTTTTTCAACTTAGCCTGATTGCACCGTTGAACACGGAACACAGATTGCCGCGGCGTCACGGGTGACAACCACGACTACGCGGCAAGGGAGGCAATATCGCATAGCCGGGAAAGAACACCATGCCGACGTGGCTTGGTGAGCGCTTGGCTATGCAAGAACGATCGTGCGCGCTGCTTTTGGCAGGCGACACCAAAACAAATGGGGAGGATGAACATGAATCGGCGTCAATTCCTTGCATCGACATCGGCCATAACGCTGGCCGCCGGTCTCGGCCTGGGGGCAGGTCAATCGGCGCGGGCCGCCGAATCCGAAGCCGTGCTGGTCCTCAGCAGTTCGGAAGTCGGGGCTCCCAATCAGGATCCAATTCGCGCTTCCCTACTGAATACCGCTGCGTACCTGATCTACGACCGCCTGGTCGAGCAAGATGTCGACCAGTCCTACCATCCTCATCTTGCCGAGTCCTGGGAAACCAGCGCGGACGGCATGAGTTGGACTTTCAAGCTGCGGCAAGGGGTCCGTTTTCATGACGGTGAGCCCTTCAATGCCGCCACCGTCACCTGGTGGATCGCCAAGTACCGGGGCAGCGTGAACGACTATCTGACCGATGCGATCGATCATGCCGAAGCTGTCGACGAGCACACGGTTCGCTTTGTCATGAAACGGGCGGAGCCAAACCTCATCTACAATCTGGCATCCTCGTTCATGGGCATCCCGTCGCCGAAATCCTACGACGCGGCTGGTGACAGCTACGGTGTCAACGAGGCCATCGGAACCGGCCCCTACAAGCTTGAAAGTCTTGTCGTCGGCCAGGAGACCGTGCTGGTCGCCAATGAGGATTATGCCTGGGGCAGCGACCTTTCCGAGAACAAAGGCGCCCCCTACATCAAGCGTCTGTCGCTGCGCGAAATTCCCGATGCCTCGACAGCCTTCCTCGAACTGAAGACCGGCGGCGTCGGCATGCTGCTCGGGGTGCCCGACGAGTTCCTGCCGCAAATGCAGGCGGACAAGAATATCGGCTTCAGGAGCCTGCCTGGCTTTGGCGTCACCTATCTGATGTTCAACAGCAAATCGGAGCCTTTCTCCGACATGGCCTTGCGCCAAGCGACGGCATTGGCAATCGATCAAAGCGCCATTCTCAAGAGCGTTTTCAGCGGCGTCGGTCTGGAAGCGCACCAGTTCCTGATCAGCTCGCTGGCGGAATCGAAAGTCGAGCCAAAATTCGAAATTCGCTACGACATCGCCAAGGCCAATGAGTTGCTTGACAAGGCGGGCTGGGCGCGCGGCAGCGACGGCATCCGGGCCAAGGACGGCAAAGCTCTCAAGATCAAGCTGTCGACCCAATCCGAGACGGAGTTCAGGCGGACAGGCGAGATCGTCCAGGCCCAGCTCAAGGCACTTGGCATGGATGTGGAGATCGTCACCTTCGACAGCAGCACGATACGTGATCACCTCAAGAAGGGCGAACACCAGCTGGCGGTGCGTCACTACGACTGGAACAATGCCGACATTCTCGACTGGTTCTACAGTTCCAAGAATATTCCCTATCCGAATTCCACTATGTGGGACGATCCCAAATCCCAGGAACTGCATGACATCGCCATGCACCAATCGAAGACCGGAGACGAGCGGGTGGCGAACTTCCTGCACTACCATGAGCGCCTGCTCAGCCAGTTCGCTTTCGTGCCCGTCCACGAGCCCCTGCAGAACGTGGCGTTCAACAACACATTGCTCGAAGTGCCGGAGAAAGTGCGCGGTCCCCAACTGACGCAACCAACCTTCGTCGACATGAAAACGGTAGCATAACGGCCGGGATCGAGTACGCGATATGCTTGCCTTCACGCTGAAGCGGCTTCTGTTGCTGCTGCCGGTTTTCTTCGTCGTTTCCCTGGTCGTGTTCCTGATCATCCATCTGGTGCCGGGCGACCCCATCGACAACCTTCTGCGCCCGGGGGCATCCCCGGCGCAGCGGCTCCAGATTGCCGCCAAATACGGCCTCGATCGCGGCCTCGCCGAGCAGTATTTCGTCTGGATGGGACGGCTTTTGACCGGCGACCTTGGAACCTCCATCGTGCAGGGCCGTCCGGTGAGCGCGCTGATCGCCCAGAACCTGCCATACAGCTTGCAGCTGGGTGCGGCGGCGTTGTTGTTCTCCGCTTTGGTTGGCATTGTCGCGGGCGTCGTTGCCGCCAGCTTTCAGGGTACGCGCCTCGACGACGGCATTACCGGCGTCATCCTGCTTGGCTCGACCGTGCCGAGTTTTTTTCTGGGCTTGCTGCTCATCCTGGTTTTCGCCGTCTGGCTGGGCTGGGTGCCCATTTCGGGAGCGCGCGGCTGGTCCTCGCTCATCCTGCCGGTCCTGGCAACCGGCCTTGGCGGCATCGCCCTGGTGGCACGGGTGACGAGGATCGCCATGGTCGAGACGGCAAGGCAGGACTTCGTGATGCTGCTGCATGCCAAGGGGCTGTCGCCACTGGTCATCCAACTGCGCCATGTGCTGCGCCACGCCATGGTTCCCGTCGTCACCATCCTCAGTCTGCGCATCGGCTGGATCCTCGGCGGCACGGTCACGGTCGAATATGTCTTCGCCCGACCCGGCCTGGGTTCACTGCTGATCAGGGCGCTGAACCAGCGCGATTATCCCCTGGTGCAAGGCTGTCTTCTCATGCTGGCAATGGCCGTCATTCTCGGCACGTTGATGGGCGATGTCGTTCAGGCCGCGATGGATCCGCGCCAGCGCGAGGCACGGTCATGATGGGCCGTCGCGCACTGGCGGTCATCAAGGCGGTCTCGACCCTGAAAGGTGGAGTTTCCGGCGCCTTTCTCCTGCTTCTGGTCGCCGCGGCCCTGCTCGCGCCGTGGCTATCGCCCTTCCCCTACGACCAGCAGAATCTGACGGTCATGAACCATGCGCCTTCGGTGGTGCATTGGTTCGGCACAGACGAATTCGGTCGCGACGTGCTGTCACGCATCATCACCGGTGCCCGAACCTCGCTGTCCGTCAGCGTCACGGCGATCGGTATTTCGGTGTTCCTCGGCCTGATCCTGGGCGCTGCCTGCGGCTATTTCGGCGGCGCCTTCGACCGAGTGGTGATGATCGCGGTCGACCTGACCTGGTCGTTTCCCGAGATCCTGATCGCACTGATGCTGGTGGCGATCGTCGGGCCCGGCCTGTACGGAGTCGTGCTCGCCATCGCCATCGCCTACCTGGCGCAATTCACCCGATTGACTCGGACCCAGGTGATGTCCCTCAAGAGCGAGACCTATGTCGAGGCCACGGTCAGCCTCGGTGCTGGGCACGCCCATATCCTGTTCTCGCATTTGTTGCCCAACGCCCTGACGCCGGTGCTGGTGGCGGCGATGCTGGCAACGGGCGACGCCATCATCCTCGAAGCGACGCTCGGCTTCTTCGGGCTGGGGGCGCAGCCGCCGACGCCAAGCTGGGGCGCGATGATGAGTTCCGGCACGGCCCAGCTGTTCATCGCTCCCTGGGTTATCTTGGTCCCTGGTCTGGCGGTCGCCCTGACAGTGGTTTTTCTGAACCTGTTCGGCGACGCGATCATCACCGCGCTCGATGTCCGCACCAAAATCAGGGAGGCGTAAGATGCTTCTGACAGTGGACGCATTGCAGATCAGCTTCGGTTCTCTCTCGCCGGTGGATGATGTCACTCTCAGTGTCGATCGCGGCCAGATCCTTGGCGTCGTCGGCGAATCCGGCTCTGGCAAGTCATTGACCGCCACAGCCATCATGGGATTATTGCCACGGGTTGGTGGCCAGATAGCGGCCGGCCGTATCCGCTTCGATGGCGCCGACCTCGTGCACACGCGCGAACGAGAACTGCGCCGGCTGCGCGGCGGGCGGATCGCGCTCATCACGCAAAACCCGATGACCTCGCTTGACGCGATGATGCGGGTCGGACCGCAGATCGACCAGGCGGCCCGTCTTCATCTTGGCCTTGGCCGGCGCGCGGCACGGGCGAGAAGCCTGGAACTGATGGCGGATCTGCGCATTCCCGATCCTGCCTCTGTCTATACCCTCTATCCACACCAGCTCTCCGGCGGCATGAAACAGCGCATCGTCATCGCCATGGCACTGGCAGGTGACCCCGAACTGCTGGTCGCGGATGAACCGACCACGGCACTCGACGTCACCGTCCAGGCCCAGATCGTGCAAATTCTCGTCGATCTGGTGAGGCAACGGGGGCTGGGTCTGATCCTGATCACCCACGACATGAGTGTCGTTGCCCAGACCTGCGACCGCGTGGCCGTGATGTATTGCGGGCGGGTGGTCGAGCTTGCTGACGTCAATGCGATCTTCGAGCACCCTCGTCATCCCTACACCCAGGCGCTCATCCGCTGCATTCCCCGCCATGACATGGTGAGGGGCACGATGACCGCCATCCCTGGCATGGTTCCTGGCGCCATGGCACTGCCGCCGGGTTGCCGGTTCAACCCGCGCTGTGCCCTCGCCTCGGAACGCTGCCGTGTTGAAATCCCCGGGCTTGCCATCGGGGCCAGCGGCAATGGCGTGGCTTGTCATCTGGCGGAGGCAGCATGAGCGACCTTCTCACCGTAAAAGGTCTCAGCCGCCGCTTCGTCGACGGCGGGCTGCTACGCAAGCGAAAGGTGTTTCAGGCCGTCAGCGATATTTCCTTCAGCGTGCCGCGTGGCCAGATCGTTGGCATCGTCGGCGAATCCGGCTGCGGCAAATCCACCCTGGCGCGGCTGGTCCTGCGGCTGATCCAGCCGAGCGAGGGGCTGGTGCAATTCGACGGGCTGGATATGGCGGCCCTGTCGCGCGCCGATTTGCGTCGGCTGCGGCAGCGGATGCAACTGGTCTTTCAGGATCCCTATTCGGCGATCGATCCGCGCTACTCGGTGAGGGACGCGCTGCTTGAGCCGTTTCGAATCCAGGGCATGAAGCCAAAATCCGCGGACGAGACCGTTGCATCGCTTCTCGATATGGTCGGCTTGAACCCGGCACTGGCGCAAAGCTACCCACACCAGCTGTCAGGCGGACAAAAACAGCGTGTCGGCATCGCACGCGCGCTTGCGCTCAACCCGTCGCTTGTCGTGCTCGATGAACCGACCGCCTCGCTCGACGTGTCGGTGCAGGCGCAGATCGTGGCATTGCTTGACAGGCTGCGGCAGGAGCTGGGGCTGACCTACCTGTTCATCTCGCATGACCTCGGACTGGTCCGCTATTTCTGCGATCAGATCCTTGTCATGTATCTCGGCCGCATCGTCGAAATCATGCAAAGCGATGCAGTCCCAGCGCATCCCTATACGCGCGCCCTGCTCGACAGCACCTTCGAGCCCGATCCGCGGCAGCGTCGCACCATCACGCGCCTCACCGGCGAGATTCCCAGCGGCTATGACCTGCCGCCCGGCTGTGCCTTTGCCGCCCGTTGTTCGCAGGCATCCGATATCTGCCGTCGCATACGGCCGGAGCTGACCACACAAGAGAACGGGCAACGCGTGGCTTGCCACAACCCATTGAACTGATTTCCGCGATAGGAAAATGCCGTGATTTTTTCCACCGAACTGGACGAGTACCTGTCTTCTGAAATTGAGCCCTGCAAGGTTCCCGGGCTGGGCGTCGCCGTCGTCCGAAGCGGGGAAATCATCCATCTTGCGGGATATGGCTTGGCCAATGTCGAGAACGACACGCCGGCTGGGCCGTACACGCTTTTCCACTCCGGCTCGACCGGCAAGATGTTCACGGCGGCATCGGTGCTGTTATTACTGCAGGACGGCCGCATCGGGCTCGACGAGCCGCTGAAGACCTACATCCCGGAGGGTCCGCCGAGCTGGGCGGGCATCACCATACGCCACCTTCTCTCGATGATGAGCGGATTTGGCAATTTCGAAATCACATTCGCACCGACAGACATCCAGGACGGCGCCGTGCCGATCAATCTGTGGCAGGACCACGGCGACCAGCAACTCATTGAGCTGGCGAGCCGCGCGCAGCTGCTGTTCGAACCGGGACAAGGATATCAGTACAGCAATACCGGCTACATTCTTGCGGCAATCATTGTCGCCCGCATCAGCGGCAAGCCGTACTACGAGCTTTTGCGCGAGCGACTGTTCGAGCCGGTCGGAATGACGACAGCGCGCGAGGCGTCATGGTTCGACATCGTGCCGAACCGGGCAGCCGGCTACTGTATGCGCGACGGGCGCCTCACCAACCGATACTGGGCAGCGCCCACCTTGCAATGCACAGGCGATGGTGGGCTCTATTTCTCGCCCCGGGACATCGCCCACTGGCTAATGGAGCTGGACAATCCGCGCGTATTGCGCCGCGATCTCGTGGAGCTGATGTCTGAGCCTGCCTCGATGCAGGATGGCCGGACATCCTTCAATGGTTATGGGCTCGGCTGGCAGAATTCCGAGATCCGGGGACATCGAAAAATTCGCCATGGCGGCACCTGGGATGGTTTTCGAGCCGAGATTGCACGGTTTCCGGCGCGGAATCTGTCGGTCTGCGTGCTGGCCAACATGGACGAGGCCCAGACCGCTCGTATTGCCCAGAACGTGGCTGGGATCGTTGATCCGGATCTGGCGCCCTACGAGCCGATTGTCGATGTCGATCCGGGTATGACGCGACGCGACGGCCATCTCTGGCAAGCAATCGTGGCCCAGCGCGTATCGCGCGATTCCTTCACCGAGCAAGCGTGGCATCTTTGGGACCAGGGACGGCTTCAGCAGGTCGTGGCGGCCAGTGAAGCGAATCCGACGGCCATGCCCTGGGAACCTGTCCACCACGACAGCGATGGCACCGGATGCCTGCGGCGCTATCGCTTGCTGACCGGTGGCTATCATATCCATTGGATGATCAAGCGCGTGGCCGATGGCCGTGTCAGCGACATGCGTTTCCACATGGAATGACCGGAGCCGCGGCCGCACAGCGACCCGGATCCCCGAACCATGTAGTCATTCAGGCGGGCCCTAGCGTCAGCCTGACCATCCGAAACACCAGAACCACCCCTTGGAGAAATTGCCATGACCTTTCGTGTCCTGACGGCGGAATTCGCTCATGAAACCAATACGTTCAGCGTGCGAAAAACCGACTATGACGCGTTCACTGTCGAGGGCGTCCGTTTTGGCGACGACGCTGTCCGCGCGCGTGGCGACGCCAATACCGAGATTGCAGGTTTCCTCGACATCGGCCGCAAATACCACTGGACCATCCAGCATGTTGTCAGTGCTGGTGCGGAACCCGCCGGCCCGGTAACGCGCGACGCCTTCGACCGTATTGGCGGGACGATCGTTCAGGCGGCCAGGGATCGCAAGGGTGACCTCGACGGCATCATGCTCGGCCTGCACGGCGCCATGGTCACCGACTTTTCGCCGGATGGCGAGGGTGAGTTGTTGGAGCGGCTGCGTGCCGTGGTCGGTCCGGATTTGCCAATCGCCGTCACGCTCGATCCGCATGCCAATGTCACGGCCAGGATGTGCGAGCACGCCGACATATTGGTGTCGTTCAAGACCTACCCGCATATCGACATGCGCGACATTGCGCGTCACGCCGGCGAACTGCTGCAGCGGACGATGGCCGGCGAAGTGCGTCCCAAGACGCTTCTCGTACGGCGTCCGATGCTGGAGGAGGCCAATGCCGGACGCACCGATGTCGGACCGATGGTCGACTGGATCGCCGAGGCGCGCGCCTATGAGAAGGTACCGGGCGCCCTGGCGGTCAGCATCAACGGCGCCTTCCCCAACGCGGATATTCCCGAGGTCGGCCCGACCGTGCTCGTCACCTATGACGGCGACCACGCACCGCATCAGGCCTTTGCCGAGAGCATTGCCGGCAAGATCTGGGATAATCGCTTCAACGTGTTGAATACCTTCCATACGGTGGAAGAGGCGGCCGAGATTGCGGGGCAGTACAGGGGCGACCGGCCATTGATTGTCGCTGATTATGCCGACAACCCCGGAGCCGGCGCCTATGGCGACGCGACAAGCCTGCTCAGGGCGCTCCTCGATGCCGGCGTCGACGACGCCTGTTTTGGGCCAATCGTCGACCCCGAAACAGCTCGGCAGCTCCACCATTCTACCATTGGCGAGACTGTTCAGCTTGCGCTGGGTGGCAAGACTGACGCCCGCTTCGGTGGTGGGCCGCTGGAAGTCGCCGCCACGCTGCTGCGCATCAGCGATGGCAAGCTTATCGGTGACGGCGCGCAACTGGGCGGGCTGGAATTCAGTTTCGGCCCGACCGCGGTCGTGCGGATCGCGGGCATTGCTGTCCTCGTCGTCACCGAACCGTCGCAGATGCGGGACCTGCAGCAGTTTCGCGCCTTCGGCATCGATCCAGCCCGCCATCGCGTGGTCGGTTTGAAATCGATGCAGCATTTCCGGGCCGCCTTCGAGCCCATCGCCGGCAAGGTGATCGTTTGCGACAGCGGCGCGCTGTGCACCATGGACTATGCCCGGATGCCCTATGGAAATGTCCCTCGGCCTATCTTCCCGCTCGATCGCGACATGGCTCTCTAGAGCATGACCCGGGAATGCGAGTTCCCATCCCGTTTTCATCGAGATGGGTCGGATCCAGCGTTCGACGTGGAACACGCGGGCGCCACAAGAATATCAATTGCAAAGCAACGGCATAAACGATGATGGCGCAAGCAAAGCATGGAGCGGACGTCATCGTCTTCGGTGCCGGAATTATCGGTGTATCAGTCGCGCTTCACCTGCTGCAACGCGGCCGGTCCGTCATCCTAGTCGACCGTCGTATGGCCGGAGAGGAAACGAGCTACGGCAATGCGGGCCTGATCGAACGTTCCAGCGTCATTCCCTATGGCGTCCCACGCGATCCTTTGACACTTCTGCGTTACGGACTGAACCGCTCCGCCGACGTCCACTTCGATTGGTCTTACCTTCCACGCATAGCACCATGGCTTTGGCGCTTCTGGCGCGAATCTGCTCCCAAGCCACTGGCCCGGGCGGCGGCGGATATGTGGCCGCTCATCGAGCGCTCAGTCATCGAACATGAAACCCTGATGGCAGAAGCAGGCGTGCTACCGCAACTGCGCAAGAACGGCTGGATCGAATGCTACCGTAGCGAGAAAACATTCGCGAAGGCGCGCAATGCGGCTGCGGCGCTGCACGATTTCGGCTTGAACTATGACGTGCTCGACAAGCAGGCCCTGCAGCAACGCGAGCCTCATCTTTCCGATGTGCTGGTTGGCGCCGTGCATTGGCTTGATCCCGCGACGATAACCGATCCGGGCGGCCTCGTAAAAGCCTATGCAAAACTCTTTGTCGACCAGGGCGGCGTGTTTCTGCGCGGCGACGCCGGCAAGTTGCAGCAGGAAAAGGGCGGCTGGAGCGTCGCCACCGACATTGGGCCCGCACGGGCCCCGGAGATCGTGGTGGCACTGGGACCGTGGTCCGACATCGTCTACCGGCCCCTCGGCTACAGGATCCCGCTGCTGATGAAGCGGGGATACCACATCCATTTCGAGACCAAGGGAAACAGTTTTCTCAATCGCCCTGTCATCGATGTCGATGGCGGGTTTCTGCTGGCGCCAATGACGCATGGGATGCGGCTGACGACCGGCATCGAATTCGCGCCGCGCGACAGCTTGCCAACCCCGGTTCAACTCGACCGCACGGAACCACTGGCTCGCGAGATCTTTCCGCTCGAAAACCGCATCGAACCGACACCCTGGATGGGGTCGCGGCCATGTCTTCCCGATATGCGCCCGGTGATTGGCCGGGGATCGCGACATGACGGGCTTTGGTTCGCATTTGGCCACAATCATCACGGCCTGACGCTCGGCCCGGTCACCGGACGCCTGCTGGCCGAGATGATGACCGGCGAGCCCACGTTCACCGATCCGGCTCCCTATGCCTTGGAGCGTTTCAACCATTGAGTGAACGCGCCGGCCTGCTCTGAAGAGGTCGGCCCCGTCGGTAGGCTTGCAGTTGGTGCCCCCCTAGACATCGGGCGGATAGGCTGACGGTCGGGCACCCCTGGCAGCGGCGATCAGCCGGTGCCGAGCTTGCATGATCCCGCTGCGCGACCAACCGACCTCCAGCACGCAATCGGCAATCGCCCGAAAGTCGGGTTCCACGGCCTCCTGGCAATCTTTTCAACGATCGGCGCGTGCCAAGTACTCCGGTTCAACGACTTTCCCACGGGTCATCGAGCTTTGCTCGGCTGGGAATGTCAGAAACATATCATTGTTGACTCAATATCATAAAACTGTCAGAAATTTGCTTATGGGAGGAACCACATTGAGTGGAAACGCACGCCAGAGATTGACGGAAAGTTTGCAGAACGGCACGGGCGCCGGTCGGGCGATTGCCGCCTATATGCTGGCCAACCTGAGCGAACTGCCGTTCGACACCGCTGGGACGGTTGCCGAAAAGATCGGCATCAGCGAACTGACGGTCGGGCGCTTCTGCCGGTCCATCGGCTACCAGCACTTTAAGGACCTCAAGGCCGACCTGAAGGCCGACATCGGCGACACCCCATGGCTGATCGGTGACAGGCTGCGCGAGTTCCAGGCACGCAGCCGGGAGGATGACGCCGGCCTCAGCAAGAGCCTTGAGCTGGAACTCGCCACGGTCGTCCGCGTCCATGAACTGGCCCGGACCCCGGCAATGAAGGCCGTGGTCAAGCGTCTGTCCACAGCCGAGAGGGTTTTCATCGCCGGTTTCCAGAGCGAACGCGGCATCGCCGCTACCATGGCGCATTTGCTGCAATATGTGCGCGACGGCGTCCATCTGGTCGACCACTCGTCCGGCACTTTCGGCGAAGTGCTACTGGCCGGCACGCATGACGCGGCGCTCGTGCTGTTCGATGCCCGCCGCTATTCCCGCCAGGCGCCGATACTGGCGCGCCGGGCCCGCGATGCCGGCTTGCCGGTGACGCTGGTGACCGACCTGTTCTGCGACTGGGGACATGAATGCGCCACCGAGGTTTTCGCGGTGCCTTCGCAGATCAATCTGTTTTGGGACACCAACACGCCGATGTTGTCGCTCGTCCATCTGATGCTCAACGGGATCATCGGCGAACTCGGGCCTGGTGTCGAGGCACGCCTCGGCCGGCTGTCCCAACTCTACAGCGATTTCGTCGGCCATGCCGGCCGGCATCCGAGACGATAGGTTCACCAGCTAGCCAACGAAACACCAACGAGATCTTGGGAGGACTCGGTACATGAACAGGCGTGAATTTCTGATTTCCACATCCTTGCTTTCGCTCTGCATGGGCAGCGGCCTGTCTTCAGCCGCCCACGCGTCGGAAGATGAAGCGGTCATCGTGCTTGGCCGGCAGGAATCGGGCTCGGCGGGCTACGACCCGGTCCGCTCGACGTCGCTAAGCATGGTGGCCGGGCTCATCTATGACCGGCTTGTCGAGCAGGACGCCGACGATCAATCGTATCACCCGCATCTCGCCGAATCCTGGGAAACCAGCCAGGATGGCCTGACCTGGACTTTCAAGCTGCGGCAGGGCGTGACGTTCCATGACGGCGAACCATTCAATGCCGCGACCATTGCCTGGTGGATTCCCAAGTTCACGGGCACCGAGAATGAGACCATGACCAGCGCCATCGAGCGGGTCGAAGTTGTCGACGATCATACTGTGCGCTTCGTCATGAAGCGGCCGGAGCCCAATCTGATCTACAATCTGGCATCGGTGAACATGGGTATCCCTTCGCCCAAATCCTACGAAGCGGCGGGCGATGCCGGTTACGGCGTCACCGAGGCCATCGGCACCGGTCCCTACAAGCTCGAAAGCTTCGTCGCCAGCCAGGAGACGGTGCTGGTGGCCAATGGGAACTATGCCTGGGGCAGCGATCTGACTGGGAACAAAGGCGTTCCCAGTCTCAAGCGGTTGACGATGCGCGAAATTCCGGACGCGTCGACTGCCTTTCTGGAGCTGAAGACTGGCGGCGTCGACATGCTGCTCGATATTCCGACCGATTTCCTGCCGCAGCTCAAGGCGCAGCCCGAAATCGGGTTCCGCGGGTTGCCGAGCTATGGAGTGACCTTCGTCGCCATCAACACCCAGATCCCGATCTTCTCCGACATGCGCGTGCGCCAGGCAACGGCGCTGGCCATCGACCAGGGTGCGATCCTGAAGAGCGTCTATGGCGGGGCGGGAAAGGAAGCACACCAGTTTCTCATCAGCACGCTGGCGGAATCGAAAGTCGATCCCACCGTGGAGATTCACTACAATTTTGCCAAGGCCGGCAAACTGCTTGATGAGGCCGGCTGGGTGCCGGGCGAAAATGGCATCCGCGTCAAGGACGGCAAGCCGCTGAAGGTAAAGCTCTGGGCCCGGGCCGACACCGAATACCGGCGCATGGCCGAGATCATCCAGGCGCAGCTCAAGGCGGTCGGCATGGCCGCCGAGATCACCATTTTCGACGAAGGCATGTACCGCGCCGAGTTCAAGAAGAAGGACCGCGAACTGGTCATCGAACCCTATTCATGGACCAATGCCAACATTCTTGACGACTTTTTCAGCGCCAAGAATCTCGATGGCTGGAACCTGTCCTTGTGGAACGACCCCAAATCCGAGGAGCTGAATGAGCGCGCCATGCATGGCTCCGCCACCTGGGAAGAGCGCGTGGCGAACTTCAGGAAGTATCACGAATACCTGCTCGCCAATTTCGTTGGCGTTCCCATCCATGAGCCAGCCCAGACCTTGGCCTTCAACAACACCAGGCTGAACTTGCCGGCCCCGCTACGCATGCCGTTCACCCTGGTCGACATGACCGTGAAATAGCAGCGCACAGCGTGCGCCCTTTCCTGATCCGGTGCGTTCCGTGCGCGCACCGGGCGGGCGATGCCCGACCATCGGATGCTATCGCGCAACGACTGCACCGCCTGCCCGCTCCTTGAAATCAATGTCGCGGCCCCCGCAGGCCCGCCAATTCGACACAATGGATATTCTCGATGGATTCGAAACTCGCCCCCAATCTTGCAACCACGCTGGAACAATATCTGGCATCGGAGATGGAGCAGCACGCCATACCGGGCCTCGGTGTGACCATCGCCCGCGATGGCCACATACTGCATGTCAGCGGCTACGGCCTGGCGAATGTCGAGCACAATGTCCGGGCCACGCCGGACACGCTTTTCCATTCGGGATCGACCGGCAAGATGTTCACCGCAGCCGCTGTCCTGATGCTGATCCAGGATGGGCGGATCGGGCTCGACCATCTGTTGAAACGCTATATTCCGGAGGGACCGGAAAGCTGGAATGAGATCACTATCAGCCAGCTTTTGTCGATGACGAGCGGCCTGGGTAATTTTGCCGAGAGCTTCGCGCCGATGCCCATCCGCGACAAAATCGTGCCGATCAACCAATGGCAGGACCATAGCGACGAACAATTGATCGCGCTTGCCGCACTCTCGCCGCTGCTGTTTGCCCCAGGCGAGAGCTATGCCTACAGCAACATCGGCTATGTGCTGACCGGCCTCATCATCGCTCGCATTTGCGGCAAGCCTTACTACGAATTCCTGCGCGAACGTCTGTTCCAGCCAATCGGCATGGCAAGCGCGCGCGAGGCGTCGTGGTTCGACATCGTGCCGAACCGCGCAGCCGGCCATAGTCTTCGCAACGATCGCCTGCACAACAACCAATGGACGGCGCCGACACTGTTGAGGACAGGCGACGGCGGGCTCTATTTCTCGCCCCGCGACATCGCGCACTGGTTCGTCGAGCTAGACAGCCCGCGCATGTTCAACCCAGACAGCATCGAACGTATGTTCGAGCCCGCGCTGATGCGCGACGGCCGTCCGGCCTTCAACGGCTACGCGCTGGGCTGGCAAAACTCAGAGGCACGCGGGCACCGCAAGATCCGCCATGGCGGCACCTGGGACGGATTTCGCGCCGAGTTCATCAGATTCCCGACGCAGAGATTGTCGGTCGCCGTTCTCGCCAATCTCGAACAGGCGCAGGTGGCGCGCATCGGACAGGAGATCGCCGGGCTCGTCGAGCCGGCCGTGGCGGCCTATCAGCCCATTGCCGAGACCAATCCCGGCGCGACGCAACGGGATGACGACCTGCTGCGCGCCATCGCCGCCCGCCGAGCGTCGCGCGACGCGTTTAGCGAAAAGGCCTGGCAAGAATGGAGCCACAACTGGTTCGAGCAGGCACTCGGCGAGACGGAGACGGACCTCGCCGCCGTGCCGTTGGAACTCGTCGACCATGTCGGTGACGGCGCGGCATACAAGCGGCGCTACCGCTTGCCGACAGGGCGCTACCACATGCACTGGATGGTTCAGCGCGCGGCCGACGGACGCGTCACCGAGATGCGCTTCCACATGGAATAGAAAGCGACATGCGCTTTCGGAAATTGCCGGGCTGCTCGCCTTTTCACGCTCCACGGGGCAAGGTATCGCAAGGCGATCTTCGCCAACAACGGCACCCGGGCTTTGGCCACCTTCTCCCCGTGCAGGATCGCGAAGCCGTAAATCTGCTTCAAGATGTCTCTTACGTGGATAGCGGTCGCCGGAGCACCACGTTCGACGATGCTGCCACAATGGGCTCTTAGATCGTCCGGAGTGATCTCCGTCAGGAGGCGATTGCGCCAGACCGGAAGAAGCTCTCGCTCGAAGATGGAGCGCCGCATGGCGCGCGTGCTGTCGGCCATCGGCGCGCCGGTAAGCCACTTCTCCCCGAACTCGCCAAAACTCTTCGCCTCTTTCAGGCGGCGCTTCTCGCGCTGTTTCTCGATGGCCGGCGATCGTCCCTCGCCAATAGCGCGCTTCGCGTCGAGACACTTCTCTCGCGCCAGGGCAAGTGAGATTCCGTCGCGTCCATACCTGCCTAGATAGACCGTCTCGCGGCGTCCGTTGAGCCTGTAATCGAGCCGAAACGAGATCGCGCCACTCGGCATGACCCGGACATACATGCCGTCACGGTCAGCAGTTTTGTATATTTTCTCTTTTGGCTTCAGTGCCTTAAGGGCGGCATCCGTCAACATGCCTACTGCCTCCTGAAAAGTACCGTCAGTACAATTTTGAGGCTTTGTGGCAGGAAATCTCTTTTACTTTCAATGCTTTAAAGCAAAAAAAGTACCGCCACGAACCTCGTTGGTCGTGACGGTACTTTGAAAAATCGGAGCGGGCAATATGCCGGAGGTCCGTCAAGCGGTCCGCCACCGCCAATCTCTGCCCACCGATAGTTGCTGACTGTCCCTGGAATGATTTATTTTTGTTTTCAAATGGTTATGGCGAACGTCGACCTGTTTTCGGCGGCGTTTGAGTAGGCCTGAATCACTCCCACTCGATGGTGCCCGGCGGCTTGGACGTCACGTCGTAGACGACGCGGTTGATGCCGCGGACCTCGTTGATGATGCGCGTGGCCGCGGCACCCAGGAACGCCATGTCGTAGTGGTAGAAATCCGCCGTCATGCCATCGACCGAGGTGACGGCACGGAGCGCACAGACGAATTCGTAGGTGCGGCCATCGCCCATCACGCCCACGGTCTGCACCGGCAGCAGCACGGCGAAGGCCTGCCAGATGGCGTCGTAGAGGCCGGCCTTGCGTATCTCGTCGAGATAGATGGCGTCGGCTTCGCGCAGGATCTCCAGCTTTTCGCGGGTGATGCCGCCCGGGCAGCGGATGGCGAGGCCGGGGCCGGGGAACGGATGGCGGCCGATGAAGCTCTCGGGCAGGCCGAGTTCCTTGCCAAGCGCCCTCACCTCGTCCTTGAACAGTTCGCGCAGCGGCTCGACCAGTTGCATGTTCATGCGCTCGGGCAGGCCGCCGACATTGTGGTGCGACTTGATCGTCACCGACGGGCCGCCGGTGAAGGAGACGCTCTCGATGACGTCGGGATAGAGCGTGCCCTGCGCCAGGAATTCGGCGCCGCCGAGCTTCTTGGCCTCTTCCTCGAACACCTCTATGAACAGCCGGCCGATGGTCTTGCGCTTCTTCTCGGGGTCGGCCTCGCCCTCAAGCGCGCCGATGAACCGATCCGACGCGTTCACCAGGATGAGGGGAAGATTATAGTGCTCGCGGAACATCGCCACCACGCCGGCGGCCTCGTCCTTGCGCATCAGACCATGGTCGACAAGGATGCAGGTCAGCTGGTCGCCGACCGCTTCATGGATCAGCAATGCCGCCACGGAAGAGTCCACGCCGCCCGACAGCGCGCAGATGACCTTGCCCTTGCCGACCTGCTTGCGGATCGCTTCGACCGCGTGCTCGCGATAGGCGCGCATCGTCCAGTCGCCCTCGATGCCGGCGATGTTGTGGACGAAGTTGCGGAGCAGCCTCGCGCCGTCCGGCGTGTGCACCACTTCCGGGTGGAACATGATGCCGTACATCTTGCGCTCGACATTGCCGAAGATGGCGAAGGGCGAGCTTTCCGATTTTCCCAGAACCTCGAAGCCCGGCGGCAAGGCGATGACGCGGTCGCCATGGCTCATCCACACCTGGTGTCTCTGGCCGGTCGCCCACAGGCCCTCGAACAGCGGGCTTTCCTTCTCGATCTCGACGAAGGCGCGACCGAATTCGCGATGATTGGAGCTTTCGGCAACACCACCCATCTGCACGCACATGGCCATCTGGCCGTAGCAGATGCCGAGCACCGGCACGCCGGCGTCGAAGACGATCTGTGGCGCGCGCGGGCTGCCGATGTCGGAGGTCGAGGCCGGACCGCCGGACAGGATCACTGCTTTCGGATTGATGCGTTTGAATGCCGCCTCGGCCGACTGGAACGGCACGATCTCGGAGAACACGCCGGCTTCGCGGATGCGGCGGGCGATGAGCTGGGTAAACTGGCTGCCGAAATCGACAATCAGGACGGTGTCGGGATGATTGGCTGTTTTCATGGCGAGCGTTTAAAGAAAGAAATGAGTCGATGCAATGGGTTGCGAGGCCCGCCTTTCACTCTGAATCCGCATCTTCATGCGATGAATCAAAACGAACCGCGCCTGAGCTGATCGCCTGGTCGAGCCGCATGACCGCGTCCGCCAGCTTCTCGTCGATGACGTGGAGATATTCTGTCCAGTCGCCGACATGCCTCAAATCCGCAGCCCCGTCGGAAATGCCGCGCAGGCCGATCAGCGGGATATCGAACAACTGGCAGGCGCGCAGGCACGCGAAGGTCTCCATGTCGACCATGTCAGCGCCGATCGCGTCATAGGCGGCACCGGTGATGATGGCGCCACCCGTCGACAGCGTGGCTTCCCTGATGCCGGGAATGCGCAACGGCAAAGGCACTGTTGCCGGCAGGTCGAGGAACGGCGTTGCTCCTTTTTCAAAGCCCAAGGGCGAGGCATCCATGTCGCGGTAGCTGACCGAGATGGCCTGATAGATTTCCGTCTGTTCCAGAGTCCGGCTGCCAGCCGAACCGAGCGAGACGACGAGGTCGGGCAATGCCTTTTGCGATTTCATCAAAGACAGCTGCGCGCCGAGCCTGACGCCGGCCTCGACCGGCCCGACCCCGGTCATGAAAGGCGCGAACAATCGCTTCAGATGCGGGCCGTATTCGGCCTGCGCCGCCATGACGAAAAGGACGTCCTTGCCGCCAAGTCGCACAACATCGCCCATGGATCACCCTTCGATCCCATCGCGGCCAACCACCGTCATCATGGTTCCGGTCATGGTGGCGATCAGCTTGGCCTCGCCGTCGGCGGCGAAGGCATAGGCCTGTCCGTCGGCGACGATGATGGTGCGGCCGGGCTTGGTCACCGAGCCGCGGAACAGGAAGCGCTCGCCCCTGCCCGGCGCCAGCAGATTGACCTTGAACTCGATGGTCAGCACGCCCGAGTTTTCCGGCATCAGCGAGAAGGCGGCGTAGCCGCAGGCCGAGTCCAGCGCCGTCGAAATGACGCCGGCATGCAGGAAACCGTGCTGCTGGGTGAGTGCTGCCGAATAGGGCATCTCGATCTCGATGATGCCGGGCGTGACCAGCGTGAGTTCGGCGCCGATCGTCGCCATGGCCTTCTGGCGCGCGAAGGAGGTTCGGACACGGTCTTCATAATCCGGGGCGGGTACGATCTTTGCTGCCATGGCCGTCGCCTTCGTTTGTCTGGCAAAGCTTATTGCAGAGGGAGCGTCGGCAGGCAATCTCAATTGCTGCACTGCAGCAATTCGCCTCGCTTGCCTTGATAGCCAGATCCGCCGCGGATTGGCGGAGACTCAGTTGGCCCGGCGCAACGCGCAGAAATAAAACCCGTCGGTGCCGCTCAGCGATGGTGACAGGGAAATATCGCCGGTGGAGCCGATGCGCGCCGCCGCTTCATGACCCGGGAAATGACCGTCCCACAGGGCGCGATGGTCGATGGGCGCGAAGCTGCTGTTGCGGTCCCGGAACGCCGAGATCTGTTCGCCATTCTCCTCGTCGAACACCGAACAGGTGATGTAGACCAGCAGGCCGCCCGGTTTGACGAAGGCCTTGGCCGCTTCGAGGATTGCCGATTGCTCGCCTTTGCGGGTATCGAGCTGCCTTTGCGTCAGTCGCCATTTGGCATCAGGCCGGCGGCGCCAGGTGCCGCTGCCGGTGCAGGGCGCGTCGACCAGCACGATGTCCATGTGACCTGTCAGCGGAGCGAGCTCCGACGGCTTGGTGACGATCTGCACATTGCGATTTTCGGAACGACGCATGCGATCGAAGATCGGTGCCAGTCGGGCCTTCTCCGCATCATGGGCAAAGACCTGGCCTGTATTGCCCATTGCCGCCGACAGCGCCAGCGTCTTGCCGCCAGCACCGGCGCAGAAATCGAGCACCTGCATACCGGCTTCGGCGCCGGCGAGGGCCGCCACGATCTGCGAGCCCTCGTCCTGGACCTCGAACCAGCCTTTCTGGAAGGCCGGCTCGGCCTGCACATTGGGGTGCCTGCCGTCGCCATCGATCGGCGGGATGCGAATGCCATAGGGGGCAAGATGGGCTGCCTTGGCGCCGGTCTCCGCCAGTTCCGCCAGGACTTTCTGCCGATCGGCCTGCAGCGTGTTGACCCGGATGTCGAGCGGCGGGCGGGTGGCAAGGGCAGCCCCCTCCTCGACCCACGCTGGCCCAAAAGCCTGTTCGAACAGCGGCTCACACCAGTCTGGAACGTCCGCCCGCACCGCGGGCGGCGCATCGGCAAGCCGACGCTCGGCGATCGCCTGAAGTTCGGCGGCGGTCAAAAGCGGCGGCGCGAACTTGTCGCCTTCGAGTGCGGCATTGAGCGATTGCGCGGTCTGGTTCCATTCGAGCAGCAGCGCGCCAAAGCCGACGGCGCGCGGCGTCTCCTCACCCAGCAGCCAGCCGGCGGAACGCTTGTGGCGCAGCGCGTCGTAGACGATGTTGCCGATCGCGGCGCGGTCGCCCCCGCCGGCAAAACGATGCGACAGACCCCAGTCCTTCAGCGCATCGGCCACCGGCCGATGACGCCGGCTAATGTCCTCCAGCACTTCGATGGCCGCAGCCAGTCGTCCGCCCAGTCGCATTTCTTTGTTCCATTACCAAGAAAATCTATTTCGGCCCTGCTCTAGAGCGCGCAACCGGCGCGCACAAGCACACCGGGTGGCGCAACCGCTCTGCTTTCCAACTTTTCTGCTTGCGAATACTCTTTCAGACGTGATTCGCGGCGCGGAAAAGGCGGACCGGCGGATCGACACGAGGAGAGGGCAATGAAGACTTATCTGGCGGAAGTTCTAGGTACATTCTTGTTGGTGTTCATCGGTACGGCGTCCGTTGTGACGGGTGGCTTTGGCGGCGCCTTGCCGCTTGGCCAGGAAGGCATCGGTCTTGCGTTCGGCATCGGCCTCATTGCGGCGGCCTATGCGATCGGGCCCATCTCGGGCGCACATCTCAATCCGGCGGTCACGCTTGGCGTCTTCCTTGCCGGCCGGCTGCCGGCCAAGGATGTCATCCCCTACTGGATCGCCCAGGTCATTGGCGGCATCATCGCGTCGCTGGCGCTGTGGATCATCGTCTCCGGCCAGACCGGCGGACACACCACAGGCTTCGGCGCCAACGGTTGGGACGTCACCAAATACGGCGTCAGCTCCGCCTTCCTGTGGGAGGTCATCGGCACCTTCACCTTCGTCACGGTGATCCTTGGCGTGACGGCGGAAAAGCATGCCACGGCCTTCGCCGGCCTTGTCATCGGCCTGACGCTGGCGGGTATTCACTTCGCCATGATCCCGGTCACCGGCACATCGGTCAACCCGGCCCGCTCGATCGGCCCGGCGCTGTTTACCGGTGGTGCGGCGATCGGCCAGCTCTGGCTGTTCATCGTTGCCCCGCTGATCGGCGGTGCCATTGCCGGCGTTGTCGCCAAGGCACGCATCTTCGAGAAGGATTGACCCTCGAAGCCTGAACATGAAAAAGGCGCGGGCCAGCCCCGCGCCTTTTTATTTGGTGGATGCGACCATGGCTCGCTGTCTTTGCCGTCAAAGGACGCGCGACAAAAACTCGCGGGTTCGCGGCGATGTCGGATTGGCGATCATCTCGCGGGGAGCGCCACGTTCGACGATCACGCCGCCATCCATGAAAACGAGCTGATCGCCGATCTCACGCGCAAAGCCGATCTCGTGGGTCACCACAACCATCGTCATGCCGCTTTCGGCGAGGTCGCGCATGACCTGCAGGACCTCGCCAACGAGTTCGGGGTCGAGCGCCGACGTCGGCTCATCGAAGAGCAGGACCTTCGGCTTCATCGCCATCGCACGTGCGATCGCCACACGCTGCTGCTGCCCGCCGGAAAGTTCCCTCGGATAGCGGTCGACCTTGTCGAGAAGACCGACACGCCGCAACAGTATTTCCGCTTCGGCCTTCGCCTGTTCCAGCGGGATTCGCCGCACCTGCGTCGGCGCCTCGATTAAATTCTCCATCACGGTCATGTGGGAGAACAGGTTGAACGACTGGAACAGCATGCCGGTCTCGGCACGCCGCTGGCAGAGAAGGTCGTCCTTGACCTCGTAGAGCCTGTCGCCCCGGAGATCGTAGCCGACGAACTCGCTGTCGACGAGCAGGATGCCGCCGCTCAGCTTCTCGAGGTGGTTGATGCAGCGCAGGAAGGTGCTCTTGCCGGAGCCCGAAGGGCCGATGATGCAAGCGACCGATCCGGCGGGCACGTCGAGATCGACGCCCTTGAGAACCTCGAGCGGGCCGTAGGATTTGCGCACGCCGCGCGCGAAGACCATGGAGTCCGTGGGCACGCCGAAGCGGGCGCGGTTTTCAGCCTTCACATCGCTCATCGGGCAACGCTCCGCAAACCGAAGACATTGCGCAGGAAGCGCATTGCCGTGGGATCGCCGCGCGTGTCGCTGCGGCCGAAATGGCGTTCCAGGACATGCTGCCCGGCCGACATGATGCTGACCACGGCGAGATACCAGAAGGCGACCACGATCAGCAGCGGTATCGTCTCGAAGGTGCGCGCATAGATGCTCTGGGCCGAATAGAAGAGGTCGTCGACTGCGATGAAGGTCACCAGCGACGTCATCTTCAGGAGGTTGATGGCCTCGTTGCCGGTGGGCGGCAACACGAAGCGCATGGCCTGCGGCAGCGTGATGCGCTTCAGGATCATGCGGTACGGCATGCCAAGCGCACTCGCCGCTTCAGCCTGGCCGGACGGCACCGACTTGATGCCGGCCCTGATGATCTCGGCCATGTAGCCGGCCTCACAGAGGGAGAGCGCCACGACGGCGGAGAAGAATGGCGTCATGAAGTCATTGGTGCGGATGGAAAACAGCGTGCCGACGAAAGGGATGGTCAGTGAGACCTCACGCACGAGCAGCGACAGGTTGAACCAGAAGATCAACTGGATCAGGGCCGGAACGCCACGGAAGAACCAGACATACAAACCCGCGAATGTGCGCAGCACCGGGCTTGGCGAAACGCGCATGATGGCGATGACCGTGCCGACCACAATCGCCAGCAACATGATCACCACGGTCAGCAGCAAGGTGTTGCCGAGGCCGCGCATGACGGACGGGTGGAACAGGTAGCCGACCACCGTCGGCCAGGCAAAAGCGGGATTGCTGGCGAAGGCCCGGATGATGAAGAACGCCACCAACAGGGCCAGGGCCGTGCCGACCCAGATGCCGTAGCGGCGCTGCGGCACGACGGTCAGGCGCGAGACCGCCTCGGCGACGCCCGGCTCGATGCGTATCTCGGTTGAGTGGGCCACGCCCATCGCTGCTTCTCCTGGTCTCCGTCCGGAAACGGCGCCCGATGCGGGATCGGGCGCCTACAACCGCGTATCGCATTGGTCCGAAAATCGGAATCGATTTTCGGACCAATGCGAAGATTCAAACTTCCTGGGCACACTTGATGTGCCCTGATGAAGACGTTCCGTACTAGTCGGCGCGGAGAGCCTCCATGCTGCCGACGAAATAGGGCTCCTTGATCGCGTAGGCGCCCATGCCGTACTTTTCGAGGATGGCCTTGTAGGTGCCATTCTTGAACAATTCCGAGAGCGCACCGACCATCATGTCGGCGGTCTCTTTGTCGTCCTTGGCGATCGCCAGGCCGAGCGGGGCAACTTCGTAAAGGGTGGGCAGCACGACGAGCTGGCCCTTGCTGGTGACCTCAAAATAGCTTGATGCCGTCGCATCATCCATGCGGGCGTCGAGACGGTCGGACAGCACGCCCTGGACGATGTCCGTCGAGGAGTTGAACACGGACTTCTGGATTGCCGCCTGACCTTTGTCGGTGCAATCCTTGGTCAGCTTGTCGACGAGGAAGTCCGACGCGCTGCCCGCCGAAACGCCGATCCGCTTACCACAAAGCGGGGTGTCGCCGGTGAAACTCGCCTTCTTGTCAGGCGATGTCGAGACCGCGAGGCCTGCCTTCAGGAACATGACGAAGTCGACCTGCTTGAGCCGCTCGGGCGTGGCCGAGAACGTTTCCCAGGCGATCTTGAAACGGCCGGCCGCGAGCCCCGGCACCATCGACGGGAAAGGCGTACGCGCCACGTCCAGCTTGGCGTCGACCAGCTTGGCCACTTCGCCAGCCAGTTCGATGATGATGCCGGTCTGCTTGCCGTCGGCGTCGAGATATTCGAACGGTGCAAAGTCCAGCGTGTTGGCGATGGTCAGCATGCCGGTCCGCTGAACCTCCGCCGATTTTGTCACTTCGGCGGCGTTCGACGATCCGCTCCAGGTCGCGGCAAATGCGGCCAGCGCCAGGCCGGCGATGTGCAAATGTGATCTCATTTTCGTTCCCCTTTTTTGATGACAATGGTTTCCTGCATTATGAACTGGCAGTCTCCGCGGCCTTCTTCTTGCGGTAGTGATAGTTCTTGTCGATGCGCTCCATCAGGTAGTCGCCGTAGAGCACCGGCTCGTATTTCGGCTGGCTACCAGAGGGCACGCAGACCGGCAGCGCCTCGATCGTTTCATCCATCGACGGATCGAAGAAGAAGGGCTGTGAATAGCGCTCGCGTCCCGACCGGTTGATGACGCGATGCGGCGTGGAGACAAACTGGTCGTTCGACCAGCGCGCCAGAATGTCACCGACATTCATCACGAAGGAATCCGGGACCGGCGGCGCGGGAACCCAGTCGCCAGCCTTGTTCTTGACCTCGAGGCCACCGACATTGTCCTGCGCGAGCAGTGTGATGAAGCCGTAATCAGTGTGCGGCGCCGAGCCGAAGAGCCCCTCTTCGTGAGGCTGCGTCGGATAGTGCAGCAACCGCAGGAAGGTCGTCGGCTGCTCGAAATAACGGTCGAGGCTGTCGGTCGGAAGCCCGAGCGAGAGCGCGATGGCGCCGACCATCTTGCGGGCGAGCGTGCTCATCTCATCCACATAGCGTTCGATCGTGGGCCTGAAGCCGTCGAGCGCCGCCTCGTCCGGCCACTGGTTGGGACCCTGTAGTGGCTGGTCGGCCAACGCCCGGGGATCGTCGGCCTCGACCTCGTGCATGAAGAAGATCGATTCGCTCTGGTTCGGCTTACTGACGGTCGCCACCGAGGACGTCACGATGGTCGAGCCGGCAAAAGGCAGGTAGCCCCGGAAATTCTTGTCGATCTTCAGCGCGAGCTTCTGCTCCTCGGGCAGAGCGAAGAAACGCTTGCTGGCTTCGCGGACCGCTTCGACATCGGCGGGCGGAATCGGATGCCCCACGACGTAGAGAAAGCCGATCGTCTCGAGATAGCGGCGCAGCGTCGCGGCCGTGCTGGCGATCGCAGCGTCATCGCCACCGTAAAGCGCCGATACGTCGAGGATCGGGATTTCTGAAAAGTCGCCGCGTGCGTCCATCTCGAACACCTTGTCTTGAACATAAGATACAGTACTGTATTTCTACACATCCAAATCGGCTCAGCAATAGGCTTTTCACCAGCAGGGGATAACCGCGTCACAATGGCACCACGCAAGATAATCATCGACACCGACCCCGGTCAGGACGACGCGTTCGCGATCCTCTTTGCATTGGGTTCACCGGCCGAACTCGAGGTGGTCGGCATCACCACGGTCGGCGGCAACGTACCGCTCGCACTGACGTCGAAGAACGCGCTGAAGGTCGTGGAACTGGCCGGACGGCCGGATGTGCCTGTCTATGCCGGCTGCCCGGCCCCGATGGTGCGCAAGCTGATCACTGCCGAATATGTCCATGGCGAGACCGGCCTCGACGGCGCCGATCTCCCCGAGCCGGTGACGCCGCTGCAGAGCGAACACGCGGTAAACTACATGGTCCGCACGATCATGGACGCTGACGAAGGCGAGCTGACCGTCTGCACGCTGGGACCGATGACCAATCTGGCCATGGCCATGACCATGGAGCCGAGGATCATTCCCCGGCTGCGCGAAGTCGTTCTGATGGGCGGCGGCTTCTTCCAGGGCGGCAATGCCACGCCGGCCGCGGAATTCAACATCTTCGTCGACCCGCATGCGGCGCACAAAGTTTTCGACAGCGGCGTCCCGGTGACGATGGCCGGCATCGACTGCACCTACACCGCCCTGATGACGCCGGAATGGCTGGACCGCCTGCGCGCCACCGGCAGCCGCGCGGCCATCGAGGCCGCCAACCTCGCGGACTTCTTCCGTCAATACGGCACGCATAAATTCGCCACGGAAGCCCGCCCCATCCACGATGCCTGCGTCACTGGCTATCTGCTGGCCCCGCAGATCTACGAACAGCGCCAGTGCGCCGTGACGGTCGATATCGTCTCGCCGGAGACCATCGGCATGACCGTGGTTGATTGGTGGCATGTCACCGGCCGGCGCAAGAATTGCAACGTGCTGCGCCGGATCGATCCGGCTCCGTTCTTCGAATTGATGCTGGAGCGGATCAGCGCACTGCCTTGAAAATAGGTGCCACCCGATGGACGGTGGCACCCGAAATTGCGAAGCACGAGAGGCGGCGACTCGATTGGCGAGTCGCCCACGATTGCGCAGGGCGACGAAGGTCTCTGATCGATGAACGAGCAAGGCGCGCCGACCAACCCCAAGAGAACGCGCAGCCAGGCTCCGCGTTCGAAATCGGCGCGGCAGACGCTGAGCCGCGAGGCCTGGATCGGCGCGGCCCGCAAGGTGCTGGAAAAACGCGGCATCGGCGAGGTCAAGATCGACCGTCTGGCGCATCAGTTCAAAGTCACACGCGGCAGCTTCTATTTTCATTTCGCCAGCCTGGCCGACCTGCGCGACAGCCTGTTGCAGGAATGGAGAAACAGCAACTGCGCGCCGTTCTGGGCCATGCGCGACATCAGCGATATCGACGGCCTGCAGTTCTTCACCGACATCGTGCATGTGTGGGTGGATGAAGCGCCGTTCAGCCCGCTGCTTGATCTTGCCATCCGCGACTGGTCGCGAACGTCGAAGAAACTCGCCCAGGAAGTGACGGACATCGACAATCTGCGGATTGGTTTGCTGATCCGCTCTTTCCGCGCCATGGGCTATCCGGAGGATGAGAGCGTGGTTCGGGCGCGCATCACCTATTTCCACCAGATCGGCCAGTACACGCTGTCCTTCAAGGAGGACCCCGCCGTACGCCGCAGCTATCAACCGCTGTTCGGAGAGGTGCTGTTGGGGCCGCTCGTGCAGGAGCCGGGCTCAGCGCCAAGACCGTCGGAAAACCGGACAGACCGCCGTTAATCTCGGCCGCTGCTCACGCCGTCTTCTGCGTCACCAGCCCGAGTTCCTCGACCATCGCATTGCGCATGAGGAATTTTTGCGGCTTGCCGGTCACCGTCATCGGCAGTTCGGTGCGGAAGCGGACGTAGCTGGGGATCTTGTAGTGGGCGATCTGGCCCGCGCAAAAGGCCTTGATCTCCTGTTCGGTGGTGATCTGACCCGGCTTGAGCACGATCCAGGCGCAAAGCTCCTCGCCATATTTCGGATCGGGAATGCCGAACACCTGCACCTCCTTCACCTTCGGGTGGCGATAGAGGAACTCCTCCACCTCGCGCGGATAGACGTTCTCGCCGCCGCGGATGACCATGTCCTTGACCCGGCCAACGATGTTGCAATAGCCCTCGGCATCGATGGTGGCGAGGTCGCCCGTGTGCATCCAGCCATCGGTGTCGATCGCCTCGCGGGTCTTTGCCTCGTCCTCCCAATAGCCCTTCATCACCGAATAGCCGCGCGTGCAAAGTTCACCGGGCTCACCGACCGCAACAGTCGCGCCATCGGCATCGACAGCCTTGACCTCGACGTGAGGATGGATGCGGCCAACTGTGGAAACGCGCTTTTCCAGGGGATCGTCGACGCCGCTCTGGAACGAGACCGGGCTGGTTTCGGTCATGCCGTAGGCGATGGTCACCTCGGCCATGTGCATCAGCGACACCACCTTCTTCATCACTTCGATCGGGCATGGCGAACCGGCCATGATGCCGGTGCGCAGGCTGGAAAGATCAAAGGATTGGAAATCCGCATGGTCGAGAATGGCGACGAACATGGTCGGAACGCCATAGAGGCCGGTGCAGCGCTCCTGGGCCACCGCCGTCAGCGTGGCGCCGGGATCGAACCCTTCGCCCGGGAAAACCATGGTCGCGCCCTTGGAGACGCAGCCCATCGTGCCCATCGACATGCCGAAGCAATGATAGAGCGGCACGGGGATGCACAGCCGATCATCAACGGTGAGCTTGATGGCGGAGGTGACGAAATGGCCGTTGTTGACGATGTTGGTGTGGGTCAGCGTCGCGCCCTTCGGCGCGCCGGTCGTGCCTGAGGTGAACTGGATGTTGATGGCGTCGCTCGCCTTCAGCCCCTCCGATATCCTGTCGAGACTATCGTGCTCATCGCGTCCGGCCATGGCCAGGACATCGCCGAAATTGAACATGCCGGGCGAATTCTCCTCGCCCATGCGGATGACGATCTTCAGGCTCGGCAGCTTGCTCGCCTTGAGCTTGCCCGGTGTGGTCGTGGCGAGCTCCGGTGCCAGCGTCTCGATCATGCCGAGATAGTCGGAGCTCTTGAACTGGGCCGCCGTGACCAGCGCCTTGCAGCTGACCTTGTTCAGCGCATATTCGAGTTCGGTCAGCCTGTAGGCGGGATTGATGTTGACCAGGATCAGCCCGATGCGGGCGGTGGCGAACTGCGTGACCAGCCACTCCCAGCGGTTGGGCGACCAGATGCCGACGCGGTCGCCCTTTTCCAGGCCAAGCGCGAGGAAACCGGCGGCCAGCGCGTCCACCGTGTCCGACAGTTCGCTCCAGGTGAAGCGCTTGTCCTGCGCGACGAAGACAGCGGCATCTTGCGTGGCGTATTTGGCGGCGGTCTGAGAAAACAGCGCCGGGATGGTGTGCGGCAGCAAGGGCACCGACCGCTCGCCCGACACATGCGCCCTGCCGTCGACGGGTGCGATAAAGACGCTGCCGGTACGCGCAGCGCGTCCGCGCAGATTGGTGGCGTTCTTTAGCTCGTCGAGATTGACCGGCATCGCTGTCTCCTCCCAGACGCGCTTGAGTCTATCAGCCTGCCGGGATGGTGGAAATCCCGTCGATGGTACTGGGGATCTCCTTCCCCTTGAGGGGAGGGTGGACAGCCGCCGAAGGCGGATGGACGGGTGGGGTCCTTGCGGAAGTGCTCGACGCGAGACGACCCCACCCGCCTCGCTTCGCTCGGCACCCTCCCCTCAAGGGGGAGGGAGGGCGCTCATCCTTGCGGCTATATCGCGCAAGATGGCTTCATCCGCTGCGGCGCGATCCTTCCTCGACGCCACGAGACAGGCCTGCGACTTCAGCACAACCCCGTCACCCAGCACCTTGAGATGATTGGCGCGGAGCGTCGAGCCAGTTGTGGTGATGTCGACGATGATATCCGCGAGGCCCGCCGCCGGCGCACCTTCGGTGGCGCCCAGGCTTTCGACGATGCGATAGACTTGGATGCCGTGCTTCTGCGAGAAGAATTGCTGGGTCAGCCGCCAGTATTTGGTGGCGATGCGCAGCCGCCTGCCATGGCGCTGGCGAAAATCGGCGGCGACATCGTCGAGATCGGCCATGGTGTCGACGTCGAGCCAGATGTCGGGCACGGCAACCACGACGTCGGCGCTGCCGAAGCCGAGACGGGTAACGATTTCGGCGCGGGCTTCCCAGTCGGCGAGGTTTTCGCGCACCAGATCCTCGCCGGTGATGCCGAGATCAACCGCGCCTTGCCCGATTTCGCCGGCGATCTCGGAGGCCGACAGGAATGCCACCTCGACATTCTCCAAGCCTTCGACGCGGGCGTGGTACTTGCGCTCGTCGCTGGGCATGCTGACGGCAAGCCCGGCCTTGGCCAGCACTTCCAGCGCCTGCTCCTTGAGCCGGCCCTTGGAGGGGATCGCCAGCGTGATCATTGCGCCGTCTCCCGCAAGGCTTCGATGCGGTCGAGCCAGACCGAAAAGCCAACGCCGGGGATCGCGGTTTTCGCGCCAAGCAGGGTCAGCAGCCGGTCGTAGCGGCCGCCGCCGGCCAGCGGCCGATCGCCTTTTTCCGCTGATATCTCGAAGACGAGCCCGGTGTAATAGTCGAGCGGACGGCCGAACGCGGCGTCGTACTGGATCTTTCCGGTCGGCAGACCCAGCGCTTCGACGGCTTTGGCGCGGGCCGCGAATTTCTCCAGCGCCACGCCCAGCGACAGGCCGGCACCCGCCGCGAATGTTTCCAGCGCGGCGGCCGCGCCGTCGAGCGGCACGTCGATCGACAGAAACCCCTTCAGTGCCGCGAACGCTTCGTTCGAGAGCCTGACGCTGCGCAGTTCGGCCTTTTCGATCAATCGCCGCGCGATGTCGGCGGGTGCGCGTCCGGCCGACGCCGAAAGACCGGCCTGTTCCATGCCGCCAGCGATGTGCTGGGCAAGACCGTCAAGATCGCCATCGAGCACCAGGGCCGCGACCGGGCCGGAGAGCTGTCCATTGCGCGGCGGGTTGGCGAGATCGGCGAGCGCTGCCTGCAGCATCGGCGCCGAGCCGAAAGCGCGGGCAAGCCGCATGCGCCAGCCGCGCGGCAAACCAAGTGCAGCCAGCACCGCCTCGAAAATCGTCTGGTCGCCAAGGGTAATCTTCAATGGCTGACCCGGCAGCGCCAAGGACAGCAGCGCATGTGCGTCGGCTACCGAGCGCGCATCGGCCTGCGCCGTGTCGCGGTCACCGAGATCCTCGATACCGGCCTGGAAGAATTCATTGCCGCCTTCGCGGCGCTGGCGAAAAACCTCGCCGAGATAGGAATAGCGGCGCGGTGTGCCGGCTTGCGAACTGATGTGGTCGAGGCAGACCGGAATGGTGAACTCCGGCCGCAGGCAAAGGGTCTGGCCGGTCTCGCTTTCGGTCAGGAAGATACGGCGGCGCAGATCCTCGCCGGCCATGTCGAGGAACGGGTCGGCCGGCTGCAGGATGGCAACCTCGACCGCATGCGTGTTGCGTGCGGCGAAGAGGTTTGTAATGTCGGCTGATATGGCGGGGTAGCGGGAGGTCATATGCCGCGCCCTTCCCTTCTCCCCTTGTGGGAGAAGGTGGATTGGCGCGCAGCGCCAAGACGGATGAGGGGTGCTGGAAGAAATGAGGCGTTGGCATTCCCTGGAACACCCCTCATCCGTCCTCGCTTCGCGAGGCCACCTTCTCCCACAAGGGGAGAAGGGAAGGCTAGCGCCCTACTTGCCACAGGCCCTCTCCTCAGCCTGCGCCGCCAGGATCTTCTTCACCTCGGCGACCAGTTCGCTTTCCGCCACCGTCACCTGAGCCGGGCGCGCCGCGCGCCATTCGGCGTTGTCGGTGATCTCCGCCGACATGCGCGCGCCTTCGATCAAGTCCTTGATCTGCAATTCGCCCTTGGCGCGTTCATCGCCGCCCTGAATGATTGCGACCGGGCAGCCGCGACGGTCGGCATATTTGAGCTGCGCCTTCATGCCGGCTCCGCCGAGATACATTTCGGAGCGGATGCCGGCGGAACGCAGCTCCGCCACCATCTTCTGGTAGCGGCCGAGGCTTTCGGTGTCCTTGTCCATCACCAGCACGACGACCGGCGCGATGACATCGGCGCTGTCGAGCTTGCCGAGGTTCTTCAGTGCGGTCATCAACCGGGACACGCCGATGGAAAAGCCGGTCGCCGGCACCGGCTCGCCGCGAAAGCGCGAGACGAGGCCATCATAACGGCCGCCGCCACCGACCGAGCCGAAGCGCACGATCTGGCCATCCTCATTGGGGATTTCGGCCAGCAGCTCGGCCTCGAAGACGGGGCCGGTGTAATATTCAAGGCCGCGTACGACAGAGCGGTCCATGGCAATGCGGTCTTCGCCGTATCCTGCCGCCCTGACCAAGGCTTCAATCGTGGAGAGTTCACCAACGCCTTCCTGGTAGATCGCGTTCGCACTGACATTGGAATCCTGGCGGGCCTGTTCCCTGGCTGTCGCGAGAAGAACCGCCTCGGCTTGCCCCTCATTCAATCCGGCGCCCTTGGCGAAATCGCCCTCGCCTTCCTTGCCGCCGTCCCAGCGCCCGGGCCCAAGCAGCAGTCTCACGCCTTCCGGCCCGAGCTTGTCCAGCTTGTCGATGGCGCGCAGCACGGTCAGCCGGCGGCCGGCATTGTCCTCGCCGCCGAGGCCGATCGCCTCCAGCACGCCATCCAGCACCTTGCGATTGTTGACCCGGATGACGTAGTCGCCGCGCTTGATGCCAAGCGCCTCCATGACATCGGCCATCATCATCGCCATCTCGGCATCGGCGGCGACGCCCGGCGTGCCGATCGTGTCGGCGTCGAACTGCATGAACTGGCGGAAGCGGCCGGGGCCGGGCTTCTCGTTGCGGAACACCCAGCCGGAGCGATAGCTGCGGTAAGGCTTTGGCAGGCGCTCGTAATTCTCGGCCACGAAACGCGCCGTTGGCGCTGTCAGGTCATAGCGCAGCGACAGCCATTGGTCGTCATCGTCCTGGAACGAGAACACGCCTTCGTTCGGCCGGTCCTGGTCAGGCAGGAATTTTCCCAGCGCATCGGTGTATTCGATCAGCGGCTGGTCGGCCGGCTCGAACCCATAAAGTTCGTAGACCGAGCGGATCGCCGCCATCATCTTCTCGACGGCCCGGATGTCTTCGGCGCTGCGGTCGGCAAAACCGCGCGGCAGCCGCGCTTTCGTCTTTTCCGATTTATCGGCCATGGGTGCTTGCTCGGTGTTTGTGGCGCTGGCAGGTCAGTACTGGTGCGATTTTCACAACATGATGCGATTTTCGCAACGCGCGTGTCCTAACCGATGCCGCATGGAGCGGCAAGGCCGAGCAAAGCCTGGCTTGCCCTAGCTGCAACAAAGCACTGCGGAAATGAAACAATTCCGCCATAAGCCCGGCATTCTGCCGACACAATCGCAGCCGATAAAGCGCGCCGAAACAAGGGGGTCGGGCCATGGCGATGGCGCGGAAATTCGACATCGGCGATGGCATCAGCCACGTGCAGGCACATCTGCGCCCGGCCGACACCAACACTCACAAAATAACAAGCCAGGCAGCCGGTCCGTTCGAGCCTTCAGCCGAGGAAGGCATCAGCCCTACCATGCGCGATGCGCTGGTAACCGGCTTGCTGGTGATCTATCCGGCCCTCGCCATCGTGGCCGCCATCGTCATCGGGCTTTATCTCGCCGGCGCCAGCGGCGCCTGAGATGTGCCGGCCTGCTCCCGCGAGCGCCGCCGCTATTTCGGCCGCTTGAAGGCCTTTCGATCCTTCTCGACCTCTTCGCGGCAGACGCAGCCCTCGATATGGTCGTTGACCAATCCCATCGCCTGCATGAAGGCGTAGACCGTGGTTGGACCGACAAAGCTCCAGCCACGTTTCTTCAGCTCCTTCGAAATACGAACCGAGACGGCCGTGGTCGGGTTGGCGCGCAGGTGCGCGAGATCGACGATCTCGGGCCGCTCGTCCTTGCCGGGTTCGAACTTCCAGAACCACGCCGCCAGCGAGCCGAATTCATCGACCATTTCGCGGGCGCGCTTGGCGTTGTTGATGGTCGAGACGATCTTGCCGCGATGGCGGATGATGCCGGCATTGCCAAGCAGGCGCTCGACATCCTTGTCGGTGAAGGCGGCGACCTTGTCGAAGTCGAAGCCGGCGAAAGCCTCCCGGAAATTCTCCCGCTTGCGCAATATCGTCAGCCAGGACAGGCCGGACTGAAAGCCTTCGAGGCAGATCTTTTCGAACAGCCTGCGGTCGTCGGCGACGGGCCTGCCCCATTCATGGTCGTGGTAGTGCAGATAATCGGGCAGGTTGCCGTGCCAGAAGCAGCGCGTGATGCCGTCGGGGCCGGCCAGCAGGCCAGTGTTTTCATTCATCGCAAAATTCCATTCGTTAAGGCGCTTTGGCGCTGCTTTACTTCGGCTTTACCAGATTCCTGAACCCGGCGGTAACCACACCAAAAGGTTTACTGACATCTCGGCATTTTACGCATTCCGATTCATGTTTCGGTTGCTGCTCGCCGCCAATGATCGCGACACAAGGGCCCGTTCCGCCCTGGCATGTTCGACGATCAAGGTGCGTCCCGATGAAGACAGTCTTGCTTACCCTGCTCAGTGCCGCGACCATTGTCGCCGCTGGCGCCACCCCCTCCAAAGCCGGCGACCGTTATGCCGACAGGCCGCCGGTCATGGTGAGCCCCGACCTTTCAGCGCCCTGGGTGCTGCAGCTTGGCCGCGCACCGGGCATTGTCAGGCAAAACCGGCAGGTAGCCCAGCAGCCACGCCTGCGCACCGCGCAGCCGGCACTGCAGCGACCCGATCGCGTGCAGACGGCGGCGGTGCAGGCGCCTGCCAGGCGCATGGTCATGCGCCCCCAGATCAACCCGATCTACCTGCCGCAGGAAGTCGCCTATAAAGGCTCGCAGAAGCCGGGCACGATCGTCATCGATACCACGCAGAATTTCCTCTATCTGGTCGAGAAGGACGGCAGGGCGCGGCGCTATGGCGTCGGCACCGGCAAGCCGGGCTTCGAATGGGCCGGTACGCACAAGATCTCACAGAAGAAGGAATGGCCGGAGTGGCGCCCGCCGACGGAGATGATCGCGCGCGAAGCCGCCAAGGGCCGCTATCTGCCGACCTATCTGGCCGGCGGCATCGAGAACCCTCTCGGCGCACGCGCGCTCTATCTCGGCTCGACGCTCTACCGTATCCATGGCACCAACCAGCCTTGGACCATCGGCGGCGCGGTGTCGTCGGGCTGCATCCGCATGCGCAACGAAGATGTTGTGGACCTCTACGAGAGGGTCAATGTCGGAACGACCGTCGAGGTGATATAGTAACTGCAGCGAATCACTTGGTCCGGTAGGCAGCACGCCCACGGACCATTGTAAGGAATAACGGGGGACGGGCCGTATGGGGATGCGGCCGGTCAGGAAAAGGCAGCACGGCAAGCCGCGCTGCCTTTTCTGTTTCTGTCGGAATTAACCAGGATCCGGGCAAGGCTGCGCCAGAAGGTCGCGCCAGGGCCATGGCGGTACGCTTTCACGCTGCCCTTCCCGCCGTTCTTTTGCTATGGGGGCGGCAACATTCCCGTACAAAGGTTCAGCCATGTCCCTGTCCGATGACAGCCGCTACCTGAAAGGTGGGCCGGTCGCCCAGCGTATCATCGCATCCGTGCGCGAGGACGCGGCGATCGCCACAGCCGAAGGTTTCCCGCCAAAGCTGGTGTCGATCACCGTTGGAGACACAGCGGCTGTGGGTGTCTATGTGCGCAACCAGCGCGCCAAGGCGGAACTCGCCGGCATTGGTTTCGAAGAGCGGCGGTTTCCTGCCGACATCACCGCCGCCGAACTCGAGGCCGCGATCCACGGCCTCAATGCCGATCCGCGCGTCACCGGCATCATCATCCAGCGGCCGGTTCCCGCGCATATCCCGGTCAGGACGCTGCAGTCGGCCGTGCATCCGCTCAAGGATGTCGAAGGCATGCATCCGGCCTCGATCGGCAACATCGTCTACAACCAGCTCGACCTCGCGCCCTGCACGGCGGCCGCATCGGTCGAACTGCTCAAGGAAACCGGTCTCGACCTCAAGGGCCTGGAGGTCGTGGTCGTCGGTCATTCGGAAATCGTCGGCAAGCCAATCGCTTTCCTTTTGATGAGCGAAGGCGCGACCGTGACGGTCTGCCACCACATGACGCGATCGGTGGCGGCCCACGCGCGCCGCGCCGACGCGCTGTTCGTCGCCGTCGGCAAGCCGCGCTTCATCAAGGCCGACATGGTCAAGCCAGGTGCCGCGGTCATCGACATCGGCATCAATTCCGAAATCGGCCCGGATGGCTCCAGCCGCATCGTCGGCGACGTCGACACCGAGAGCGTCAAGGACGTCGCGTCCTGGATCACGCCGGTGCCAGGCGGCGTCGGCCCGATCACGGTGTCGATCCTGCTGCGCAACACGATGGTGGCGCTCAGCCGGCAGCGCGCGCTCTATGAGGCGACCTACGGTACGGTGGACAAGCTCGCGGCGGAGTAAGCGTCGCGAGAGCCGACTATTCCGCCGCGACGAGCGTGTTGTCGGCGACACCTTCCGGCTTCGGACCGCCATAGGCCCAGTCGAGCAGCTTAATCGTGTGCACCACCGGCAGCTTTGCCGCCGAGGCGATCTGGGTGATGCAGCCGATGTTGCCGGTGGCAACTATTGAAGCCCCCGTCGCCTCGATGTTCCTGACCTTGCGGTCGCGCAGCTTTGCCGAGATCTCGGACTGCAGGATGTTGTAGGTGCCGGCCGAACCGCAGCACAGGTGTCCCTCGCGCGGCTCGCGCACGATGAAGCCTGCCTTGGCGAGAAGCTCCTTCGGCTGGCGTGTGATCTTCTGGCCGTGCTGCATTGAACAGGCCGAGTGATAGGCGACGATGGTGCCGGGCTTGCGCACGGGTTCGGGCAGATCGAGACCAGCCAGATACTCGGTGATATCCTTCGCCAGCGCTGACACCCGCGCCGCCTTGTCGGCATAGGCCGGCTCCAGCCGCAGCATGAAGCCATAGTCCTTGATCGTCGTGCCGCAGCCGGATGCGGTGATGACTATGGCATCGAGCCCGCCCTGGTCGATCGCACGCGTCCAGGCGTCGACATTCTGCCTCGCCGAGGCAAGGGCCGCCTCTTCGCGCCCCATGTGATGCACGAGCGCGCCGCAACAGCCCTCGCCTTGCGGCACCACCACCTCGACACCGAGCCGCGTCAGCAGCGAAATCGTCGTGTCGTTGATGGCGGGATCAAGCACCGATTGCGCGCAACCGGTGAGGATGGCGACGCGGCCTTTCTTCGTCCCCTTTCCGGCATGGATGCCGGGAGAGGCCATCGGCGAGGCCATCGGGATCGATGCCGGCGCGAGCTTGAGCATCGCGCCGAGCGGCTTCAGCGCCGGGACCTTTTCGAACAGGCCAATGAACGGCTTGCCAAGCTTGGCCAGCTTGAGCGCGGCGCGGAAACGCGTGGGGTATGGCAGGACGAAGGCGAGCATGGCCCGGGTCAGGCGGTCGAGCAGCGGACGCTTGTAGGTTTCCTGGATATGGGCGCGGGCATGGTCGACCAGATGCATGTAGTTGACGCCCGACGGACAGGTGGTCATGCAGGCAAGGCACGACAGGCAGCGGTCAATGTGGGTGACGATCTCCTTGTCGGCGGGCCGGCCGTTCTCCAGCATGTCCTTGATCAGGTAGATGCGCCCGCGCGGCGAATCCAGCTCGTTGCCGAGCGTCACATAGGTCGGGCAGGTCGCGGTGCAGAAACCGCAATGCACGCATTTGCGCAGGATCTTCTCCGATTCCGCGACATGCGGATCGGCAAGCTGGGCAAGCGAAAAATTGGTCTGCATCGCTGATGTCCTAGGCCATGCGGCCGGGATTGAGGATGTTCTTCGGGTCGAATTCCTGCTTCAGCCGCTGGCTGAGTGCGGCCAGCGCCGGCGCCTGTGGCTCGAACACTGGCAGGGCGGCGCGATGAGCAGGTGCGGCGCGCACCAGCGTCGCGTGGCCGCCGCCATGTTTTCTCAAGAGGCCACGCAGCAGAGCGGCTTCCGGATCGCCCTCCTCCATGCGCAACCAAACCAGCCCGCCCTGCCAGTCATAAAAAGCGTTGACAGCGGCCTGCATGCGCAGCGTCAACACCATCTGGTGGCCCTGGGACGGCGTCATCGATACGCGCCAGACCGGCTTTTCACTGCCGTCGGCGAACGGCCTGCAATCGCACACATCACGCCAGATCACCGCTGAAGTCTCGCCTGAAATCTCTTCCAGCGGCCCGGCATTGCCGAGCAACGTTTTCAGCGCGGCGATGCGATACGCGACGGAAGGGCCAAAGCCTTCGACACGCAACAGCGTCGCGGCTTCGCTGCCAAGCGTACCACCGGCGACACGCGCGGCGATCCGCTCCGGCAGATGGGCCGCGCTCGAGACTTCCGCGCTAGAGCCGAGCGCCAATGCCATGGCGGCGGCCGCCGCATCGTCAAGCAATCCCCTGATTGCCAGCGTGACTTCGGTCTCCGCTGCCGGAAGCACCTTGAAGGTGACATCCGTGAATACAGCCAGCGTGCCCCAGCTGTTGGCCATCAGCTTGGACATGTCGTAGCCGGTGACGTTCTTCACCACGCGACCGCCGGACTTGAAGGCTTCGCCGCGGCCGGAAACCACATTGATGCCCAAGATATGATCGCGCGCGGCGCCCGCCTTCAGGCGGCGTGGACCGGAAAGGTTTGCGCCGAGCACGCCGCCGATGGTGCCTTTTCCGGGCTCGCCGCCGAGCAGGGGGCCGTAGTCCATTGGCTCGAAGGCGAATTGCTGGTCGTTTTCCGCCAACAGCTTCTCGATCTGGGCAATCGGCGTGCCGGCTTTTGCCGACAGCACCAGTTCAGCGGGCTCGTAGAGCGTGACGCCGGACAGTTTCGACAGGTCAAGCGTATGCTCGGTCTGCAGTGGACGGCCGATGCCGCGCTTGGAGCCATGGCCGAGGATTTCGAGCGGCGTCTCTTCCGAAACCGCCCAGGCAACGGTGGAGAGGACTTCTTCTGACGTCGCTGGAGTGAAAGTGGTCAAAGCCTGTGCTCCCGCAGTTTTTCGAGCACGGCCTCGCCCCTTGGCGACAGCCGGTAACCGACATCGAGGCTCTCGGTGAGGCCGAGTTCCTTGAGCTTGCGGACGTCCTGCTTGAATTTCAGCGTCTCGACGCCGGCCCTGGCGGCCAAGGCGCCAGCCCGCACTTCCGGATGGGCACCGATTGCCCGCAGGATCGACGGGAAATAGCCGGGTGCTGTTTTGTCCCAGCGTGCGAAGCGCATGGTCAAGGCGTGCCAATCCTCGTCGGAAAGCACGGCTTCGTCGCGCAAGGCGACGCGCTCGTCGGGTTCGATGCCATTGATCTCGATGCGGAAGACCGGCGTGCCGTCGTCGGGGCCCAGCATTTCCTGAAGCGCGGCGCGTGTCGCGAAGCCGGCCGCGACCGCATCCTTCTCCGTCAATTTGGAAGTATCCGCGATCGTGATGCTACCGATCAGCACCACGCCTGATGCCGTGCGGGTCCGCCCGCCCGCCTTGACCGTCGGCCGCCTCCAGCGGCGGAAGGCGAGCGAAATCTCGCCCGACTCAATCCCCTCAAGGGTTTGTTGCCGAAACAGCATCCGCTCAAAACCTCGGAATGTCCGGAAACGGCAGCTTGCCGCCCGAAATGTGCATGCGTCCGAGTTCGGCACAGCGGCGCAGTTGCGGGAAAACCTTGCCCGGGTTGAGCAGGTGATTGGGATCGAAGGCGCATTTGACCCGCATCTGCTGGTCGAGGTCGACCTGGTTGAACATTTCGGGCATCAGGTCGCGCTTCTCCACGCCGACGCCGTGTTCGCCGGTCAGCACGCCGCCGACCTTGACGCAGAGCCGCAAAATGTCGGCGCCGAAACTTTCCGCCTTGTCAAGTTCGCCGGGCACATTGGCATCATAGAGAATGAGCGGATGCAGATTGCCGTCGCCGGCATGGAAGACATTGGCGACACCCAGACCGTATTTTTCGGAGAGCTCGCGCATGCCGTGCAGCACGCGCGGCAGTTCCTTGCGCGGGATGGTGCCATCCATGCAGTAATAGTCGGGCGAGATGCGGCCGACCGCCGGGAAAGCCGCCTTGCGGCCAGCCCAGAAGCTCAGCCGTTCCTGCTCCGACTGCGAAATGCGGCAAGTGGTCGAGCCATTGCGGATGGCAATCGCCTCAACAGCCGTGATGAGATGGTCGACCTCGACACCCGGCCCATCGAGTTCGACGATCAGCAGCGCCTCGACATCCAAGGGATAGCCGGCGTGGACGAAATCCTCGGCGGCGTGGATGGCCGGGCGATCCATCATCTCCATGCCGCCCGGAATGATGCCGGCGCCGATGATGTCAGCGACGCACTGGCCGCCCTGCTCGCTTGTCGGAAAGCCGATCAGCAGCGCGCTGGCTGTCTCCGGCTTCTTCAGGATGCGAACCGTGACCTCGGTGACGACGCCAAGCAGGCCTTCCGAACCGGTCATCACGCCAAGCAGGTCATAGCCTTCCGCATCGAGATGATTGCCGCCGAGCCGCACCACCTCGCCGTTCATCAGCACCATTTCGATACCCAGCACATTGTTGGCGGTGAGGCCGTATTTCAGACAGTGCACGCCGCCGGAATTTTCCGCGACATTGCCGCCGATCGAGCAGGCGATCTGGGAGGATGGATCGGGGGCGTAGTAGAAGCCCTCCTGCTCGACGGCGGTGGTGATGCCGAGATTGGTGACGCCCGGCTGGGCGATGACCGTGCGATTTGGAAAATCGATCGCAAGGATGCGGTTAAAGCGGCTCATGACCAGCAGTATGGCGTCCTCGAGCGGCAGCGCGCCGCCCGACAGCGAGGTGCCGGAGCCGCGCGGCACGACGCGGATGTTGCGGTCGTTGCAGTATTTCAGCACGCGCGAAACCTGCGCCACGGTTTCAGGCAACACCACGACCAGCGGCAACTGACGATAGGCGGTGAGCCCGTCGCTCTCGAAGGCGCGCATTTCGTTGGTCGCGTCGACGACGCCTTCGCCTGGCACGATGATGCGCATGTCGGCGACGATCTCGTCGCGCCGGCGCATCGTTGCGTCGTCAGGTTTCGGCATGGCCAGGCCGGACATCGACAGCCTCATTCGCTTGACTGGTCAAAATCTTTTACCAGTGAAGCCTGTCCGTTGCAAATCCTGCTTTGGTGGAGAATCCGGCGTCAAGGCCGAGACGAGCTTCCGCAGCGGCAATCTGCCGCTGCCTGATATGCCGCCCGGCCTTTTTGGAGGCGGCTATTCGCCCGGATGCTTGCCGGGCTCTGAGTGCATCAGGCGCACGCGGCGTACGCCCCACCAGACCAGCAGGATGGCGACCGGCACTGAGGCAGCGGTGACGACTTCCGGCGCAAAGGCATGGCCAAAGATCGAGGCGCCCTTGGCGACATAGCCGATAAGCCCGACGACATAGTAGGAGACGGCCGCGACCGAAAGGCCTTCGACGGTCTGCTGCAGGCGCAATTGCAGCCGGGCGCGATTGTTCATCGACGCCAGCAGGTCACGGTTCTGCTTCTCGACCTCGACGTCGACCCAGGTGCGCAGCAGCGTGGTGGCGCGGGTGAGTTTTCGCGACAGATTGGCCTGGCGCTCCTCGACCGAGCGGCAGGTGCGCATGGCGGGCGCGACGCGGCGCTGCAGAAAACCGCCCCAGGTGTCGTAGCCGGGGACTGCCTCTTCCTCCAGCGCTTCCAGCCGCTCGACGACGATGCCGTCATAGGCGCGGCTGGCGCCGAAACGGTATAGGCTGGACGCGGCATCGGCTTCCAGCTCCGCCGCAAGTTCGGTCAGGTCGGCCAGCAGCGTCTGGCTGTCGCGGGTCTCCGCCGCCTTCATTTCAAGCGTGGTCTGGGCCAGCCTGTCCTCGATGCGCCGCGCGCGGCCGGACAAGGTCAGCGCCAGCGGCAAGCCAAGCATGGCAAGCGTGCGGTAGGTTTCGATGTCGATCAGCCGTTGCGACAGCGCGCCGGTACGGGCCGGCGTCAAGCCACGATCGAGCACCAGTATGCGCGTCATGCCGTCGCCGTCCTGGCGGAAGTCAGTGACGATAGCGGCGTTGCCGCGCTCAACCAGCGAATAGCACAGGCTGGTCGGGTCGAAGTCCGCGATCAGTTCCTCGCTTAATTGCGTCCATTTGCGGATTTCGAGCCTGATGCCGGAAATGACGGTGCCCGGCGGGCAAAACCCGTTGCCGAACGGCGAGTCCTCCTGCGCCCTGCTGGTTTCGGACAGCGGTCCTTCCCACAGATAAGTCGAGAACTCGGTATGCCGCTCCCAGCGCAGCGAGCCCTTGCCCCACTTCATCGCATGGTGGCGGGCATGGCGGTCAGGCGCGGCGATACCAAGCCGGCGCGACAGTTCGGAAAGCACCGCATGGTCCACGCCCGAGCCACCCTCGGTCATGAAGGCGAGTTGAATGAGAACACGCGGTTTTTCGATCAGCGGATGCGGCCGGGCGTGGACTTCGCCAAGCGCGCCGGGTCGTCCTTCATGCGCCGGGAAACCCATCACGCTGCCCTTGGCGCGTGGCTGGAATTCGAGATTGGACGGGTCGTCTGACACGGCTGATCCCCCAGGCTTCCTTGAACCATCTTGCAATCGCGTCCCTCTAGAGCCAATAGCCGGATGACGCAAACAGCAAAGTTTAGCCGAAGATGATATGACTTCGGGCGATGAACCCGACATGGCCTGACCAATTGGATAAATAATTTGACCAGTTGGCGACGCAGGCTTTATCCTGCGCGATACCGGTTCAATCCCAGGCACCCCCTTTGAGCGATATCTTTTCAAGGATCGAGCATTCGCGCACCGCCGACGAGGTGGTGCAGCAGATCGAGAACCTCATCCTCGAAGGCGTGCTGCGCACCGGCGACCGGCTGCCGGGCGAGCGCGAGCTGGCACGCCAGTTCGATGTGTCGCGGCCGATCCTGCGCGACGCGCTCAAGGCGCTCGAAGGACGCGGACTGCTGACGACGCGACCCGGCGGCGGCACCCATGTCGCTGACGTCATTGGCCAGCTGTTCACCAAGCCGGTGACGGATCTGATCTCGATGCACCGCAAGGCGGTGACGGACTATCTGGAGTATCGCCGCGAGATCGAAGGCGTGGCGGCCGAATACGCGGCGCGACGTGCCACGGCAGATGATCTGGCGCTGCTCGACCGCATCATGGCGCGCATGGACGAAGCGGACCGTACCGGCGATTTCGACGACGAAGCCGAAATCGATGTCGAATTCCATCACGCGATCTGCGAATGCGCGCACAATATCATCCTCCTGCACACGCTGCGCTCCTGCTACCGGCTGCTTTCGGAGGGCGTGTTCCAGAACCGGTTGCTGGTGTTCAGCGTGCCCGGCGCTCGCGAGGCGCTGCTTGCGCAGCACCGGGCGATCCATGCGGCGGTGAAGGCCGGCGACCCCGCCGCTGCCCGCCAGGCCGCGATGGACCACATCACCTATGTCGAACGGTCGATGGCCGAGGCTGAGCGCAGCGGCGACTGGCAGCGCGTGTCGCGGCTCAGGCTCAGGCAGCGCGCCGACGCCACAGACACCGAACCCGCACGCAAACGCTCCTAATCTCGAAACGGGAAGCCCATGAGCCAAATCCTGACCATCGCCGACCTCAAGGACCTCGCGCGCCGGCGGGTGCCCAAGATGTTCTTCGACTATGCCGACTCGGGCGCATGGACCGAGAGCACTTACCGGGCGAACGAGGAAGACTTCCAGAAGATCAAGTTCCGCCAGCGCGTGCTGGTCGACATGAGCAACCGCTCGCTGGAATCGACGATGATCGGCGAGAAGGTGGCAATGCCAGTGGCGCTGGCGCCAACCGGCCTGACCGGCATGCAGCACGCCGATGGCGAGATGCTGGCGGCACAGGCGGCGGAAGAGTTTGGCGTCCCGTTCACCCTGTCGACGATGAGTATCTGTTCGATCGAGGATGTCGCCTCGGTGACCAAGAAGCCATTCTGGTTCCAGCTCTATGTGCTGCGCGACAAGGATTTCGTGCTCGACCTGATCGACCGGGCGAAGGCTGCGAAATGCTCGGCGCTGGTGCTGACGCTCGACCTGCAGATTCTCGGCCAGCGCCACAAGGATGTGCGCAACGGACTGTCGGCGCCGCCCAGGATGACGCTGGCCAACATCGCCGATATCGCGATGCGTCCGCGCTGGTGGATGGGCATGGCCGGCACGCAGCGCCGCACCTTCCGCAACATTGTCGGCCATGCCAAGGGCGTCGGCGATGTCGCCTCGCTGTCGTCATGGACAACGGAGCAGTTCGATCCGCATCTGTCGTGGAAGGATGTCGCCTGGATCAAGGAGCGCTGGGGCGGCAAGCTGATCCTGAAGGGCATTCTCGACAAGGAGGACGCGCTGATGGCGGCCAAAACCGGCGCCGACGCGATCATCGTCTCCAACCATGGCGGGCGCCAGCTTGATGGCGCATCGTCTTCGATCATGGCGCTGGAGGAGATCGCCGACGCGGTCGGCGACACGATCGAGGTGCATATGGATGGCGGTATCCGCTCCGGCCAGGACGTGCTGAAGGCGCTGTGCCTGGGCGCCAAAGGCACCTATATCGGGCGGCCCTTTCTCTATGGCCTGGGCGCGCTCGGCAAGGAAGGTGTTACCAAGGCGTTGGAAATCATCCGAAAGGAGATGGACATAACGCTGGCTTTGTGCGGAAAGCGGCTGGTCACCGACATGGGCAAGGACCAGCTCCGGCGCTAAAGTCTGGTGACTGTCCGACCACGGAGACGACGCAGGCATTGACGACCCCCGGCATCCACTTCCTCGACGCGCACGGACCGGACGGCGTGCGCCTCTACGCCATCGGCGACGTGCACGGCAGGCTCGACCTGTTGGCCGCCATGCATCACCGGATCGAGGAGGAGATCGAACGGGACTCGCCGACTGACTGGCGCGTCATCCATCTCGGAGACTATGTCGACCGTGGCCCCGATTCCAAAGGCGTCATCGATTTCCTTGTCGAAGCGCGGCAGCGCGATCCCCGTCACCTGATGCTCACCGGCAATCACGACATCGGCTTTCTCGATTTCCTGAGAGCCCCTGATCCCGAGGGGCTTTTCATCCGCTATGGCGGCGTGCAGACGGCGCAATCCTATGGCGTGCCGCTCAACGAAGGCGCCAATGCCTGGTTCGGCAAGGCCGAGACGCTGTTGCGAAAAGGGCATGCGGCGCTGGTCGAGGCGGTGCCGCAGGCTCATGTCGACTTCCTGCGGTCGCTGCCATTCTCGATGACGTTCGGGGACTTCTTCTTCTGCCATGCCGGCATCAGGCCGGGCATTGCGCTGGAAAACCAGAGCCAGCTGGATCTGATGTGGATTCGTGACGTCTTCCACGATCATTCCGGCCTCTATCCGAAGATCGTGGTGCACGGCCACACACCCGTGCCGGAAGCCGAGGTGATGGCCAACCGCGTCAATGTCGACACCCTCGCCTGGCAGTCAGGAAACCTTACCGCACTCGTCGTGGACGGCGCGGATAAACGTATCCTGTCGATGGCCGGTAAACGGGGTTAGAGCGCTGCTGGCGCTTGATCTTTTCGAAAACCGATGCCGGCTTTCGAGAGCGCTTGCTAGCGAAGCGAGGCGGTGACGCCGTAGCCGTCGACGGCGTTGTGGTTGTTGGCTGCGTCGGCGGCATAGATGCCAAGGCCGCAGATCACGATCGCGGACAACATGGCGAAGGACAGAAGCGCTGCTTTCACGGAGGTCATCTCTTGTTGAGCTTCCTGCATCTGTGCATGAGGCGGTTACCAATGCGTTGAAACGAAAAATACGCCTCAAAGTTTCGACGATTTTGCGCTTCTATGTGTGTTCTGTATCGACGGTGTGTCGCGCGGGTCACACAAAAGGTTCATCGCGGTTGCACGGCCGATGCAGAGCGCGTGCCTTCTAGGGCAGCAAGCGGACACACTCCAAGGATGAACGATGTTTTCCCCGGCGGTTTCACCGCCGCGTGCCAATTATGTCACGCCGCATGATGCGGCAGTGCGCTCAGATCGTTGCCACCCAGGCGCGGGCGATCGCCAGGCCGGCGGCGTCGGCGTCCGGTCCGTTGCGGGCCATCTCGCCGTCGAGATTGCCGGCCCAGTCGGGATGGCGCGCGGCAATGACGGGCGCGAACGACGTGCTCCAGTCCTTAACCATCGGCCGGTCGGCCTCGAAATGGAACTGGAAGCCGTAGACGGCGCGGCCGACGCGGAACGCCTGGTTCTCGGCAACATCGTTGCCGGCCAGCCGCACGGCGTTTTCGGGCAGCACGAACGTATCGTCATGCCACTGGAAGATCGGGAATTTTTCGGGAAGCGCGCCGAGCACGGCATCGGTCCTGGCGTTGGGCGTCAGCGACACGCCGCGCCAGCCGAATTCATTGGCGCCGCCGATCTTGTTCTCGCCACCAAAGGCGCGGGCGACCAGCTGGCTGCCAAGGCAGATGCCGAGCACGGCGCGGTCCTTGTCGGCGAAATCGCGGGTCAATTCGAGCAGGGCGGGAAAATAGGGATAGTCATCATCCGCCAGCGCATTCTGGCCGCCGCCCAGCACGACCATGGCGTCGTGTTCGGCCGCATCGTCCGGCAGCGGGTCACCTTTGTAAGGAAGACGCACGTCAAGATCCGCGCCTGCTTCCGCAAGAGCGGCGCCGACCTGACCAAGGCCGGTATTGTCGTAGTTCTGGACCACCAGCACCCGCATCGCAAAACCCTGCTGACATGAAAAAGATGGTGCGAGCGATATCATGCCGCCAGCATCACGGCCAAGATGCGCATTCGGAGAGAAAACTATGCCACTGCAAAACCGGGTAGACCCGTTCGGCGCCATTCACGCTGTACCTGAGCGCGGGCTGTTCACCGGCAATCGCGGCATCATCCACGACCCGGAGACCAAGACACTCCTAAGGAAACGCTGGGCGCTTCAGGCCTGGATCATCTGCGTGTGCGAATTCCGCAATGTGCGGCGCGAGCCGATGGGCCGAAACCGGCTAGGTGGAAAAGCCGGCTGGACGGAGCTTTTCTTTCTGGATGAGGTGACCGCACTTGCTGCCGGGCATCGCCCCTGCTTCTTCTGCCAGCGCGAACGGGCGAAGGATTTTGTCCAGCGCTTCGGCGCGGCCTTTCGCATTGCCGAGCCGCGCGCGCCGCAGGTCGACAAGCGGCTGCACAAGGAGCGGCTGGCATCGGGCGGGAGCGCGATCGGGCTCAGTACGGAGACACTTGCGGATCTGCCGGATGGAACGATGATCTTGTCGGGTCACAAGCCTTACGCGCTTCGTGACGGTTGCGCGCTGCCCTGGAGTTTTGGCGGCTACCAGCCGCCAGTCAGGTTCGGCGATCCGCATCTGGCCGATCCCCTGCTGATCACACCGCCGACAAGCGTGGCCGTGCTTCGCGCCGGATATTGTCCAGTCTGGGCGGCCTGACCGGGTTAATCCAGTTCCGATTGCGGGATCACGCGCACCGCCGGCAGATCGTAATAATCGCCGGCGGATTCCGGGTACAACTGACTTTCCATCTTCAGGCCGGTCTTGCCGTCGATGGTCCCGGCCCAAACGGAAATGAACGGGCTGTCGAACCGACGCCAGAACAGGTTGCCGCCACATACCGAACAGAAACCGCGCTCGGCCTGTTCCGACGACTTGAACCAGCGCAGCGTGTCGCCCGTGATGGTCGCACGCTTCTGCTCGACCTGCGTGGCGGCGACGTAATGGCCGCTGGCCTTCCTGCACTGGTTGCAGTGGCAGGCAACGATCGGGCGCAATTCACCATGCAATTCGTAGCTGACGGCGCCGCACAGACAGCCGCCTCGTGTAATCCTGTCCACTCCAAAGCCTCCGAGCCGCGTTATCCTGCGCTCAAGAGTGCGCGACAGGGCAACAAACCGGCATCGCTATTCCGACAGCGCGGTGTCGTCTTTGAAGCGATGCATATCTTGACGACAGCGACCGGCTCGCCCATTCCTCGGCGATGCGCGCGAATTACAAGATGCAACGGCTGTTCGTCCCGGATGATCTCGGACCAGACATCGCGTTCGATGCCGGTCAGCAGCAAAGCCACTATCTCCAGCATGTGCTGCGACTTGGCGAAGGTGCCGAAATCTTGCTGTTCAATGGCCGCCATGGCGAGTGGTCGGCGACCATTGCAGCGAAATCCAAGAAAGCGGTCAGGCTGAAAGTGCTGGAACTGCAACGACCGCAGCCGCCGCTGCCCGATCTGGTCTATTGCTTCGCGCCTTTGAAGCAGGGACGACTCGACTATCTGGTGCAGAAGGCCGTCGAAATGGGCGCCGGCGTGCTTCAGCCGGCGATCACCCAGCATACGCAAGTGGCAAAACCTTCCATCGATCGCCTGCGCGCCAATGTCATCGAAGCCGCCGAACAGTGCGGTATCCTGGCGGTGCCGGAGGTGCGCGAGGCGGAAAAATTCGAACGCCTGCTGGCGAGCTGGGACAAGGGGCGCCGGCTGATCTTCTGCGACGAGGATGCGTCGACCAACAATCCGCTGCCAGCGCTGCAAGCCGTGCGGGAAAGAAAACTCGGGCTTCTGGTCGGGCCGGAGGGCGGCTTTTCCGACGAGGAGCGCAAGATGCTGCGCGCGCTTCCTTTCGTGACGGCCATCCCGCTGGGATCGCGTATCCTGCGCGCCGATACGGCAGCGGTCGCCGCCCTGGCGGTGATGCAAGCGACGATCGGGGACTGGTAGGGGTTTTGCCTTCTCCCCTTGTGGGAGAAGGTGGATTGGCGCACAGCGCCAAGACAGTTGAGGGGTGCTGGACGGAACACCAACTGCACCAAGCTGGAACACCCCTCATCCGACCGAGCTTCGCTCGGCCACCTTCTCCCACAGGGGGAGAAGGAAGATCCACCCCATCAATCAATTCCTGTTGACGTGTGGCTCAGGATTTTTCGCTTGATCGGCTACTGACATTTCGTCCATCTAGCGCCGGCGGTCGTCCGGCCGCCTGCAGCGCCGCCGTGTCCTTTCGGACTGGCAAAGGACACTGTAGCATTTGGGTTGGCGCATGATCCCTGCCGAAAATCGAGGTCGATTTTCGGAATCATGCGCTGAGAGGGCTTCTCATGGCGCGCGACACAACCGATTTCACGCCGATCGAAGGCATCGACGAACTGGTCGAGCACCTGGCCGAAGGCAACAAGCCGCGCGACAAATGGCGCATCGGCACCGAGCACGAGAAGTTCCCGTTCTATGTCGACGGCAATGCGCCGGTGCCCTATGGCGGCGACCGCGGCATCCGCGCCATCCTCGAAGGCATGCAGCAGAAGCTTGGCTGGGACCCGATCATGGACGCCGGCCGCATCATCGGCCTGGTCGAGCCGACCGGCCAGGGCGCGATCTCGCTCGAGCCCGGCGGCCAGTTCGAACTCTCGGGCGCACCGCTGGAAACGATCCACCAGACCTGTCGCGAGGGCAATGCCCATCTGGCGCAGGTGCGCGAGATCGCCGAGCCCATGGGCATCCGCTTTCTTGGCCTCGGCGGCAGCCCTAAATGGTCGCTGGCCGAGACGCCGAAAATGCCGAAGTCGCGCTACGAGATCATGACGCGCTACATGCCCAAGGTCGGCACCAAGGGACTCGACATGATGTACCGCACCTGCACGATCCAGGTGAACCTCGATTTCGAGAGCGAAGCCGATATGCGCCGCAAGATGCAGGTGTCGCTGAAGCTGCAGCCGCTGTCGACGGCGCTGTTTGCCAACTCGCCCTTCACCGAGAGCCGGCCGAATGGTCTGCAGAGCTGGCGTGGCGATATCTGGCGCGACACCGACAACCGGCGTTCGGGCCTGCTCGAATTCTGCTTCTCGCCCGATTTCGGTTTTGCCGACTACGTCGAATGGGCGCTCGACGTGCCAATGTATTTCGTCATCCGCGACGGCAGTTATCACGACATGACGCACATCACCTTCCGCCAGTTCATGGCGGGGGCCGCGCGCAACGAGGTGCCGGACGGGCTGCCAACGATGGGTGATTGGGCGAACCATCTTTCGACGCTGTTCCCGGACGTGCGGCTGAAGCGTTTCCTCGAAATGCGCGGCGCCGACGGCGGGCCGTGGCGTCGCATCTGCGCGCTGCCGGCCTTCTGGGTCGGGCTGCTCTATGACGAGGCCGCGCTCGATGCCGCCGAGGCGCTGACCGCGAGCTGGACCTATGAAGAAGTGCTGGCGATGCGCAATGCCGTGCCCGAACAGGGCATTTCCGCGCCCTTCCGCAACACCACGCTGCGGGACATCGCCCGCGACGTGCTTGCCATCTCGCGCACGGGGCTGAAGAATCGCGGCAGGAAAAACCGCGACGGCTATGACGAAACCTCTTTCCTCAACACGCTGGACGAAGTCGTCGCGCGCGGCACCACCAGCGCCGAGGAGATGCTGTCGGCCTACCACACCCGCTGGGGCGGCTCGATCGAGCCGGTATTCATGGAATACGCTTACTAAGATCAGGCATCGAGCTGACGTTTGCCGATTGCGAATGTCGCGAAAAGCGCACGGACACACGAGATCACATTCCGGGGCCGAGACGAGCGCGACCTCGCCTTCCTGATGACGACCTGATAGCCACGATGCACGTCCTGGAATTGGCCTTCTATCGATCCAAGGAACGCATCTATGCCGGCCTTCGGTCGATCCTCGACAGGCTCGTCTGGCATCCAGAGATAGTCGTCCAGAATCATGGTGCCGCCCGGTTCCAGAACCCGCCAGGCCAAAGACGCATCGGCAAAACTGTTCGCGGCACGGTGATCGCCGTCAACATAGACCAGCCCAAATGTCCGGCTCTCCCGGCGAAGTCTCGGCAGGATTTCAATCGACAGTCCCTTGAGCTTCTCCAGCCTGCTTCCGAAGGGTGCGAGATTGTCGTCGAATCTTGATTCGACGAAGTTCATATCCGCCTCATATTGAGAACCGCTTGTAAGATGCTCCTGGTTCCCCGCGAATGTGTCGACACATGTAATTTTTGATCGCTCGAAAAACGACAAAAAGAATATCGCCGACAGTCCTTCGAAGGAGCCGATCTCAAGTATTTCAATTTTCCTGTTCTTCATTCTTTCAAACAGGTGCTCCCATTTCGGGATATGCGAAGATGTCCAATCATGCGAAAATTTCTTTTCCGCAAAATAATCCTGGCTCAAATTCGGCTCCGATCGGTACCGGGTTTCCTTCTTTTCGTTCTCTCATCGTTTCGCAAGCCAGAGCAAGGCGCATGTACGCGGGAAGCACAGCGTTTACCGCAATGTGGAAAGCCTCATCCGAACGTTTGACGTTTGCGTGCGGGGAGATGCTCTCGCACCCGTGTCGGCCCTTCAACCAAACCGGGAAACGGGTTAGGCTTCGGAAGGCACGGAACTTTCGAGGAGAAATCAATGCCTTCCTTGTTCGACATGCTGGCGCAGGCCCAGAACGGCAACGGAATGGACGCGCTTGCCCGGCAGTTCGGGCTTTCGCAACAGCAGGCGCAATCGGCTGTCGCCGCCTTGCTGCCGGCCTTTTCGCAAGGGCTGCAGCGCAACACGGCGGATCCTTACGGGCTCGGCGCCTTCATGACGGCGATGGCCAGCGGCCAGCATGCCCAATATTTCGAGGACGCGACCAGAGCCTTCTCGCAGCAAGGCGTCGACGAGGGCAACGGCATTCTGGGACATCTGTTCGGCTCGAAGGATCTGTCGCGCGCAGTTGCTGCCCAAGCCGCGCAGGCCAGCGGTGTCAGCCAGCAGGTGTTGCAGCAAATGCTGCCGGCAATCGCCACGATGTTGATGGGCGGACTGTTCAAGCAGACCACCAATCAAATGCAGGGCGCCGGAGGATTCGGAGCAGCCAGCAATCCACTCGGCGAGATCATCGAGCAGATGATGCGGCAAGGTGGAGGCATGCAGGCTCCGCAACAGCGCCAGGCGCCGCCACCGCAGAACCCAATGGAAAATCCGCTTGGCAAGGTGCTGCAGGACATGTTCGGCGGTGGCGCACAGCAGCCGCCAAGCCAGCCGCAGCAGACGCAGAATCCCTATGGTGACAATCCGCTCGGCAAGGTGCTGCAGGATATGTTTGGAGGCGGCGCTCAGCAGCAAGCGCGACCCCAGCCAACGCAGAGCCCTTATGGCGACAATCCGCTCGGGAAGATTTTCGCGGATATGCTGAAGCCAGGCGGCGGCTTCGGCATTCCTGGCGCGCAGCCGGCGCCGCCGCAGCCACAAGCGCCTCCGCAGCCGGCGCCCCAACCGCAGACCAACCCAAGCGGCAGGCCGCGAAACCCGTTCGACGATCTGTTCGGCAAGATGTTCGAGACCGGCGCCCAGCAGCGCGACGACTACCAGAAGGGCATGGAATCGATCTTCGATCAGTTCAAGCGCGGAATGGACCGGCGGTAAGACCGCCCCTCCAAAAAAGAAAAGCCCGGTCCTGGGAGGACCGGGCAGCGCGCAGGCGGGCCGGTGGGGATACCGGCAGGGAGTGGGGAGCCTGCGATGGTTGTTGGTCGCGTCGAACTTCAGAAAGGTTCACGGCAACCGAAACAATCGACAACAACGTAATCAGGCGACCTTGCGGGCGAGATCCTCGATGGTCTCGGCACGCTCGACCGCGATAGAGCGGAGCCTCACCGTCGGATCGCTGCCGAACGGCACGTCGATGGCGACATGGAGGTCGGCGCGCGTCAGGCCGATATCGGCGAGTTCGGAGTCCGACATCTCGCCGAGGCGATAGAAGGCACGACGGTTTTTCCAGGCGCGGTAGAAATTGAAGACGGTATTGGCCACGCGCATCGCAACGGCCGGACGCGAGGTGATGCGCGAGGTCTCGGTGGCGAAATCGAGCGTGGTCATGTCGGTCTCCTTTCAGACTCGAACGTGCGAAACCCAACGATCGGCGCTGGCGACAGCGGCCGTTCCGGTCTCGATTCACATGCCTTCATGTGGATGATGCGAATTTGCCATCGTCTGATTGATTAATCCAACGAATGTTTCTAATCTTTAGCATCAACAACAATGATGGATCATGCCGATGAAAGCGCCGCTCGATCTCGATCAGTTGCAGACCTTCATCTCGATTGCCGATACCGGCAGCTTCACGCGGGCAGCCGAAGAGGTACACCGGACCCAGTCGGCGGTGTCCATGCAGATGCGGCGGCTGGAAGAGCGGATCGGCAAGCCGCTGTTCGAGAAGGACGGTCGCACCAACAAGCTGACCGAGGAAGGCGACAAGCTGCTCTCCTACGCAAGACGGCTGCTCTATCTCAACCGAGAAACGCTGGCCGCCTTCGACGACCGGCGGCTTGAGGGCACGATCCGCATCGGCACGCCCGACGACTACGCCGATCGCTTCCTGCCCGAGATCATGGCGCGCTTTACACGCTCCAACCCGCGCGTCGAGCTGACCGTCATCTGCGAGCCGACGCCGGGGCTGGTCGAGCATATCAAGCGCGGCAATCTCGATCTGGCGCTGGTGACGCACAACGACACGCGCGGCCAGTCGGAAGTGGTGCGGCGCGAGCCGCTGCTGTGGGTCACGTCCGCCAACCACGCAACGCATGAGCAGGAGACGCTGCCGATGGCCTTCGGCCGACCGAATTGCATCTGGCGGCGCGCCGCCGTCGATGTGCTCGACCGGCAGAACCGCGACTATCGCATCCTGTTCACCAGTTTTTCCGCGACCGTCATCACTGCCGCCGTGCTGTCAGGCCTGGCGATCTCTGTGCTACCGGAATGCGCGCTGCGACCCGGCATGCGCGTGCTGGGCGAGGCCGACGGTTTTGGTGCCCTGCCCGATTGCCGTATCGGCATCATGCGCGGCCAGACGTCGCGGCCGGAGATCGTCGACGCGCTGGCGCGCCATATCTCGGAAAGCCTCGACAACATTTCGGTGCCGACCGGCGAGGAGACAGGGACATTCGACTTCGCGGCGCTGGCCTTCAGCAAGATGAAGCGGACCAAGCCCAACCAGATCCTGCCCGGCTGGTAGGAAGAGCGGGACGAGGACACAGGCGTCTTGACGCGGACGGCCAAGGACGCGCCAATCAGCTATGAGCGACGCAGCATCCGAATCACGCACGAACGCCGCCGAATACACGGTGAGCGAGATTTCCGGCGCCCTGAAGCGCACGGTCGAGGACGTCTTCGGCAATGTGCGGGTGCGCGGCGAGATTTCGGGCTATCGCGGGCCGCATTCCTCCGGCCATGCCTATTTCGCGCTGAAGGATGATCGCGCGCGGCTCGACGCCGTGGTGTGGAAGGGCACGATGAGCCGGCTAAAATTCCGCCCCGAAGAGGGGATGGAGGTGATCGCCACCGGCAAACTCACCACCTATCCCGGCAAATCCAACTACCAGATCGTCATCGACAATCTTGAACCTGCCGGCGCCGGCGCGCTCATGGCGCTGCTGGAAGAGCGCAAGCGCAAGCTGCAGGCCGAGGGCCTGTTCGATACCGGCCGCAAGCGGTTGCTGCCTTTCATGCCGCGCGTCATCGGCGTGGTCACCTCGCCGACGGGCGCGGTGATCCGCGACATCATCCACCGGATCAAGGACCGGTTTCCGCTGCATGTGCTGGTCTGGCCGGTGCGCGTGCAGGGCGAAACGGCGGGCGCGGAAGTGACCGCCGCCGTCAATGGCTTCAACGCGCTGGCATGGGACGGCCCGATCGCGCGCCCGGACCTGTTGATCGTGGCGCGCGGCGGCGGCAGCCTCGAGGACCTCTGGGGTTTCAACGACGAGGCTCTGGCCCGCGCTGTCGCTGCCTCCCACATTCCGGTTATTTCAGCGGTTGGCCACGAAACGGACTGGACGCTGATCGACCTTGTCGCGGATGTGCGGGCGCCGACACCGACGGGCGCCGCCGAAATCGCCGTGCCTGTGCGGGCGGATCTCGAAGCGACGCTTGCCAGCCTTGGCGCGCGGCTCAAGGCGGCGGTGTCGCGCAATTTCGAACGCAAGCGGCAGGCGGTGCGGGCGGCGGCCCGTGCCCTGCCGTCGCCCGATCAACTGCTGGCGCTGCCGCGCCGACGCCTCGACGAAGCGACAAGCCGGCTCGGCCGGGCGCTGTCCGTCAGCGTCGACCGCAAGCGGGCGCGGCTCGCGGCGCAGCGGTTGACGCCGGCCACCCTGTCACGCCGCATCAATGAAGCCCGCACGCTGACAGGCCGTGACCTCGCCCGTGCGCAAGCGGCGTTCTTCGCCATAGTGCGTGAACGGCGCGCGCGATTTTCGCGTAGCGCGCCCCGGCTGTCGCCGGCACCGATCGAACGACGCCAGAAGCTGCAGGGTGATGCGCTGGCGGCGCTGGCTCGGCGGCAGGACCGGGGGATTTCGGTGCGGCTCGAGCGCCTGCGTGGACAACTGACGCAGGCCGAACGCCTGCTGACCACGCTTTCGCACAAGGCCGTGCTGGCGCGGGGCTTCGCATTGGTGAAGGACGCCGATGGCGCCGTGATCAAGCATGCCGCCGATGTGGCGTCCGGGATGGCGCTTTCGCTGGAGTTCGCCGATGGCATCGCCGATGCGGTCGCCACAAGTGGCCCCGTGCGGCCAAAACCCGCTGTGAAGCCGGCGGCCAAGGTCAAGGAACCCGGCAACCAAGGCTCCCTGTTCTGAGTGCGATCATGACCGATAATCCGCATCACCTGAAAACGCCGTCAGGCAAGCCGCGCGCCCGAAGCTTCAGCATTACCTTCGACGGGACGCCCGGACCGTTCAACGCCATCACCGACGTGCCGGGTGTCTCGGTTGGCTATTCGACGCTGATCGAGGGGGACGGCCCGCTCGTCGTCGGCAAGGGACCGGTGCGCACCGGCGTGACCGCCATCCTGCCCCGTCCACGCGACAAACTTGCCACGCCGGTTTTCGCCGGCATTTTCAGCCAGAACGGCAACGGTGAATTGACGGGGTCGCATATCGTCGAGGAAACCGGCGCCTTCAATTTCCCGATCACCATCACCAACACGCATTCCTGCGGCGTTTCGCGCGACGGAACGCTGCGCTGGATGCACCAAGTGCTGCCGGCGGCTCTCGACAGCGCCTGGGGCCTGCCGGTGGCGGCGGAAACCTATGACGGGTTTTTGAACGATATCAACGGCCACCATCTGACGTTCGACGACGTTGCCTCCGCGCTCGATGGCGCGACCGACGCAGCGATCGAGGAAGGCAGCGTCGGCGGCGGCACCGGCATGATCACTTTCGGCTTCAAGGCGGGTTCAGGCACCGCATCGCGTGTCGTCAAATGGCAGGACAACAGCTATACGGTCGGCGCGTTCGTGCAGTCGAATTTCGGCAAGCGGCGCAACTTCACCATTCGCGGCGAGCGCGTCGGGCTCGACCTGACGGAGCCGGCGATCCGCGAAGGCACGCCACGCGCCGAAAAAGGCTCGATCATCGCAATCATTGCCACCGATGCGCCATTCCTGCCGCACCAGATGAAGCGGCTGGCCCGCCGCGTGCCCATCGGCGTCGCCATGACAGGCGGCTTCGGCTACCACAGTTCGGGCGATATCTTTCTTGCCTTCTCGACCGCCAATCCCGGCGCGGCATTGGCGCCGTCCGGCCATATCGCCAACGCCGACTTCATCCCCGACACCGACATCGACCCGTTCTTCGACGCCGTGATTCAAGGCGTCGAGGAAGCCACCCTCAACGCGCTGGTGGCCAATGATGACATGACCGGCCGTGACGGCAATTTCGTGCCGGCCCTGCCGAAGTCGTGGCTGAGAAATAGATTTGGCTGAAACGAAGACGCGAGCCGAATAGGCCCGCGCACTCAAGGTAGGTTATCCCGTCCGGTCATTCAGCGGCTTTGCCCGCAGGCTGATGGCTCTGGTCAGCTTCGGCAGCTTCTTCGAGACGCGAAGCGATAAGCTCCTGGATGTCGCCGACCTCTTCCTGGATATCCTCCAGGGGTATGCCGGCTTCGGCCGCCTTGGCGGCGCATTCCCTGGCCAGGGTCTCAGCCTGCTTTTCGATCTTGATCGCCGAGGGCTGGCAATGGACCTTTTCGCCGATCCATCCCCGCAAGAATTCGATCGCGTGTTCACTCATACTGCTGTTCCCTGGCGGCAATGCCGGTTGGTAATCATAAACGTGAACACCCGCAAAAGGATGCAGGTCCCATTCCAGCCGAGTCGCTGTCGCCCGGCAAGCCGATGTTATCCAAGCTCCACAGAGCCGAAGGAAATCGAGGTTTCAAGGAACACGTCTATCGTTGAGATGATTGTTACCGCTGGCTGGGATCAAGCCCAGAATCGTGCCGTTGTTTCTATTTGCTTTTTTCCGGTTTTCACGCCGATTTGCATCACAATAGTTGTCACAATACAGAGCACGTTCACAGCTGCTTCATGGGCGCATCCCGAAGGCGCGCGGTCGAAGCCGCCGCTATATAGTGACATCCTCACATAATGTCGACTCTCGTTCCACAGCTGCTTCTTTCCGCCGCGTCATGGGCAAAACGACTGCGTCGTTTGAGAGCCTGCATCGGCCCGGGGAGGCCGTGCGCAACGACATTTCATCAGGTGGAGATTGCTGAAGCCGCGGGCAAGGCTCCGGCTGGTTGAGGTCCTGGTCGGGTCAACCGATGGAACTGCAAATACGTGGATTGTACGGCAGCGGAAATCCAGCAGCTATCGCGGCCTTCGGATGGTTTTCCGAAGGCCGCCTGCCTGACAGGCCAGTTTGAATTCCGGCCCCTGGGGGTTGCCGGCAACGAAGAACCGCTGGTCAAGCCAGCAGTGGCATCTCTTTGGACTGGGTGGCCAGCACGGTGCTCTTGTTGGGGATCTGGATATCGATCTCCAGCGTCGACATTGTCTCGCCGCGGTCCATGCTCACCTGCAGATAGTCCTGGTCGATCTGAACGTGCCTGGCAATGACGGCCATGATCTCCTCGCGCAACACGGAGACGAGATCGGGCTGGTTGCGGTTGCGGCGTTCGTAGGCCAGCAGGACTTGCAAGCGCTCGCGCGCCACAGGCGCGCTGCGGCGGCGCTTGAAGAGGTCCAGAAGCATCATGCCGCCCTCCTTCCCAACAGCCGATCGAGGAAGCCCTTCCGCTCGAAAGGCACCACAACCGGGAAATCCTCGCCTTCAAGCCGCCTTGCCGCGTCGATGTAGGCGCGGGCAGCGGAATTCATGGTCTCGCTAAGCGTAACCGGCGCGCCCATGTTGGATGCGCGCAAGATGTCCTGGCTCTCCGGAATGATCCCCAACAGCGGCGTGGACAGGATTTCCAGGACGTCATCGATGCTGAGCATTTCGCCGCGAGAAGCGCGCGCCGCGTCGTAACGGGTGACCAAGACATGCTTCACGATCGACTCGCCCTGCTCCGCCTTCATGGTCCTGGCGTCGAGCAGCCCGATGATGCGATCGGAATCGCGGACGGAACTGACTTCCGGGTTGGTCACGATCACCGCCTCGTCTGCGAAGCGCATAGCCAGTTGCGCGCCTCGCTCGATGCCGGCCGGACTGTCGCAGAAGACGTAGTCGAATACCGAGCGGAGTTTGTCGATCACTTCGCCGACGCCCTCCTCGGTCAGCGCATCCTTGTCGCGCGTCTGCGACGCCGGCAGCAGGAACAGTGATTCGACCCGCTTGTCGCGGATCAGCGCCTGCGAAAGCTTGGCCGTTCCCTGGATGACATTGACGATATCGAACACGACCCGCCGCTCGGCGCCCATGATCAGATCGAGATTGCGCAGCCCGACATCGAAATCGACCAGGGCCACCTTCTTGCCGGTCTTCGCGACCGCCGCTCCAAGGGCGGCCGTCGAGGTGGTCTTGCCGACGCCTCCTTTGCCGGAAGTGACCACGACTACTTTGCCCATGTTTAATGCCTCCATTGTTGTTGCTTGAGCGATTGTTAGGCGAACGATGCGATGCGCAGCACGTCGTTTTCGAGAAAGGCCTGTATCGTCCGTCCCCGCGAAGACGGTTCCATCTCCTCGGCCGTGCAATACCAGCCGTCGACAGACAGTAGTTCGGCTTCGTTCTTGCGGCAGAAGATACGAGCCCCGGCATTTCCCTGGGCGCCGGCGGAAGCGCGCCCACGCAGCGTGCCGTAGACGTGGATGGATCCCCCGGCGATGATCTCGGAACCGGACGCGACAGAGCCGAGAACGATCACATCGCCATGCGGATGAATGATCGACTGGCCGGATCGTATCGGCGACTTGATCATCAACGAGCTCGGCGACTGCGGTTCCTTGACCTTGGGCTGCGCGGCGGCCTTCTCGTTCTGCTCCGGCTGCTGCATGAGCAGCGCGTCGCCCATGGCTTCCTTGGCTCCGGTAAGCCGGGGCGGCAAGTCGGCGCCCAGCGTGGTATCGCTGTCAGCTTCTATCGCATAGACGCGTATGCCACGCTCGCCAAGTTCCGCGATCAGGCCAGCGATCTCGTCCGCCAGCGGCTTCAACATGTTCAGGTCAAGCACGACCGGGCGGCCGGCAAAGAAGCCGGGAGAGTTGCCTACCCACTGATCCAGGTCCTGCAGCCAGTCACTCAAGGGCGCTTCGGGGGTGAGCGTGAAGGCCACAAACGAGCGCGCCCGAAAGCGTATGGATTTCTTCTGGATGGGAGTGGCGCAGGTCACGCGGGCGATTCCTTACTGATTGGTTAAGGCTAGCCAGCGATGGTTAACGAAAAGTAAATATCGAGGTCACGGAGGGCTTTTTGGCGTAACCATTTCCCGACAATTTTGGCCGGATGGACCGAGACGCCTTGCGACGCGCGGACCCTTCGCAACCAAATTCACCGCCGGAATCCAATTTGGCCCTTGAAAGCGCAACCCATCGCTCCCAACTCTGCGGTGCGGGCCGGGCCCCTCTGACTGTCGCCATTGGCGATTGTGATGTCGGACCGCAGTAACGGGCCCCATTTCATACCTTTCGGTCAATCGGGCTCATTCCTTATTCGGTCGGAGATCCCCGCATGACATCATCTATCCTAGGCCTGGCTTGCCCCACCTGCCGCGTCGCGCTCGTGATGAGCGAACGGCAAGGCATCGAAATCGACTATTGCCCGCAGTGCCGTGGCATCTGGCTTGATCGGGGAGAACTCGACAAGATCATCGAGCGCGCCGGCAAGGAAGCCGCGCCCGCGCCACAGGCACCTCCCGCATACGCCCAGCCACAGCACAGCCGGGGCCGTGATGACGACTACTCCCGCTCACAGGGACATCACTACCCGAAGCGGAAGAAGTCATTCTTCGAAGAGCTGTTCGACTGACCTTTGAGACCGCTGGTCCCTCACGGGCCGGCGTTGCCGAGACCTTGCCAAACTGCCGCCGTGGAGGGCCGCCTGACCATGATTTCAAGAACAAACCGATTTGCCGCGCTGCTTGCGGGATTATTCCTGGCCTTTTCGTTGGTCGCGATCGATCACGCCGAAGCGCGGCGCGGCGGCAGTTTCGGCAGCCGAGGCACGCGCACGTTCCAATCCGCCCCGCCCACGAACACCGCGCCGGCGCAGACCGCTCCGGTCGAACGCTCGATGACACCCAACACCGGGACGAACACCGCGGCTCGACAGCCGCAGGCCAGCCCGCAGCGGCCGGGCTTCATGAGCGGCTTCGGCGGGACGATGATGCGCGGTCTGCTGCTTGGCGGCCTCATCGGATTGCTGGTCGGGCAAGGGTTCGGCGGCCTCGCCGGCATGTTCGGGTTTCTGCTTCAGGCGCTGCTGATCGGTGGCGCGATCATGCTGGCCATCCGCTTCTTCCGCTCGCAGTCCGCGCGCGGCCCTGCCTTTGCCGGGGCCGGGACTGCCGGAGCTTCGGGATTTGAAAACCGTGCCGCCACGCCGCGCGACATGGGAAATGCGCCTTCCTTCACGATTCCCGGCTTTGGCGGCGGCTCGGGCGGAAGCACCCCGGCCGATTCAGACGAGATCACTCTAGGCCGGAGCGACCTCGACAGCTTCCAGCAATTGCTGACCGAGGTGCAGGAAGCCTTCGGGCGCGAAGACCACGCAGCGCTGCGCCGGTTGGTGACGCCCGAGATGGTATCCTACCTGTCCGAGGAACTGGCGGACAATGCCCAGAAGGGGGTCAAGAACGAGGTGACGGACGTCAACCTGCTGCAGGCCGACATTGCGGAAAGCTGGCGCGAGGGCGACCGCGACTATGCCACCGCCGCATTGCGCTACGAGTCCCGCGACGTGACGCGCGAGCGGGCCAGTGGCAAGGTCGTCGACGGCAACGCGGACCACCCGACCGAAACGACCGAGTTGTGGACGTTCACGCGCCAGAACGGCTCGGACTGGAAGCTCTCGGCCATACAGCAGGCCTGATCGCCGCGATCGGCCGGCCGGATATGTCTCTGACAATGGCTGGCTGATCCTTCACCCCATCGACCCGCGCCTCGCAATCAAGCATCTCAGCTTGATTGCGAGGCGCATTTTTATGACGACACGATCCCCCTCCCCGCAAATCCTGACAGGGTCGGCGTCTCGCTTTGCCCAGGCACAGTGTGATCCCGGGATTGGCCCTTGAACGCTCAAGTCGGACCCGCGTAACATCGCGATATCTGAATTGAGTCTGCTTCATTCGTCCGGGCTAGTGCCCGGATGGGTCTGGATATTTTCCTTGAATACGCAAGCAAGCAGCAGCGCGACGGAGCGCGGCAAATCGTTTGCCCATGTGGCGGAAGCCTCCTGGGGCAAGGGCCTCAGCACCTTGCTGCGTATCGTGCGCATGACGCTGCGCCATCCCTGGCAAGTCGCGATCACTCTCGTCTCGACCTTCATCGCCGCAACGCTGCAGCTTTTCATTCCACGCCTGCTGGGACGCGCCATCGACCAGGCGCAAGGCGTGATGGCCGCAGGTGCCGGTGCGGCGGCGCAGCAGGCATTGTGGAACACGGCGTTGACGCTGCTCGTCGTCAGCATCCTGCGCGGTCTCTTCACCATGGCGCAAAACTATTATGGCGAAGCCGTCGGCCATCGGACCGGCTATGAACTGCGCCTGGCTTTCTACGAGAAGATCCAGCGCCTGAGCTTTTCCTACCACGACAAGGTCCATACCGGCGATCTCATCACGCTCGGGCTGCTCGATCTCGACGGCGTGCGCATGTTCTTTTCCACCGGCATTTTGCGCGTCGTGCTGCTTGGCGTGCTGATCGGTGTCGGCGCGTACCTGCTGATCAGCACCGATCTTGTGCTCGGTCTGCTCAGCCTGAGTTTCGTGCCGTTTGTCGCCTGGCGATCCTCGGTCACCCAGCTCAAGTTGCGCAGCACCTGGCTGACGTTGCAACAGCGACTGTCGGTGCTGAGCCGGGTGATGGATGAGAATCTCGGCGGCATCCGTGTGGTGCGTGCCTTCGCGGCGCAGCGCCACGAGCTCGAAAAGTTCGACCGCGCCAAGCAGGATGCGCTGGACCTTGCCAATGAGCGCGTCGACATCCGCGTCGGCAACACCGGCGCCATGAACTTCTCGTTCCTGGCGGCCATGGGCCTGGTGCTCTGGTTCGGCGGCCAGAAGGTGATTGCCGGTCAGATCAGCGTCGGCACGCTGGCCCAATTCCTCACCTTCATGACCATCCTGCAGATGCCGGTGCGCCAGCTCGGGCTGATGGTCAATTCGTTCGCGCGCGCCTCGACCTGCGGCACGCGGCTGTTCGAACTGCTCGACGCCGAACTCGACATCAAGGACGCGCCTGATGCGAAAGATCTCGTCGTCACCGAGGGCGTGCTGCGTTTCGACAATGTCGGCTTCCGCTATGAGAGCGCGGGCGACCGTCCGACCCTGTCCGGTATCTCCTTTGAGGCGAAGCCCGGCGAGACGATCGGCATAGTCGGCCCGCCTGGCAGCGGCAAGTCGACGATCGCGCATTTGATCCCGCGCTTCTACGACGTGACATCGGGTGCGATCACCATCGACGGCCAGGATATCCGTGAGGTCACGCTGCAATCGCTGCGCAAGACCGTCGGCGTCGTGCAGCAGGACGCGTTCCTGTTCACCACTTCGATCGAGAACAACATCGCCTATGGCAATCCCTGGGCGCGCGAGACCCGCATCGGGCAGGCAGCTGAATATGCCCAGTTGCACAATTACATTATCGGGCTTCCGGCCGGCTACACCACTGTGGTCGGTGAGCGCGGCGCTTCGCTTTCCGGTGGCCAGCGGCAGCGCCTGACCATTGCGCGCAGCCTGATGCTGCGGCCATCGGTTCTGGTCTTCGACGATTCCACCGCGGCCATCGATGCCGGCACCGAGCAGCGCATCCGGGCGGCGATGAAGCGTTTTGCCCGGGACCGCGTCACGCTCATCATCTCGCACCGGCTGAGTTCGCTGATGCATGCCGACCAGATCCTGTTCGTGGAGGGCGGCCGGATCGTCGAGCGCGGCACGCACGAAGAACTGCTGGCGCTCGGTGGACGCTATCGCGCGCTCTACGACCTGCAGCTTCGTCCGGACGACGATCGAGCCGTGGGAGCAGCGTGATGTCGACACAAAGCGACGACGAGAAAGACGACACCAGCGGACGGCCGACAAAGGCTGTCGTCGGCTCGCATCGCGACGAGGAAGAGGTTTTTGGCAAAGCCTACGACCCGCGCATTGTCAGGCGTATCTGGAGTTTCGTGAGGCCGTATCAGGGCAAGATCCTGATCTCGGTCGCCGCGGTGCTGGTGTTCACGCTGACGCAGCTGGCGATCCCGCTGGTCATCCGCTACGCCATCGACCATGGCATGGCGGCGGGCAGGCTCGACCAGTCGGTGATGATCTCCGCGATCGGCGCCTTCACGGTGATCATCCTGATCAACTATGCCGCCAGCCATGTACAGGAAAGCGTCGTCGGCAAGGTGGCCGAGAATGTGCTGTCAGACCTGCGCCGCGCCATGTTCAGTCATCTGCAGCGGGTGTCGCTGAGCTTCATGGACAAGACCGAGGTCGGCCGGCTGATGTCGCGCCTGCAAGGTGATGTCAATTCGATGCAGGAGTTCCTCGAGACATCCGTCATGTCGGTGGGCGACATCGTGCTTTTGTTCGGCATCGTCAGTGTGTTGCTGTGGCTCGATTTCCGGCTTGGGCTGCTGACGCTGTCGACCATGCCGGTGCTGTTCATCGTGCGCCTGTTCTGGCTGCCACGCGCCAAGGTCGCCTTCATGGCCGCGCACGAAACCAACTCCATCGCCAACGGGGCGTTGGCCGAAGGCATCCATGGCGTGCGTACCGTGCAGAGCCTGGAGCGCCAGCATGTCAATTTCGACCTCTACGACGAGAAGGTGCTGGCCAACCTCAACGCCCATCTGCGGTCGGCGAAGTACGCACAGGTGATGGTGCCGATCGTCGACACGCTGACCGGCATTGCCATGGCGACAGTCATCGTTGTCGGCGGTTCGATGGTGCTCTCGCACAGCCTCGACGTCGGCGTCATGGTGGCGTTCCTGTTCTACATCCAGCGCTTCTTCGACCCGATCCGCTCGCTCACCATGCAGTACAGCGTGATGCAACGCGCCATGGCCTCGGGGCAGCGTATTTCCGAAGTGCTCGACGTGCCGGTGGATGTCAGCGACAAGGAAAACGCCGTGGCGCTGTCGCGCGACATGGATGGCTCGGTCGAGTTCAGGAATGTCACGTTCGGCTACCGGCAGAACCTGCCGGTGCTGAAGAACATCTCCTTTCGCGTCAATCCGGGCGAGACTGTCGCGCTGGTCGGCCCGACCGGATCGGGCAAGTCCAGTTCCATGGCGCTGGTGCACCGCTTCTACGATGTCTGGTCAGGTGAGGTTCTGGTCGGCGGGCACGATGTGCGTGACCTGACACAGGATTCGCTTGGCGACCAGGTGGCCATGGTCCTGCAGGAGCCGTTCCTGTTCTCCGGCTCGGTGCTGGAGAACATCCGCTACCACAAGACCTCGGCCAGCCGCGAAGAGGTGGTCCGCGCGGCACAGGCCGTCGGCGCGCACGACTTCATCGAGCAGCTGCCCAATGGCTACGACACCGAACTCGAACAGCGTGGCGGCAATCTCTCGCTCGGCCAGCGCCAGTTGATCAGCTTCGCGCGGGCGCTGGTGGCCGATGCCAAGATCCTTGTGCTCGACGAGGCCACGGCCAGCATCGATTCCTACACCGAGATGCTGATCCAGAAGGCGCTGATAAAACTGCTGGAAGGCCGCACCGGTCTCGTCATCGCTCACCGGCTGGCCACCATTCGCGGCGCCGACCGCATCATCGTCCTGCAGAATGGCGAGATCGTCGAAAGCGGCAACCACGAGCAATTGATGGAAAGAAAAGGCCTCTATGCCCGCCTCTACAACATGAACTACGCCTCGTTCGACGACATCGCGGAGGGCGAGATGGAACTGGAAGCGGCGGTCGGCAAGGCGACGTAACTCGTGCTGATGGAGGCCCGCCGCGAGGGCAACCATACCCGATATGGTTCACAGCGGGAGCCCCCGATCATGAGCCAGTCGGCATAGGCTTCCGCAGTTGACTTTCCGAACATAAACATATTTTTATTGATCGGAAAAGTCGTTTCAAGTCAGCGCCTGAGGTGGTTTCGTGAAGTTGTTCATTGCCGGGCTGGATACTGAAACCAACACGTTTTCTCCGATACGCACCGGCCATCACGCATTTGTCGAGGGACAGATCGCGCATGGCGATGCCACGACGAGGCCGCTGAATTGCTGTTCCTCGCAGCTTTTTGTCTGGCGCAATGCGGCGCGCGACCGCGGCTGGAATGTGGTTGAAAGCCTGTGCGCCGTGGCGGAGCCCGGCGGCACGACGACACGCTCTGTCTACGAGGATTTCCGCGGCGAGATCCTGCGCGACCTCAAGGCCGCCATGCCCGTCGACGGAGTACTTCTCGCCCTGCACGGCGCTTGCGTCGCCGAGGGCTATGACGATGTCGAAGGCGATCTTTTGGCCCATGTCCGGGCGCTGGTCGGACCCGATATTCCCATAGGCGCGGAACTCGACCTGCACTGCCATCTGACTGATCGCATGGTCGAAAACGCCACCATGATTGCGGCCTACATGGAATACCCTCACACCGATATCGAGGAACGCGCCGGCCATCTGTTCGAGCTGATGGTCAAGGTGCTGGCGGGAGAAATCCATCCGGTGATGGCGCTGTTCGATTGCCGCATGATCGGCACCTTCAGGCCTCATCAACAGCCCTTGCGCGGGCTGGTCGACCGGATGAAGGCGCAACAGGGTCGCGACGGCATTCTGTCGGTATCGTTCGGCCACGGTTTCCCGTGGGGCGATGTCGCCGATGTCGGCGCCAAGATGCTGGTCGTTGCTGATCGCGATGCCAACAAGGCGCACCAAGTCGCAGCGGCCTTTGGCCGGGAGATCTTCGCCCTGCGCGAAGCGCTCGAGCCTCATCACCTCAGCATCGACGACGCGCTTGATCGCGCCATGGCGATCGAGGGTGGCCCAGTCGTGCTGGCCGATGTCTCGGACAATGCGGGCGGCGGCGCTCCGGGCGACTCCACCTTCATCATTCGCCGGGTGATCGAGCGCGGCATACGCGGTGTCGCCAGTTGCCTGTACTGGGATCCGATCGCGGTGCGGCTGTGCCAGGCCGCCGGCGAAGGCGCGACGTTGCCGCTTCGGATCGGCGGCAAGATCGGGGCGGCATCGGGCGAACCGATCGACCTCAATGTCACCGTGCGCCGCATCGCTTCAGGCGTTACCCAACGCTTTGGCGTGGTGCCGCTGCCGATCGGCGACGCCGCCTGGGTCAGCGCCGACGGTATCGATCTGGTGATCAACAGCGTGCGCACGCAAACCTTTCATCCCGAATGCATGACCGCGCTCGGTCTTGATCCCGCCACCCGCAAGATCGTGATCGTCAAGTCGAGCAACCATTTCCGGGCCGGCTTCGAGCCGATCGCCAGAGACATTCTTTATGTTGCCGCGCCCGGAGCGCTGCAGCCCAATTTTCGCGATCTGGCATACACCAAGCTGCAACAGCCATACTGGCCGAAGGTCGCGGAACCATTCGCGGAATTGGCGCTGTAATCAACGCCAAGGTTTAGTGTTCGCAGCGCGGAAACAGGACAGTTCGACCGCCGCGCCCAGCGCCACCATCCGCTTTCAGATATCACCCGCCTGCGCGCGGTGACAGCGCACCGAGCGCGGCCATGCCGCCTTGTCCGACGGTGACATGGCGACGGTTCCGGTACGATCGCCGAATTCGACGAGCGACTGCGGGCGATCACAGCCGGCTGCGGCAAAGGAGCAGCGGTCGCGATAGTAGCAGCCGGTTGGCAGGATCCTGTTGTTGGGAAGCTCGCCGACACGGGTCGCGGCGAGTTCGGGCAGCGGGTGCTTGAGGCTCGGAACCGTGGCCAGCAAGGTCCTGGTGTAGGGATGCGCCGGAGAATCGAGCACCTGTACCGCCGGCCCGGCCTCGACAATCTGGCCAAGATACATCACCGCCACGCGGTCGCAGAAGTGGCGCACCAGCGAAACGTCGTGCGAGATCATCAGATAGGCGAGGCCTAGCTCTCGCTGAAGTTTCAGCAGCAGGTTGATGATCTGCGCCTGGACGGAGACGTCGAGCGCGGATGTCGGCTCGTCCAGGATCAGCAGATCCGGATCGGTGCTGATCGCGCGCGCAACGGCGATGCGCTGGCGCTGGCCGCCGGAGAATTCATGCGGGCGCCGGTCGAGGTGTTCGGGCCGCAGGCCGACGGAAGCCGCGAGTTCGGCGGCACGCGCCCGCAGTTCGGCCTTCGACATTCCGCCGCGCACATGCAGCGGCTCGGTGATCAACCGCCACACAGGCAGGCGCGGATCGAGCGAGGATTGCGGATCCTGGAACACGATCTGCATCTGCTGGCGGATTTCACGTTTGCGCTTGCCGCGCGCGTCGTGGAAATCCTGACCGTCGATCAGCACCTTGCCCGAACTGCGCTCGACGAGGCCGATGATCGCTTGGACGAGCGTGCTCTTGCCGCAGCCGGATTCACCGACGATGCCAAGACTCTCGCCAGGGCGGATTGTCAGGTCCACCTTATTGACGGCATGAACATGCGAGGTGGCCCCGCCGAACCAGCCGCCGGGAATGGGAAAGTTGACGGTCAGATCCTCGACACTGAGAAGAGGCGCGGTCGTCATAGCGTGGCCTCGCTCATGATGCTCGATGGTTGGATTGCCCCGCGCCGCCAGCAGGCGACGAGATGCCCGGGAGCGGTCGCCACGGAAGGAGGCTTTGCCAGGCACTGGTCGTTGGCTTCCGGACAGCGCGGCCGGTAGAAGCAGCCTTGCGGCGGATCAAGCAGGTTGGGCACGGTTCCGGGGATGGCCTCCAGTTCCGCTTTCGGCTCCACCCGTTCAGGCAGGCAGCGCAGCAGCGCCTGCGTGTAGGGGTGCTGCGGCGCTTCCAGCACCGCCCGCGTCGGGCCGGACTCGACGATGCGGCCGGCATACATGACGTAGAGCCGGTCGCAGAGCTGCGAGACAACAGCGATATTGTGCGAGATGAAGACGACCGACGTGCCGGTCCGCTTGGCGCGGTCCAGGATCAGCCGCAGGATCACGGCCTGCACCGTCACGTCCAGGGCTGTCGTCGGCTCGTCGGCGATGATCAGGCCGGGGTTGCACGAGAAAGCCATGGCGATAAGCACGCGCTGGCGCATGCCGCCCGACAGCTCGAACGGATAGGCCTTCATGATCCGCTCGGGTTCGCCGATCAGCATGTCCTTGAGGATGCCGCGCGCGGTGCGCTCGGCCTCCGCCTCGCTGACCGCTTCGTGGCGCTGGATGACGCCGACCAATTGCTTGCCGATGCGGATGGTCGGGTTGAGCGCGTTCATCGGCTCCTGGAAGATGGTCGAGACCAGCTTGCCCCTGACATCCTGGAGTTCGGTTTCGCCCATGGCGAACGGGTCGCGGCCGAACAGACGGATACTGCCGGCGGTGACGCGGTAGCGGCCTTCGGGCAGAAGCCGTGTCGCCGCCATCGTGGTCACCGACTTGCCGCAGCCTGACTCGCCTACGAGGCCGACAATCTCGGAGGTACCGATCTCGATCGTCACGTCGTCGAGCGCCTTGATGGCGCCGGCATAGGTCGGGAATTCCAGCGACAGGCCTTCGATAGTCAACGCTGCGGGTTTTTGCCCGGCGGGCTTCAGGGTTCCGGATGCCACGTCCATCACCGTCCTCCCAACCGTGGATCGAGCATGTCGCGGATGCCGTCGCCAAGCAGGTTGCAGCCCATGGCGGTGATCAGGATGGCAAGGCCGGGGAAAGTGCAGTACCACCATTGGTCGAGGATGTAGTTGCGGCCGGTGCTGACCAGCGCGCCCCATTCGGACGTCGGCGGCTGTGCGCCCAGCCCGATGAAGCTCAGGGCGGCTGCGATCAGCACGATGCCGCCGAGGTCGAGCGTTGCCTGCACGATGATCGGCGACAGCGCGTTGGGCAGGACATGCCAGCGCAGGATGTAGAGCGGCGAAGCGCCGAAGGTGCGCGCCGCCTTGACGAAGACCCGCTCGCGCAAGGACAGCGTCTGCCCGCGCGCCAGCCGCACATAGGCGGGGATACGCACCAGCGCCACGGCCAGCATCGAGTTGACCAGGCTGGGGCCTAGTGCCGCCGCAAGCGCCATGGCCAGAACCAGCGCCGGCAGCGCCATGATGACGTCCATCAGCCTCATGATCGCGGTGTCGATGCGGCCACCCAATATGGCTGACATGCATCCGATCACCACACCGACACCTACAGATATCAGGACGATCATGAACGCCGCGACGCATGAGGCGCGCGACCCATAGATGATGCGTGAAAACAGGTCGCGCCCGACCTCGTCCGTGCCGAACCAGTGCTGCGCGCTCGGCGGTTGCAGACGCGCCGACAGCATCAGCTTGTCGGGATTGTAGGGTGCGATCAGGGGTGCTGCGACGATCATGATGATGACCATGACGATGATCGCCGCGCCAACCAGCGTCAGCGGGCTGCGGCGGGACAGGTACCAGAGAAAATGCAGCCGCGACTTCCAGCCCGAAGCGGCAGGGACGGCCTGTGTCGCGGAAGAGGCCACGCTCATCATCCGATCTCCCTGATCTGCGGATCGGCGAACATGTAGGCGATGTCGACGATCAGGTTGATGAGGACGTAGCCGATCGATGCGACCACGGTGAATCCCATGATCGCGGGAAAATCGAGTGTCTGGATCGAGGTCACGACATAGGTGCCCATGCCCGGCCAGGCGAATACGGTTTCGGTCAGCACCGCGCCATAGAGAAGGTCGCCCAGCGCCAGGCCAAGCAGGGTGATCGACGGGATCAAGGCGTTTCGCAACGCATGATTGAAGATGATGACACGGCGGCGCAGGCCGCTGGCGCGCGCGGTCCGGATGTAGTCCTCCTGGAGCACATCCAGCATCGATGCCCGGATCTGGCGCGTGATGACGCCGAGATTGGCGAAGGCAAGCACGAAGGAGGGCAAGATGAGATGCCGCACCGAACTCCAGAACGCGTCCATGCGGCCTTCAAGCAAGGAATCGATCAGGAAGAAGCCGGTGACGCGCGTTGGCAGGGCAATGCCCATGTCGATGCGTCCGCTGCCGGGCAGGATGTGCAGCTTGGCGTAGAACAGCAGCACCAGCACCAGCGCGAACCAGAACACCGGCATCGAAATGCCGCAGACCGAGATGGTGCGCGCCACCTGATCGATCGGGCCGTCCTTGTAGATGGCGGATGCTACGCCGAGCGGAATGCCGATCACGATCGCCAGGATCAGCGAGATGGCGCCGAGCTCCATCGTCGCTGGCAGGAAGGTGGCGATATCGCCGGCAACCGAGCGGCGCGTGCGCAGCGAGGTTCCGAGGTCGCCATGCAGCAGGTTGCTGACGTAGATGGTGAACTGGTCCCATACCGGACGGTCGAGCCCGAGGTCGCGCCGCACGCTCATCAGCGTTTCGGCGCTTGCCCTGTCACCGGCGATCATCCGGGCAGGATCGCCGGGGATCAGGTGGGAAATGATGAAGGTGATGACTGCGACGCCGAAGACGACGAAGAACAGCATCACGAAGCGGGGAATGATAATGCGCATGATCGTCATGTGAGGTTGGTCCTCGTGGCGCTGCGGGCTTCTTTATGCCTACGGAACATGGTGATCGGCAAGGCGTTGCGCCTCACCGACCGTCGGACATTGTTCGACGCTTCCCGGGTTGTTGAGACTGCACGGCCAGACGCTTCCGGCAACCGACCGGAAGACATCTGGCGTGACAGCATTCTGCAGAGCAGGGATGCCGAAGATGTCAGGTTCCATATGTGCGACGAACGGGAGCGCCATTGGCGCCCCCTCGTACGCGGTCATTCCGACTTCGACATGGTGGCGAAGTTGTAGACCTGGATCAGCATCGGATTGTAGACGTAGCCCTTGACCACCGCGCGGCGCGCGAAGATGTCGTTCTTCTGCATCAAATAGAGATAGGGAGCGTCCTGCGTCGAGAGCTTCTGTGCCTCGAGATAGAGCTGCTCGCGCTTCGGCTGGTCGATGATGCTGGCGGCCTCGCGAACAAGGCCGGCGACCTTGGGATTGTTGTAGAAGGCGCGATTGCCCGGGCCGCCCATGCGCTCCGGATCGAACCAGTAGTTCATGAACATGTAGGGGTCGGCGAAATCGGGCGTCCATGCGCCTGGCGCCAAATCGTAGTTGCCGCTCGCCGCCATTTCGCGCTTGGTGGTGTCGGCAACGGCCTGCAGGTCGAGCTTGATGCCGATGTCGGCCAGGTTGGCCTGCAAGGCGAGACCGACCGGCTCCCAGGCCGTATCGGCTTGCGAGAATGTGTAAGTGAGATGGATGTCGGACTTGCCGGCCTCCTTCAACAGCGCTTTGGCCTTTTCGGCATCGTAGCTGTACTGGAAGCCGTTGGGGTCATGCCCCCACATGCCATCGGGAACAGCACCGCGCATCTGCTCGGCCTGGCCCTGCATGATGCCGTCGACGATGCCCTTGTAATCCACCGCGTAGGAGATCGCCTGGCGCACGCGCACATCATCGAGCGGCGGCCGTTTGTTGTTCATATAGATGTAGTTGACGTAGAGGCTCGGATTGCTCTCCACAACGATGTTGGAATCGCCTTTCAGCGCGGCGGCCTGGTCGACCGGAACCTGTTCGATGATATCGGCATCGCCATTGACGAGTTGCAGGCGGCGCGCCGAGATTTCACCGACGGTGCGCACGACAATCTGCTTCAAGGCCGGAGTCGGGCCGCTGTAGTGCTCGTTGCGGTCGAGCACGACACTCTGGTTTCGTTCCCAGCTGGTGATCTTGTAGGCGCCGCTGCCGGCGGTGTGCTCGGCCAGCCAGGCCTTGGCCATGTCGCCGTCTTTTTCATGTTCCATCACCTTGGGATTGATGATGGCGGCACCCGAAACGGCCATGGTCGAGAGGAACGGCGCGAACTGCGACGACAGGATGAACTTGACGGTACCGGGATCGACGACCTGAACTTCCTTCAGCACGGGAAAGGCATCCGAAGGTCCGGCCTTGAGCTTCATCGCCCGGTCGAAGCTGAACTTGACCGCCGCCGCATCGACATCCGTGCCGTCATCGAATTTGTGGCCCTTGGCCAGCTTGAAGGTCCAGACGGTGTTGGTGTCGTCGACGGACCAGCTTTCCGCAAGCTCGGGAACGACGTCGGTGGTGGCGCCCTTGTAGGCCACCAGATGCTCGTAGGCTGCGTAGATGAAGGTATAGCCGCTGTTGCTGATCTCGACGCCGGGGTCCGCGGTCGGCGCGTCCTCCGCTCGGCTGAGAACCAGCACATCCGACGCGGCCCAAGCCGCTTGCGTCAGCGATGAGGTGACCAAAAGGGCAAAGCCCAGCTTCTTCCAGTGCGCGAAAACCATCTCTCTACCCTCTGAGGTTCGGCGGACTCGAACGACGCCTGTTTCCGGCAATTTTGTCCGCACGATCAGATTAGGCAACGATTTTCCGAAGCGCAACTTATTTTCTTATCGTACGCGCCACTTGCTCGGTCTTGGCACGTGGCGCCAATTTTGAAATGGCACTTTCCTCGATCTCGGAAGAGCCGATCGCATCGATCAGATCTTTCTCCGTCGTGGAGCAAATGCAGATGAAGCGCGCCGGCTTCTCGCTCGCCGTCACGTAGGCATGCCCCATGGTTGCATCAAAATAGACGGAGTCTCCCACCTTCAAGACCACCGGTTCATAGTGCTCGGTGTGGAGCTCAAGTTCTCCTTCCACCACATAGGTATATTCTTCGCCGACATGGCGGATGAAAGAGCCGAACTCTTCCATCGTTCGGGCGTGCGCCACGCCGAACATCGGGACGATCGATTTTTTCGAGATGTCGGTGCACAAATAGAGATAGTCGTAGTTCTTCGTCTTGATGGAGCGGCCATCGCCGGCCCTGCTGATCGTGCGGCGCCCGAGCGGACTCGGGCTGGTTTCCGAGGCACGGGTCCCGAACAATTCGACAATGTCGACCTTCAGCCCCTCGGCCAATTGAACGATGCGGTCGTAGGTCAACGACATCTGGTTGTTTTCAACCTTGGACAGCGTTGATATGGCGAGCCCGGTCATCGCGCTGACTTGCGACAAGGTCCAGTGATTGCGCGTGCGGATTTCCCGCAGGAAATCGCCCAGGCTGGCTTTCTGATCCGTCATATTCGTTGCCGCATCCCGCATTTCAGGTCACCAACGATAGTACACTCTAATTTTTTGCGCGATATGGAAAACTGCTTGATCTATAGGAAAAATAAGTTTCTGATGAGACCAATCAGTATCGGGTGAATGATGTTCGACTTTGTTGTGATCGGCGGCGGCATGGCGGGCGCTTCCGCTGCCTATGAGTTGGCCGATGGCGCGAGCGTCCTGCTGCTCGAGCGAGAAGAGCATTGCGGCTATCACACGACGGGCCGCTCGGCCGCACTCTTTTCCGAAACCTATGGCAACGCCACCATCCGGTCGCTGACGAGAGCCAGTCGCGGTCTGTATGAGGCGCCACCGGCCGGCTTTGCCGAGCACCCCCTGCTGACGCCGCGTCCTGTGCTTTTCATCGCACGCGCCGATCAGGAAGCAAGCATCGCGGATATGGCCGAGATATTCGCGTGGACGGGCGGAAAGCCGTCGCGGGTTCTCAGTGCCGACGCTGTGCGCGAGCGCGTGCCGATCATGCGTGCCGACTATGTGGCACAGGCCCTCCTCGACGAGACGTCGATGGACATCGACGTCCACGCCTTGCATCAAGGTTATCTGCGCGGCGCGCGCGCCCGGGGCGCCCGCATCGCGGTTTCCGCCGAAGTCCTCGATATCGATCGGGATTCCTCCGGCTGGCGGATCACCACGGCCAGGGAGCAGTTCAAGGCGAGGATCATCGTCAATGCCGGTGGCGCATGGGCCGATACCATCGCTGCCATGGCCGGCGTTGCAACAGCCGGACTGACGCCGCTGCGACGCACCGCCATGATGCTGGACCTGCCCGATGGCGTTGACGCTTCGTCTTGGCCGCATGTGATCGACGTCGATGAGGAGTTCTATTTCAAGCCCGATGCCGGGCGGCTTCTGGCGTCGCCGGCGGACGAGACGCAGAGTGAACCTTGTGATGCACAGGCCGATGAGTTTGACATCGCGGTTGCCATCGACCGCATCCAGCAAGCGGCCGACCTGCCGGTGCGTTCGATTTCGCGCCGCTGGGCGGGCCTGCGCACTTTCGCTGCGGATCGCAGCCCTGTGGTTGGCTTCGACCCGCGTTGCGAGGACTTCTTCTGGCTGGCAGGCCAGGGCGGCTATGGCATCCAGACTGCCCCGGCGCTGGCCAAGGTGGCCGCCGCACTGGCCCACCGCAGGCCCATTGCCGACGCTATCCTCGATGCTGGTTTCGATCCCGATGAGGTGTCGCCCGCTCGCGCCGGGATTGGCCGCGCGGCCCATACCGCCGCCGCATAACTCTGATCCGGGGGAGATCATCAATGGCCTTCAATCTTGACGCACTGGCGTCGGTTGCCCTGGACGACAGCATCAAGGGCATTCCGTTCGGCGCCAGGCTCAGGCTCGCCGATGTCGCCGATCAAGGCTGGAATTTGCTTTCCGGCGACCTGCCGCTGCCCGCTGCGATCATCCGCGCCGACGCGCTGGCGCACAATTCGCGCTGGATGCAACGTTTCGTCGCCGAGCGCGGCGCGCTGATTGCCCCGCACGTCAAGACGACGATGTGCCCGCAGATCATCGCCCGCCAGATCGCCGATGGTGCCTGGGCTGTGACCGTCGCGACGGTCCAGCAGATGCAGGTCTGCCGCGGCTTCGGCGCGGAGCGCATCATCCTCGCCAATCAGGCGGTCGGACGGCTGGAACTCGATGCGATCGCCGCCATGGTCGGGGAACCCGACCTCGATTTCATGATGATCATCGACAGCGCCGCCGGCATCGAGGCGGCAGCAGAAGCGGTGCGGCGCAACCAGCTTGACCGCCCGCTGCAACTGCTTCTCGAACGCGGCTACCCAGGCGGCCGCACCGGCTGCCGGACCAATGACAGCGCGCTTACCCTTGCCAGGCAGATACGCGCCACACCGGGGCTTCGCCTTGTCGGGATCGAGGCCTTCGAGGGCCTGATAAAGGCAGAAAACGGGTCGGCCGAGCAGGCGGTCGGACTTTTCATGGATGAAATCGCCGCGCTCTTTGGCCTTTGCGCGGATGAAGGTCTGTTCGAGAGCGACGCGCCGCTGGTCACCGCCGGCGGCTCCTCCTACTACGATATCGTCATCGACAGGCTGGCGCAGTGCGGCGCCCGCGTGGTGACGAGAAGCGGCTGTTACGTCACGCATGATTCCGGGCTTTACCAGAGTGCCCACCAACGCCTGCAGGCCAAGACCGGCGAGCAGGACGGCCTGCGCCGTGCGCTGGAAATCTGGGCCTATGTGCAGTCGATTCCTGAGCCAGGACTTGCCCTGCTGACGGCCGGCCGGCGCGACTGCGGAACGGATTCGGGATTTCCGGTGCCGCTCCTCCTGTCCCGCGCAGGCGCCCATCCGCAGGACTTGCCGTCGGGATGCGAAGTGATCAACCTCAACGATCAGCACGCTTACATGCGCTTCCCGGCCGATCTGCGGCTTGCCGTCGGCGACCGTGTCGGGCTCGGCATTTCCCATCCATGCACGACGTTCGACAAATGGCAGATCATCTACCTTGTCGACAGTGACTACAGGGTGGTGGAAGCCATGAAGACCTACTTCTGAAGCTTCTCGCGGCGATGTCCTGTTGATTGCTTCCGATTGATATTGCGAGGAGACCACCGATGAGCCGACTTTCCGCCGCCGCAGTCGAACTGTTCGAGGACCTGATCCGCCAGCAGGTCGAGGACAAGGCGATCCCCTCCATCTCCTATGGCCTTGTCGACCGCGACGGGCTGATGGCCGCGGGCCATATCCAGCGTCATGACCGTGGCTTCGCCATGGGCGACGACACCTGTTTCCGGATCGGCTCGATCACCAAGACATTCACCGCCCTGTCGATCATGCAGCTTGCCGAAAAAGGGCTTGTCGATCTCGATGCCGACGTCTGCGAATACCTACCGGGCTTCAAGCCGCTCAACCCGTTCGCCGGGCGCGAAGGCGGTCCCCATGGCGCGCGGATCAGCCTGCGCAAGCTGCTGAGCCACACCGCCGGCCTCGTGCGCGAGCCCAAGAGCGGCCACTATCTCGACGCAGCGCGGCCGCCGCTGGCCGACACCGTGGCCGAACTCGCCAGCTCGACGCTAAAACAGGATCCGAGCCTGGGACAGATGCATTACTCCAATGCCGGCATTGCCGTGGCCGGAAGGGTCATCGAGACGGTGACGGGCAAGAGCTACGCCGAATACGTCACCGATCATATGCTGAAGCCGCTTGGCATGGACCGGACCTCGTCGGGCCTGGCGCCAGGCATCGCCGAGCGGCTCGCGCCCGCCGACATGTGGACGCTGGACGGCGACAGCCCCGCTCCCGTGTTCGACCTTGGCGGTCCGCCGGCCGGCAACATCTATTCCACCATTGGCGACATGGCCCGCTATGCCCAGTGCCTGCTGCGCGGCGGCTTCGCGCCGGATGGCCGGGCGATCGCATCGCCCGCCTCATTGCGCGAGATGTGGGTGCCGATCGGCAAGCGCGCCTCCGGAGAAAGGGTGGCGAACACCTATGGCCTGTGTTTCGGTGTCGGCGATGTCGATGGCTGGACCTCCGTCGGCCATGGTGGCGCCGTCTATGGCTACGCCTCGCAGATGATCCTGCTGCCCGCCGCCGGCGTCGGCGTGCTGATCTTCTCGACGCTGGATTTCTCCAACCAGATCGGCGCGCGGCTTGGCGTCGAGGGGCTGCGCATCGCGCTGGCCGAACGCCGGATGGGTACGCTGCCGTCGCGGCGGCAGAGCCTGCCTGCCGTCGCCGCCGACCAGCTTGCGGCACTGCCCGGCCACTACCGGCACGAAACTTCCGGCGAGGTCGTCGAGGTCAAGGCCAAGGGCGGCAAGCTCTATCTGATGGGCGAAGGCGTGCCGTTGCAGATCCGCCCGGTCGCCGGTTCGGATTTCACCATTGACGGGCGCATCTATGGACGCGACGCCGAATATCCACACATGAAGCTGTCATTCCCCGCTCCCGGCGCGCTGGTGTGGAAGGCAGCGAACTGGTCACGCATTGAGGCACTGCCCACTGAGATAGTGCCGGCCGAGATTGCGCCGCATCTCGGCGAATACGGCCCGGATTTCAACGTCACCTATCTCAGCTACAGCCATGGCGAGCTGAAATGCCTGATAGAGTATTTCTGCACGCACAGCTGTGAGCCGGAGGAGGCCGGGCGCTATCGCATGCATGGCATCCTGTACGAGGAAGAAATCCTCGAACTCGACGCCGTCGACGATCACGGCCGGCGCGGCATCCGGGTCGGCCCGATGTTCCTCGAGCGCCGGCCCGCTGCAAAAGCGAGCGGCTGATGGTGCCTACAAAGCATTCGCCCAAGCAAATCGACCAGCTGCCGACGTCGATGACCGGGCTTCTTTAACATCCAGGGAGGACAGACAATGAAGGTATTCATCAGCGCCGATATCGAAGGCACCGCCGGCATCACCAATTGGGACGAGGCCAAGAAGGGCAATCCCGACTATGCCGAGTTTCGCGAATACATGACCGACGAACTGGTCGCCGCCTGTGAGGGCGCGAAGGCGGCTGGCGCCACCGAAGTGGTGGTGAAGGACGCGCACTCCACCGCGCGCAACCTCATCCTGTCGAGGCTGCCGGACTATGTCCGCATCGTGCGCGGCTGGAGCGGCCACCCCGACATGATGATGTTCGGCATCGACGACAGCTTCGCCGCCGCACTCTACACCGGCTACCACAACAAGGCGGGGACGGACACCAACCCGCTGGCGCATACCTTGACCGGCACCGTCTCGCGGCTGCTGATCAATGGCGAGGTCGCCTCGGAATACACGCTGAACGCGCTCTGCGCGGCACGCTACCGCGTGCCTTCGGTGTTCCTGAGTGGCGACGCCGGCATGTGCGCCGAAGCGAAGGTTCTGGTGCCGGCCATCGGCACGGTGGCGACCAGCGAAGGATTTGGCCCGGCGACCTCATCGATGACGCCTGGAGCCGCAGTCAAGGCGATCCGCAACGGGGTCGAAGCGGCACTGTCACGCGACCTCTCGGTCTGCCTACCCCCGCTCGCCGACAGCTTCGAACTGGTGGTCGAATACACCACGCCGATCGAAGCCTATCGGGCCAGCTGGTACCCGGGCGTCGAGCACGTCGCGGCGCGCACGCTCCGCTTCAAGGCAACGGATTTCTTCGACATCCAGCGCGCGGTCCGTTTCATCGTCTGAGGTTGGGTAATACCGCCGAGATCGGGAGACACTGATTTCGGCGGCCTCGCTGACCAGACTCCTGCTGGGCGACACGACATCGCAGGGCATGCTTCGAGACAACCGTCACCGTCGAGCCCCTATTGATGGCGTGGCGGCTTGGTCTGTCGAATCGGGTCGTCGCTTTCCTCAAGATACGTCTACGCCCTTCGACAAGCCGACCTCCACACTCGACCCCGAAATGGTGGGTGAAGTGCTTCAGGTCTTCAAGACGCCGGCGATCGAGGGATGACAATGGTGGTCGTCACCCATGAGATGGGTTTTGACCGCAACGTCGGGCACCGGGTGATCTGGATGACGGCCTGATCGTCGAGGAGGCAGCCCCCCGAGCGCTGCTCTCGAATCCGCAAAGGAGCCGCACGAAGAGTTTTCTGGCGAAAATCTTGTAGGCGAGAAACATCTCGGCAGGCAGCTGCGAACCCGGCGCACCCACGCCGCAAAAAAAACAAAGTCCGCTCCCGGCTATACGATCGGTAGCCGATAGGAGAAGATGCCTCGACGGCTTCCGTTCGCGATGCCGGTGAACCAAATCGGCTTGATCGGGACGAAAATGCAAGAATGGCCTGAAATTCCGTACGGCGCGTGGCGGGAGACATGTGCTGCGCTGCACCGCTACGCGCAGATTGTCGGCAAATACCGGCTCGCCCGCACACCGTGGATAAACCACTCCTGGCACGCCACCCTTTATCCCAACGCGCGCGGTTTCACGACGGGTCTGGTGCCGGACGTGCGAGGCGGCATCGAACTGAGTTTCGATCTCATCGACCATCAGGTGGTCGGTACGGCAACAGGGGGAGGGACGGCTCGGCTTGCGCTTGAGCCTATGTCGGTCGCATCGTTTCACAAGCGCCTGTTGGATCTGATCCGTACCCTCGGCGGGACGCCGGAACTGGACGGCAGGCCAAATGAGATTCCCGATGGCGTCCCTTTTGCCATGGATACCATCGAGCGGCCGTATGACGCCAGCGCCGTGACACGGTTCTTCCGTGCCTGCGTGGCTGCGACGAACGTATTCCAGACCTTCCGCACGTCCTACCTCGGCAAGGTCAGTCCCGTCCATCTCTTCTGGGGCAGCTTCGATCTCGCGGTGACCCGGTTCTCCGGCAGGCGGGCACCTTTGCATCCCGGAGGCATTCCAGGTTTGCCTGACGAAGTCACATGCGAGGCGTACAGTCACGAAGTCTCGTCGGCCGGGTTCTGGCCTGGAGGAGGAAGCATCGACTTCCCAGCCTTCTACTCCTACGCATATCCGACTCCCGCGGGGTTCGCGTCGGCGAAAGTATTCCCCGATGCCGCGCACTTCGACGCCGCGCTCGGAGAGTTTTTGCTGCCCTACGATGCAGTTCGCAACGCCGCCGATCCCGACGCCGTCTTGATGGCCTTCCTGGAGAGCACATATCGTGCTGCGGCCGATCTCGGCCATTGGGACGTCGCCGCGCTCGAATGCGCGATAGGAGAACCTCGACGGCCACGGTTGCTGTAGCGCGGCGATTGCTGGTTTGACCCAGTTGACGGGATTGGCGGGTCCGAGGTGGCGATATCCTATGCCGGTATGGTCGGGGTGGTATTCGGGAGCAATGCCTCCTCTGCCTCATGGTCTTCGGGAAGGCTCTCGCCGTGGAGAAGCAGTGGTGTGCCTATCCAGACCGGGTCAATCAAATGGTCTCGCCGCGGGTTCGTGGTGTTCGGATGAACGAGAATGCTGAGGCCGCGATGGTTGAGCATCAGCCATGGCACCAGGGCAGGAAAAACCTCGTTGGCGAATGAGACCTGAAACATCGATTGATCATGCGGCCCGACCTTCCCGTCATGCCAATTCCCAAGCCGAACCAGAAAGCGTTCGCCGATCGCCGCGCGCAGCCACTCCGCTACTGGGCGGGTCGTCTGTCGGTCGTAATAGACATGTGCATGATAGCTGGCGATTTCCGACAGAAGCCTAGGCTCATTTTTCGCACCGGAAAGGCTCATTTCATATCTCCCACGCTCTCGCTGATCCGACCGTTCTGGCAATCGATACACATAAGGGCTGTCGCTCAAGGTGCCCAGCAATTTAGTCCTGGAGAATAGCCTTCCTTGACGGGCACGGCAAAGCGACCAATGTACGGGGCGATATCTGCCCGTGGGGAATTTGGCTATGACAGCCTCGATCCGTGACATTCCGTTCAGCCGTGCCGACGGCTCAGCCACAAGCCTTGGCGAATATACCGACAAGGTCCTGCTGATCGTCAATGTCGCCTCGAAATGCGGCTTCACCAGGCAGTATGATGGGCTGGAGGCGCTCTATCGCTCGTATCGCGATCAGGGCCTGGTGGTGCTCGGCTTTCCGGCCAATGACTTTGGCGGCCAGGAGCCCGGCACGGACGGCGAAATCCAGGAATTTTGCCGGCTAACCTATGGTGTCGACTTCCCGGTGTTCGCCAAGATCGCGGTGAAAGGGCCACGCAAGCATCCGCTCTATCAGGCGCTTATCGAGGCGCAGCCGAAGGCTGCGTTCAGGCCGGACAGCACGCTTCTCACCCGGCTGGCCGGGAAAGGCGCGGCGCCCTCACCCGCCGAAGTGAGTTGGAATTTCGAAAAGTTTCTGATCGACAGGCAGGGAAATGTGGTTGCCCGCTACCGCTCCGACACGGAACCGCAGGACGAGACGATTGTCGCCCCTGTCCGCAGGCTTCTGGCGACCTGACGCAACAAACCGCCGCCCCACCGCGCCCTTGGACATCCGGCCATACAACAGGTTGCGGCACTATTGTCGTCTTACCGCTTCGGCGGTGAAACCCGCCCACATAAGCCGAGGAGAACAGGTCATGGATCTGCAACTGAATGGTAGACGTGCTTTGGTCACTGGCGGCAGCAAGGGAATCGGCCGCGCCATCGCCCGGCAACTGGCCCTGGAAGGCGTGGATCTTGTCGTCGCCGCCCGCGACGCCGCCGATCTGGACATTGCCGTGCGCGAACTGGCGGCGGAGACCGGACGCAAGATCGTCGGACTGACCGTCGACACACAGGACGACGGCTCGGTCAGGGCACTCGTGGCGGGAACGGTCGCGGCGCTCGGCGGCCTCGACATTCTGGTCAACGCCGCTGCCAAACCGGGCGGGCAGACACCGCCGCCAAAGCTGGCCGAGATCACCAACGACCTGTTCTGGGATGACGTGGACGTCAAGGTGATGGGCTATCTTCGCACGGCGCGTGAGGCCGCTCCTCATATGGCTGCCGCCGGCTGGGGCCGGATCATCAACATAAGCGGCCTCGCCGCACGCCAGACTGGCTCAATCATCGGCTCGATCCGCAATGTTGCCGTCTCTGCCCTGACCAAGAATCTCGCCGACGAATTGGGCCCGAAGGGGATCAACGTGACGGTGGTCCATCCCGGTCTGACCCGCACCGAAAAGACCGCTCCCGTGGTCGCCGCCCGCGCGGCTTCGGCCGGTGTGGCGCCTGAGGAAATCGAACGACGCCTGGCCGCCAATGTCACGATCGGGCGCCTCGTCGATATGGCCGAAGTCGCTGACGTCGTTGCCTTCCTCGCCTCACCGCGAAGCGTTGCCATCAACGGCGATGCGATCGCCTGCGGCGGCGGGATCACAGGGCCGATACACTACTAAAGCGCGTCGCGTCGAAACGGATTCATGCGACGCGCTTGGCTCTTTTGTTTCTATGCATGTCGTTTTCCCAAAACCGAGGCCACTTGGCCGACATGCATTGGCCAGCAATCAAACAACCTATTGCGTCACCGCCGAAGCAGCCGCCCGCCGCCGTGGGCCCCTCCTCTGGCGGGCCAACGGCACGAACCAGACTGTCTCCAGATGACCTTCCTTGGGGTCCTCGTAACAAGTACGTTACAGTGACAGCACCGGCCTGGAACGCCCGGACCAGCCCGGATAAGAGTTCGAAATGCCTGGTCGAACGGTCGATCGCGTCCACGTCACCGGATGGCCACGCCCTCAGCCATATTGCCGACTACCCTGGTCCCTTTGGCCCGAGGAACCCTGCCTGCACAATCACCGGCGCGTAGCGTGTTCAGCGCTATTCCCAGCCGTGGTTTCAATGGTGAGGTCGAATCCGTCGTCAACGCATTGCGGAGGTGCATTCGCAGTCAAGGAGCGCGCTGATTGATATGGGATCCAGGACGAATCCGCGTTCACATGCCGCCAGGGCATCCGAGGCTCGGTTCGTCCGAGCTGTCGAGCAAATCGCGGTCGGTATTGCCGGCAACTCATCGCCTTGTGCGCGCCTGGGAAGGGACCTCGCCATAAACTCTTCGAGTTGACCCCCAGATCGCTCCCCCGGATAGCAGTTCTTGGTGCAGGCTGCATACTGCAAACCGAATAGATGGTTAAACTCGCATCCAAATACACTGTGATGGATCGATGGCACAAACTGCATAGCGCTGCAATTACTGACGATTTAACCTCGATCTCTGGGCAGGAATACGCGGAGACCCGTCCAAGATCGAGGGAACATGTCATGGACACGACCCACGAAATCGATTTGGAGCCGGAAAAATACTTAGTGGTTTCTTATGCGGAGGCCTGGAAAGAACTTGAGTTCCTGCTTTTGGACCCGCGGTTTCACTGCTCGGATCGCAACAAGAGGTTCCTCCGCTGTGTTTCTGAAGAACTCTTCGCCGGGCGCGAGAGCGCGCTGAAGGCATACTGCATTGCCGTCGATGTCTTTGGCCGGCCTTCTTCCTTTGACGCGTCGACCGACCCTATTGTTCGGATCGAGGCGACGCGGCTTCGGTCGGCTCTCACCCATTACTATGAATCGTCCGGACGGGATCGGGACATCAGCATCGAGCTTCCGAAAGGCCGGTACGTACCGGTGTTTTCCCGGCAGGCACGAGATACGAGCGAACGGTGTGACCGCCCTGGCATCATGCAGTTTCATGCCGGGGAGACAGCGGCAACTGGTGCAGTCCCGCGCCGGGGGGTAGGCCCAAACACCATCACGTTGCTGAAACTTGGCTTGGGAATGGTCTTGTGTGGCGGCATTGTGCTGTTTGCCAATTACCCGCTGAGCAGCCCAGTCCATACCGCCATATCGGAACGGCCCTCCCTCTCAGTCGATCTCATGCCAGACGATCCTCAAGATCTCGGGGCAATCGTCTTGCGCGATACGCTCATCAGCGCGCTTTCAGGCTTCGGCACGCTACACCTGCTGGCCCCGGACACCTACACCTCAAGCACAATCGAAGATGCCTCCGCCGCGCCACTGCGCAGCCGCTATCGGCTTGTTTTGAAGTATAGCTCGGATCGGATCCAGAGATCGGTCTGGTGGCAGGTCATCGATGAGCAGACCGGGGAGGCTCTCGAGTCGAACCGCGACAGTGTACGTGTCGATGCCGCTTCGTCCATCGATCCGACCGAACTGCTGGTTTCACGTCTGGCTGCGCGCATCGCCTCGGGTGACGGCGTCATTGACGCCGTCGAAGCCAGTCAGGACCTGAAGCATCCGACGCTAGGCAATGGATGTGTGTTGCGCGCCAACCGCGCGCTCAGTACGCGTTCGGCACAGGCCCTGCGGCAGGCCAGGTCCTGTCTGGAGCGCACGCTGCAACATCGCCCCTACGATGCGGATACCCATGCGATGCTGGCCCTGGTCCTCCTGTCCATCGATCCGGAGGGTGCATCGAAAGACGTGACGGCCGCGGCCGAAGAACATGCCGATCGCGCTGTTGCACTGGGTCCTCAATCCTCCCGCAGCTTGATGGCCAAGATGATGGCGGAGTTTCGAGCAGGCAACAGAGAAGCAGCGATATCGGCGGGTCGCAGCGCAATGACGCTCAACCCTTATGACACCAAGTTGGTCGCGACATTCGCCAGGATTCTCTACTCCACCGGAGAGCGGAACGAGGCGGCGATGCTTGCCAGCAAAGCCCTGGAGATCGACAGGCCCCTTTGACAATGCGGGATGGGCGCTCGCGTTCGACGCTATCGCCGAGGGCAGCTCAGTGAAGCACCCGCGACGAATACCAGCAGGCTATGCTATCTCCCCGAGCTCCCGCTTGAAGCAGCGTTCGGCGAGAAGAAGCCCGCGGCTCTGGCAACCGCTGACCGTCCCGCGCCATTGAAGCCGGATGCAGGTGCCCGTTTTGCAGGGTCGCTCCGACAACGCGTGGGCTGTTCGCCTGATCGCAAAAGCTCCTCCAATCGGCAGATCGTCGTCCTTACGAGCGCAGTGTTCGCAACGTGATTGAATAGCGATGGTCGGCCAAGGGTGGAATGCTGTGTTCCCATTCGCTGCGTGCCGGGCCTGACATGAGATAGGCCGATCGCGGTTCGACCGTGACCGTGCGACGATCCCATTTCTGGCCATTCTTGCGGCGGAGCCGGAAATCGCAGGACGACAACAGGGAAACGCCAGAAATCAAATCGTAGTGCGGCTTGTCGCGATGCCAGCCAATACCGGCGCCCGGCCGATATTCATTGATCAGAACCTGAACGAAGTCCTGATCAGGTCGGCCGGCAAACGTTGCGACTTTATGCCTAAGCGGGAGGAGAAATTCTGGTATGGGCGGCGCGTCAACCAATTGACGTCGCTGGTAGTCGTAGCGCGTTCCAAAGCTGGCGACATGGCGATTGGCGAGATGCCCGTGGAAATCGAAAGGTTCGAACTTCAGTTGCTGGAGCGCCCCAACCAGAAAGCTCTCGTCGTCACGCGTGATCAGGTCAGGCAGGTACTGGAAGCCATTCGGCAAGGCGCTGGCGGGACTGAAAAGATCTTGCTGAATATGAAAAGCCTTCGAGATCATAGCGTAAGAATGGAACTCAGCCAGACTGACAAATGAGCCCCCGATCCCGATCCGATCGGCACCAGCATGAGGTTTATGGTTTGCGATCCCCTCCGGGCTTGCGGGCTGCGTTGGGAGTTCGCTCGGACTGTGAGTTGTGGACAGCATCGCCGTCATCAATATGCGTATAGTCGGGCGTATTGGCTCCGAAAATATCCTTCTCAACCATCCTGTGCCATACGGTGTCCGCGTGCCGGGGTGATTGGGCAGCATCTCGTCCCTGCGAGATGTTTGTAAGCGAACGCCGCGAGAGCCATGCCGGCATCAACTCACGGATCAGGCTGACAAACTGGACCATCGAGCATCTCCTTTTTGCCCTGTGCTTTCAGCCAGCCATGCCAAGGCTTGATCGACACTCGAAAGCGCGTAGCGAGCGGACGTCTGACGCGGCGGCCCTATTCTCACTGACAGGCCGCCCATCTCGTTGACCGTGTCAAACCCCGGCTCATCCGACGTGTCGTCGCCCAGGAAGATAGGCTGCTTGCCGACAAAGGCGGGCAGGTCCATGAAACGCCGGATCGCTGCGCCCTTGGCCGCCTGCAAAGGCATAAGCTCCACCCCGGCGTTGCCAGCGAGCACCCGGTACCCTTTTGGCAAGTGCTTCAGGGCCTCTTCCACCAACTGGGTTGCGCGCGGGAGCAGATGGGGAGCGGCGCGCGTGTGGATGGCAAGGATCGGCCCCTTGCGCTCGACATAGACGTTTGCAACCCCGAGTTCAGCCTCTATTTCCTGCGCCAGTGCGGCAATATCGGCCGGCTCGCTGGCCGCCAAGACCGGACCATTCATCTCAAGTCTGTGTTCCAGGCCATAGAGACCCGCGGCCCGCAACCTGAGCGGCTTGAAAAGCCGGTCCGCGACCGAAATAGAACGCCCTGTGATGAACGCCAGCGCTCCATCAAGTTTGGTTTCGAGTTCCACCAGAAGTGTTCTCAGCCGCTCGCCAACGACGACTGCATCGGGGTGTTCGGCGTGCTCCAGGAGGGTTCCGTCGATGTCGAGGAACAAAGCCCAGTTTGCGTCCGGGACTTGCGGCGGTGGCAGGTAGGACGATGCGGACATCACAGGGCCGCCACGCGTTTGCGATCGATGATCGAGACCACGTTCCCGTCGTTCGACGGCACAGTTCCGACAGCACGATCAATGTCATTGCGCTTCCGAAGCCGTGCGGCGTCCAGCAGCATGCTGCCGGCCCAGCGGTAGACATTGTTGTCGCGGACCACTCCACGCATGCTTTTCATGCGTTGCCCCTGTTCCGAAGGCGCCATCGTCAATGCCTGCAGAAGCGCATCCGCCATCATCGCCGCGTCATACGGATTGACGATGAGTGCTTCCAGAAGTTCCTTCGAGGCACCAGCGAACATGCTGAGCAGCAGCACACCCTGCTCGTCGTCGCGTGCCGCGACAAACTCCTTGGCGACAAGGTTCATGCCGTCATGCAGGCTGGTGACCATGCAGACGTCGGCTGCACGGTAGATTTCGTAGACCTGGTCCTGTGAATGGTGTTCCGCCACCATCACCACAGGGACATAGCCTTCGCGACCGTAGCGCAGGTTCAAGGCTTCGGCTTTGCTCATGCATTCCTCATGCAGTTGCTGATAGGCAGGGAGCGTGCCGCGGCTGGGTGCCGCGATCTGCAGGAATGTCACCTTGCCGATCCATTCGGGATGGCCCTCCAGCAATTCCTCAAAGGCCTGGAAACGATCAAGAATGCCCTTGGTGTAGTCCAGGCGCTCCACGCCGACGCATAGCTTGATGTCACCCGACAGGCCGAATTTCTCCCGAATGCGCTTGCGGCATTCGCCAATGGTGGGTGCGTTTTCAAGGCGTGATGGCGGCCATTCGATCGAGATCGGATAGGGATGGACCAGGCTGGTCTGGCCGCCATAGGAGATGGCCGCGTCTTCACGCTCGATCCGGCTCTCGAGGAAGCGATCGACGCTCTCGATGAAGTTGTTGCAGTGGAATTGGGTGTGGAAGCCGACAATTGAGCTGCCAAGCAATCCTTCGAGGATTTGCTCCCGCCACGGGCAGATGCTGAACACTTCGGAGTTTGGCCACGGAATATGCCAGAACGTGATGATGATCGCATCCGGAAGCCGCTCGCGGATCATCCTCGGCAGCAAGGCGAAATGATAGTCCTGGACGAGGACGATCGGGCGTTCGTTGCGGGCTTCAGCGACCACCGTATCGGCGAATTTCCGATTGACGGCCTGGTATGTTTCCCAATCGGAGAGCCGGAATATCGGCCGTGTAAAGGCAATGTGACAGAGCGGCCAAAGCCCCTCATTGGCAAAGCCCAGATAGTAGCCCTGCTGCTCTTCCTCTGTGAGCCACACGCGCCGCAATGTGTAGGCGGGTTTATCCGGCGGAACCGCCAGCCGATCCTTGTCATCGACCACGAGGCGGTCGGCTGATCCGCCGCCATAGGCGATCCATGTGCCGGCGCAGGCCCGAGTAATCGGCTCGAGCGCCGACACCAGACCGCTCGCCGGCACCACCAGTTCGATGCCGTCGTCCTTGAGATTGTGGATATAGGGCTCGCGGTTGGAAACCACGATCACCTGCGCGTCCGGAAGTTCCTTCGCCAGGATGCTTCGCAGCGTATCGGGCGTCCAGTCGACCAGCGCGGCGTCAGCCGAGTGACCACTTTTCTTGAACTGCACGGCACGAACCGGCTCCGCTTCCGTGCTCCTCGCCGCTGACCCGGTTCGGCGCGATCGCAAGATCGAAATTGCCAAGGCAGCGGTTGAAACGCACAGGCTGGCCAGGATCAGCAACCAGATGGCGGGGGCCGATTGCGCGAGGTTGATACTTCCGTCCGTCATTGCATCCATTTGATCTGATTGTTCGCCTGGCAAGCCATGTCGTTCGCTCAAGCCATGGCGGTCGCTATTGGGCAACGCACGCAGATCACGATGGTTCCGGTTTTTCAGCTTCTGACGATAAGCGGCACCAGACCCTCGTGGCGGTCGGCGAGGAACGCCCCGACGCGATCGCCCACGCGCTGGAACGTCAGGTCGACCGCGTTGTCAGCAACCGCGAGATGGCGGATCGTCAAATTGTCGATGCCGATTGGCAGACGTGGCCTGGTGACATGGATTTCGCCGTTCCAGCCATCGATCCGCAGGCCGAGGCAGGCCTGCATCAGCATGAAAGCGGAGCCGGCGGACCACGCTTGCGGCAGGCAAGCGACCGGATAGGCGATCGGCGCTTCGCCGGGCGCGCGGGTAAAGCCGCAGAACAGTTCGGGCAATCGCATGTTGAAGTGCACGGCGGACTCGAATGTTCCGCTCATCAGCCGCACGACGCTGTCGCGGTTGCCGTATCGCGCCAGACCTTGCGCGCACAGCGCGGTGTCGTGCGGCCAGGTAGAGCCGTTGTGATACGACATTGGGTTGAAGAACACAGCATCGTCAGCCAGCGTCCTCAGCCCCCAGCCGGTGTGGAACGACGCCGACAGCAGCTGATCGGCCACCATCCCTGCGCGCTCCGGTGTGGGAAGACCGACAAAGAGCAAATGGCCGGCGTTGGAGGTGCGGACCTTGCAGGGCTGGCCGTCGCCGTCGAGCGCCAGCGCGTAATAGTTCAGGTCTTCCAGCCAGAAATCGCTCTCCACCCGCTGGCGGATCGCCTCGGCGCGTTGCTGCCATGCCTGCGCTCTGTCAGTCTCGCCGCGGCGCTCGGCAAGCTGCGCCAGCCCCTGGAACGCGGCAAAGACGTAGCCTTGCACTTCGACAAGGGCAATCGGCCCCTTGGGAATGCGTCCGTCGGCGTGGAAGACCGAATCGAAACTGTCTTTCCAGCCCTGATTGGCGAGCCCGGAGTCCGCGGCGCGCTGGTATGTGACAAAGCCCGTCGAGCGGCTTGCTTCCTCGATCCATTCGGCGGCGGCGCACAACGATGGCCACAGGCTGTCGATGAAGCCCATGTCGCCCGTGCGGTCGGCATAGCCGCAAGCCAGATGGATGTAGAGCGGGGTGGTGTCGACGCCGCCATAATAGCGGCCAAACGGCAATTCGCTGAGCGCGGTCATCTCGCCCTTGCGGGTCTCATGCATGATCTTTCCGGGCTGGGAATCGCTGAACGGAGAGGTTTCGGTCGCCTGATGCAGCGCTAGGAAGGACAGCACGCCGCGGGCGAGACCGGGATTGAGCCACAGCATCTGCAAGGCGGAGATCACACCGTCGCGGCCAAACGCGGTCGAGAACCAGGGGATACCCGCGTAAGGATAGGGGCCGGTCGGCAGTTCCGTGGTGAGCAGCGCGACGTCGGCGCGCGCCCGCGCGACCCAGTCATTGAAAACCCGGCCCGAGCTGTGCAGCGTCGCGCCGTGGCGGCGCTTGGCGCGCATGTTGAAACGGGCACGCGCCGCCGAGGCGCGGAATCGCTCGCGGTCGGGAGTGTCCGCGACCTGACCGCCGACCTCGATATAGAGCGTCTGGCGGCTGCGTTTGGACAGCACGATGAGGAAATCAGCGCGATCGGGCTCCAGCCTGTCGGGCGTTTGCGAGAACGATATCACGGAGGTCCGAACGATCTTGTCCAGCCCTTCGTAGCGAAGCGCGATGGAGTCCTCGCCAACCTCGGCGGCGCCAACGACACCGCGTTTGGAACGGGTGGAGCCACGCACCTCGAACATATCGCGGAAGTCGGCGGCAAAGCGCAGCGAAATCAGGACGGTCGAATGTTCCTGACTGTAATTGGATAGGGTAAGGCGCTCATAGAGCCTTTCCTGCCACAGCAGCCGCACCCGTTCGATATGGAGGGCGCCTTGCGGAATCTGGCGGCCGTCGGCGTCATTGATCGGCAGGTTTGTCAAATTGGCGGTGAACAGGACATTGTCCTGGCTGAGCGATGCGCCCAGCAACGACGTCGAACGCCCTCCGACGGTCAGGCGGAACTCCGAAAGCACGCGGGTATCGTCGCGGAAAAAGCCGTCCCCCGTGCCACGGATGTCGCCATAGGCATCGGCAACCGCAAAACAGTCGCCATGCTTGAGCGCGTACAGCCTGTGCGGCTCGCGTGGCGCTGTGTCATCAAGGGAAGCAAGTGCGACGGCCGGATCCAGCTTGCGCTCGTCAAGTTGCGTGATGGTCAATACCTCTGTCCCGGTTCAGGTCTCTGTTTTGGGCCTGTCGTTTCCCAAGACCGCTGCGCACTTTTGGGCGACATGCATTGGATTGGCGTCAGGACGCCTTGATCTGCTGCTGGCCGTTCAGCAGGCGCCGATACGCCGCCACGTAATCATCAGCCATGCGGCTGGCGGAAAAACGCTGTTCGAAGACTGCCCGCACCCGCCGTCGGTCGAGTTGCAGGAGTGCCCGCATGCTGGCGACGGCGTCCTCGATCGTCTCGACGACGAAACCGCTTTGTCCGTTGTCAACGATTTCCGGCAGCGCGCCGCAGTTCCAGGCCAGTACTGGGGTGCCACACGCCATCGCCTCGATCGCGACAAGACCAAATGGCTCGGGCCAATCGATGGGGAAAATCAGCGCCGCCGCATTGCCAAGAAACGCTTGCTTCTGCGCATCGTTGATCTCTCCGACGTACTCTATCTGGTCGCCGTCGATCATCGGCTGTACGACTTCTTCGAAATAGGCGCGATCGTCGTCGCCGATCTTTGCCGCGAGCTTGAGCTTCATGCCGGTGCGCCTGGCGATCTCGATCGCGCGATCAGGGCGTTTGTCCCGCGACAGCCTGCCCAGAAATGCCAGATAGGTGCCTTCGGCATCGACCTCGAAATCCCCCACGAGGACATCGGGCGGAATGCCGTGATGGATCGTGGCCAGCCAGTTCGCTCCGGCGAGTTTCGCACGCTGGCTTCTGGAAATGGAGATCATCGGAAAACGTGGGAAGCGCTCGTAGGCCGGCGCCAGATCGATATAGTCCAGCCGGCCATGCGGCGTCGTCACCGTTTTTCCAGCGATATGCCGGAAGAAGGGAAAATGCAGGAAATGGCTGAGATGGAAATGGATGACGTCGAAGTCGTCGGCGCGAGCGCTGACCTGGTCGAGCATCGACAGGTGCGCCGCGATTTCCGATTTCAACGGGCGCGGATCGAGGCGCAATGCACGCTCGCGGCAGGAAACCAGCTCAGCGCTGGTTCTGGAGTCGCCGCTCGCAAACAGGGTCACATCATGGCCGAGTTCGACAAGAGCATCTATCAGGTAAGAAATGATGCGCTCTGTGCCGCCATAGAGCCTGGGCGGCACGGATTCGTATAGCGGCGCGACATGGGCAATTCTCATGACCCGGCATTCTCTCGACAAAAAGGCAGTGTGACGGGAAATGCTTCAGCGGGCGGATAGTTCCGCCTCGGCCCGATACAAGCGCCGCCTTGCGCGTTTGCGGCCCGATCGCGGGCGTTCGGTGTCGAGATCGACGTATCCTCGGCCTGTGGCGGCATCGCCGTGCCCCTGCCCGAAAATTCGGCTGACAAGCCCGGCGCGAGCTGCGGTCAATTTGCCAGAGCCTTGAGCGGCTCGGGAACCGGATACTGGCCGCCATCGTAGCGCAGCCGGTAGGTTTTGCTGACGGTCTTTCCGGGATGCGATTGGCATTCGCCGGTGGCGTCAGGCGCGGGGTTGTCCGTGTCGGTCTGCTCGACGGCAGCGATGTCACTGAAGCCGTGGAGACTGGCCGACCCCATCGACAAACTCACCGCGCTGGAATGAAAGGACCCCGCGCAATTGGTGTCGCCCTCTCCGCCAGCTCCCGAGACTACGATGCCATCGAGCACGACCCGCAGCGTGCTAGCCACAAGCGCATAAAGCCTGAGGTCGGTTTCGCTGAAGGGGTTTGGTTGCGACTGGTTTGCCATGGAGATACGCAAGCCGAAGGCGGTGACATCCGGCGAAAGCCTGTAGCGTGCGGTATCGAACTCGATCTTGCGGATGGCGATGGCATCGTCGTTCAGCAGCCCGGGCTGCAGCAGCCGCTGGCGCACGCCCAAATCCTTCCTGCCGACGACCAGGATTTCGATATCGCCAAAATGCCCGTCATCGGTGGACCGCGCACTGTCGATCAGAGGCACGGCAACCAAAAGCAGATCATCATGGGCGGGCCATGGCTTGCAGGTCAGGCCGAAGGGCGAGCTGTCCTCGATCGCACCGACCGAGATTCTCGTATGGGGTTCGAGCGTGAAAGAGGCGCCGTCGGGACTCCTGATGGCGGCAGGATAGGCCTGCCGCAGGAGAGTGTCGGTATCACCGCACTCGTCGGCCCGGGCGGCCGACAGGCTGGCAGCAAGGCCGAGGGCAAGCAGGAAAGCGCTGGGCAGTCGCATGCGATGCTCACCTCCGGGCGGCTTTGATCTGGCCGTCAATGCTCATACCCGGGTTCGGGCCGTTCCGCGCATGATGCGTCGCTTGACCATCAAAGCCAACAGACAAAACGTGTTGCGACCACGGTTGCGCAGCTGTCCGAGATCGTCAGGAAAGATGCAGGGGCCGCGATTCGACGCTCGCCTCGTTGTTTCCCGGCAGGCCTTCGAAGACGCGGCTGACGGGGACGCCCAGTGGCCAGGCGAGATCTTGGAGCATCGACGCGCCACGCATCTTCAACCGATTATCCCTCAAACACCTGCTGCGTGAACCGCTCGGCCAATCTCGCCAATTCAGGCCCAAGGACCCGATCCTCGTTGACAGGTGCAACACTATCGCGGACTTCAGCCACGAATGATCGAAGTGCCGGAGGACCCTGCCGGCCGGTGACGTAAAGGGCCTGCGAGGCCAACATCGCCAGCATGGCGAGTGACGCATCCACGCAGCGCCCAGCCCTTTCCTCCTTGGCCCATGCAAGGAATGCCGTCGCTGCAACATCATCCTGTCCGGCGCCGGCAGATTCCGTGCCGGGAATGAATGTCCGCTGGGCGAAAAGCTTGGCCTGTTCGAGATAGCCGGTAATTGCCATCGGCACATAGCCGACATTGCCGTGGCCATCGCTGTCGCTTGGATGACGGTCGGTCATGAGCAGGTTCGGCAGATGCGACACCGCGCCATTGAGCAGTTTGGAGCCATGGCGGTCGCATAAAAGACTGATGTCTGCCCAGATGGCGGCAAGGTCGTCGAGAGCAGGAGCAGCCATTGCATTGTGATAGCCACCGGTGCTGATGCAACGGCCCAATGGATGGGCATCGTCCGGCGGAATGTAGACCGGGTTGTCAGAAGCCGAGGCAAGCGAAACGGTAGCGGCATGTTCGGCCGCGGCGAGTGCGCGATGAGCGTGGCCAAGTATCTTGGGCACAACGCGGTAGCTGACCGGCGCCTGGTAATTGCGCCGCCCGCCTCCGGCACCCACAAGCAGCTCGCGCAGACCCTTCAGCGCGCTTGCCTCGTGCTGGTCGCCCCATAGAACGTCGAGTGCCGCATCGTAGTGCTCGAGGGGCGCACTGAAAGCCTCGATCGACAGCGCAAACACCTTCTCGGCCATACGGACACGCCGCCGGGCCGCCAGCGCCGCGTCGGCGACAAGGGCTGCGGCACAGGGCGAGCCATTGATGAGCGATCCGCGCTCCTTCACCTCCAGGTCGAACCCGGCGGACAATTCGGCGAAGAGCGGGTAAAGCGCCAGTATTTCGCCAGCGCCCCCTTGTCCGGAGGAGGCCACGGAAGGCATCGGCCTGCCGTCCAGCATTTCCGCGACAGAAAGCGCTATCCGTGGCGTGGTGGCGGCGTGGCCTTCCAGGAAATTCGCCAGACGCGCCAGCACCATCCCCCTCACCACCCGCTCGGGATAGGGATCACCAAAGGAGGTCGCTGCCGCAAAAGCCTTGATGCGTGCATGGCGATCGCGTTCATCCTTGCCAAGCCGTTGGCGCGCCAGCTCACCCATGGCCGTTGTCACGCCATATATGACGATGTCGGCGTCGCTGTCGATCAATTGCAGGAACGATGCGCGGCACTCCGCGATGCGGCGTAGTGCTTCTTCGCCAATCGTGACGCTCTCCCTCTTCCAGGCGACGCGAAAGAACGAATTGAGGTCGATGTCGGCCCTGGTGGTCAATGTGACGGTCATGAAAAATCCTGTTTGCCAAAACGATCTGGCTGCGCCGCACTCGATCGATTTGAAAGATGAAGCACAAGGAGGGAGTGGGTCTGAAGGAGCCGAAACGTGAATTGCAACCGCCGGGTATGTTCAGGCTGCCGATGGATATCGTCAAGGCCAGGTTCCGGCTTCGCGATTTGTTATCGCAAGCTTCGGCGAAAGTGATTTCCGCGGTCCGCCTCTTTCACCGATCCTTGAGGCTGAGGAGCAGAGATGAGCGATTTTGATCTGGTGGTGACGGGCCGCGTTGTCGGAACCGATGGGGTGCGCGAGCAAGGCTATGTCGCTGTTCGCGCCGGGCTGATTGAACGGATCGGCGAAGGCGCGCCGCCAGCCGCGCGCCAGCGCCATGATTTTGGCGAGGCCTTTGTGCTTCCTGGAGCGATCGATGCCCAGGTGCACTCGCGCTCCCAAGCTGGCCAGGAAAGATTTCATCTGGTCGACACGTTCAGCGGCGGCAGGAGGGGTCACGACGATCGTCGACATGCCCTATGACGACGGGAACCTGATCTGCGACGGCGAGCGACTGGCTCGCAAGGCTCAAGAGGCAGGCGAGCAGGCGCGGGTCGATTTTCCCCTTTATGGCACGGTCCACCCGAAGGACGGTCCCCAGCATATCGCCGGCATGGTGGCGGCGGGGGCTGCAGGCTTCAAGTTCTCCACCTTCGGTACGCATCCTGAACGGTTTCCCCGCATCCCGCAGCAAACCCTTCATGCCTGTTTCACAGAAATCGCCCGTCATGGCCTGATCGCCGGCGCTCACGATGAGGATGACGAGACCGTGCGCGCCGCTGAAGCCGAGGTCCGAGGCCGACAGGCGCAAGCGGGCGGCACCTTCGGCGTGGCTTTTGTGCTGGCAGGCGAGAATGAAATATGAAAGTTGCCTGGTTTCCATATGGCCAGCCTTACCATCACCAGCGTCGCGAGCCACGTGGTTTCCGAAACGGCGGAAAGGGCAGCAGCTGTCGGCGGATAATCGCAGGTCCGGCGCGGAGCCAACCGCGCCGGAACGACAAGCGTTTATGGCAATTCAGCCCCGGGCTAGTTGTGGCCCATGCGGGCAAAACGAACCGGATCGGTCCTTTCCAGCCGCAGCGCCAGAAGATAACCGACAATGGCCGCGACCGGGATCAGTGACGGCAGGACAATGCCCAATACCCCGCCCGCCGTGCCGGTCAGGTCGCCAAAGTGCAGGAAGATGTAGACAAAGAGCGACGCCATCACCAGACCGGAAATCAAGGGCAGAACGAGCGTCGTCAGCGGCGATCCCGCAAGCCCCGTCCGGCGAAAGAAGACGATCACCGCGAGCGAGGTGACGGTCATCATCCCCAGAACGCCCAGCGTGCCGATCTGGCTGATCCAGGTGAACATGTTGAGGACCGGATCAAGTCCCATTCCCGCAAAGAATGCCAGAACGACAAGCGCGCCGACAGACTGCACCACTGACCCGATATGCGGGCTCTGGTGCGTGTCATGCGTCCGGCCGAACACGGCAGGCAGCAGGCCCTCGCGCCCGGCGACGTAGCTGTAGCGGGCGATGTAGTTGTGGAAGGCCGAAAGGGCCGCGAAGAGGCTGGACACAAGAAGGACACCCGCGATCGCCGGCACCGGACCGCCGACATACTGCCCGGCCAGATCGAAGAAGAACACCGACGGATCCGGCAGCCCCTGGATCGTCGGCACCAGCTTGTCGACGCCGACGCCGACGATCATCAGCCAGGTGGTGAAGACGAAGAAGATGCCGATCATCAAGACAGACAGGTAGGTGGCGCGCGGAATGGTCTTCTCCGGCTCGCGTGTCTCCTCGGCATAGATGGTGGTTGCCTCGAAGCCGATGAAGCACCCCATGCAGAACAGCACGGCGGCAGTCAGCGAACCCGAGAAGATGGCATTGGTGTCGAACAGGTTCATCGACAGCCCGTTCGCGCCGCCCTTGCCCAGAATTGCAAAGTCGACGATCAGCACCACCAGGTATTCGAGCGCCACGATGAAGACCAACACCTTGGCAGAGAGGTCCACCTGCCGGTAGCCGAAAAAGCCGACCAGAAGGATGGCGATCAGGCTCCAGCCCCACCAGGGCAGGAACGCCCCGTGCTCGCCGAAGACGCCGGCCGCGATGCCGCCGAAAAGGCCGATCAGGCCGAATTGCATGGCGTTGTAGGCAACCAGCGCCACGATCGCCACCGCACCGGCGGTACGCCCGCCGAGGCCGCGTGCGGCATAGGCATAGAACGCGCCGGCATTGGTAATATGCCGCGACATCGCCACATAGCCGACCGCGAAGGCCAGCATGAGAAGCGTGACGAAAACGAACGTGGCCGGAATACCCGGCCCGTTGCCCAGCAGGAATGCTATGGGCATCGCGCCCGCCACCCCCGTCAGTGGCGCCGCGGCCGAGATCACCATGAACGTCACAGCAATCAGGCCAAGCGAATTCTTGCGTAGTTGGTTGGTCCCCGCGATACTCATTTCGACATTCTCCTCCTAATGTTCCCCAAGATCGGTCATGCGCGCCCTCGCCCCTGCTCGAGTGGTCACGTGTCTGTTATTGTTCGAGGCGGCCCTGATTCATGGCCGGTCAGCCTGTCCGAAGGAGGCCCTGCATCTTGCAAGGAAGTCCTTCGCCAATTCGCTCCGGCGGTCCGAGCGCTGCGCGATCGAAACCACGGCGCCCTCGGGAAAGTCCTCGTCGAGAGGTATCGCCAGGATCCCCTTTCCGTCGGGCGCGGTCCTGGTCTGTGGCGCCTGTGGAACGATCGAATAGCCCAGGCCCTGCGCCACCAAACCTCGCACCATGGCGAGGGACGGCGATTGGAAGCGGATGAAAGGCTTCATTCCATTGCGGCCAAACAACGCCGCGTTGGCCAAACGCACCGACGGATAGTCCAACAGGATCATGGGCAGGTCCGCCAGGTCGGCAAGCCGGAGGCTGGATCTCGCCGCCAGCGGGTGATCGGCGCTCAACAGCACGTGGGGAGCCGGAGGGCACACGAGTTCGGCATCCAGATCCGGCTCATTCACCTTTCCGAAGGTGATTGCCGCCTCGATCCTGCCAGCCCGCATCTGCTCGATGAGATCGTCATGGTCCGCTTCCAGGAGACGTATCTCGACGTCCGGCTTCTGGCTTGCGAAATCCGCGACGAGGGCCGGCACGAATTGCGGACCGAGGGTGATGAAGAAGCCGATGCTGATATGGCTTTCCAGACGATGCGGTTGATCTTCGTCCGGTGCGATCGGAACAACACGCCGGTAGCCTCGATTGCCGTAGACGAGCGGTGAGCGCTGGGCGGAGAGTTCGATCTGCTCGACCTCGCCGATGAAAATGAAATGCGTTCCCCAAAGCAGGGCGGTCTTCAATTCACAGTCGAGCGAAACGATGGCGTCGTCGATGATCGGTGCACCGGTCGCGCCACCGTGCCATGCGATCGCACCGAACCGGTCCTCGTTCAAATGCCTGAGGCGGCCGGAGAAAAGGTCCGAGACGAAGCTCTGGTTGCCGCTGAGGACGTTTGCGCAGAAACGCCGGTTCTTCTTGATCGCCTCGCATGCCGGGCTCAGGTGATGGACGCTGATAAGCAGCGAAGGCCGACTGGTGTCGGCCGACACAGAGGTCATGGATGAAACCGTCACGCCGAACTGGCCGGCGTCACCGTCCGTGGTCACGACGGTGACGGCGGCGGCCACACGGCTCATGCCTTCGAGGAAGCGGGCACGCAGGTCTGCGTCCATCTTGGTCACCCGAGGTCGAAGAAGCGTTGCAGTTCCACGTCCGGAACCTTGCGCCGGAATTCGTTGTGCTGGCTTTCCCGGGTGGAGGAGAAGGCCTCTACGAACCGCTGCCCGAGCCAGTCGGCCGCGAAACTGGATTGGCGCAACCGCTCGATCGCTTCGGGCATGGAGCGCGCGAAATCCCGGGGAGGCTGCTGGACGTATCCGTTGCCGATGGTTTCAGGGTCGGGTTCGATCTCTTCCAGGATGCCGGACACCCCGGCCGCGATGGTGGCGGCAACGGTCAGGTAGGGATTGGTGTCCGCCCCCGGCAAGCGATTCTCAACACGGAGCGAGCCGGCATCGTGGCCGACGATGCGGAAGCAGGTCGTGCGGTTCTCGTAACCCCAGGTAAGGCCGGGGGGCGCAAAGGTGCCCGGCGCGAAGCGCCGGTAGGAGTTGACCGTCGGCTGGAAGATGAGGGTGAGATCGCCGATATAGGTCTGCAGGCCGCCGATGAAATGGCGGAAGGTCCGCGACACGTTGTTCTTCTGCGACGGATCGTGGAAGACCGACTTGCCATTGCTGTCCTTCAACGAGATATGGACGTGGATGGACTGGCTGTCGGCCGCTTCGGTCCAACGCGGCATGAAGGTGACGCACTTGCCTTGTCTCTGCGCCAGCGCCCGCAGGAAGTTCTTCAACAGCACCAACTGGTCGGCGGGCTCAAGCCCTTCGCCGGCTGCGATGCAGGCTTCAAGGAAGCCGCCGCCGATTTCCTCATGCATCTTCGCGAGGTCGATGCGCAGCGGCTCGCACATCGCCGCGACGGCTTCGTACCATTCGGTCTGCTCGACCTGGTAGAGCACCAGGTCATGGCTGTTGTGCTGGGTTGCCGTCTTGAGGTTGCGATAACCCTTGGCGCTGGCGCTTGCCGGCGTCTCGTCGAAGAGCGTGTATTCCAGTTCCATGCCGTAGCGCGGCAAGTATCCGGCCTGATTCACGCGATCGAGCACGCGCTTCATGATGGAGCGGGGGCACAATTCCGCCGTGCCGCCGGAATAGTTCGAAAGCACCAGCATGTCGTGTCCGGGTTTCGACCAGGGAAGACGGCGCACTGTCGAGGGATCCAGGATGAGCGGGTCATCGTGGAAATCCGAGGTCCCATCGGAGACGCCGGGGATCGCCAGCACCACATCCGTCGGATCCAGCGCCAGCGTTACCGGCGACATGCCCATGCCATTCCTGGCGATCCCTTTCAGGCTTTGGGTCGACACCATCTGGCCGCGCAGGAGCCCGTTGGTGTCAGCCATCGCCACCGTGGCGAAGCGGTTGGCCGGATCGGCGAGATAGTCCTCGATTGTCATGTTCCACCTGCTGTTAAGGTTGGGCGCTTATGAGCGCCTCTAGTGCGGCAAGGTCATCCTCGGGTCGGGTTGAATAGGCCTTCAGGAAAACCCGCAAACCGTTGTTCAAATAGCGCGCCACATGGGCCCGGCTGGGCGGGCGGTCTGGCATGTAGAGGGCCTGGGTCCGCGGAGCAGAGAGGATCAGACCCCAAAGATCCTGGGCGGCCAGTTCGGCATCCTCGAAAGCGAGTTGCCCGTCGGCCCTGCGCCCTTCCAGATAATCCATGATGCCGCGCAGCAGGCGATCCGGGCCGAATTCCTGATAGGCCAGACCTATTTCGGGGAAACGCTGCACCTCGCCAATGATCAGCCGGGCAAGCGACAGGAGGTCGGGGCGCAGCACCGTATCGGCGTAGTCCCAAGCGAAGCCCAGGAGGTCGGCCACCATACCCTTGCCGGAGGGGTGCTGGAAGAATTCCAGCATCTGATCGCGCTCGCCGACCATCATGGCCGAGAAGAGCGCCTCCTTCGATTGGAAGTACTGGTAGAGCGTCGGTTTCGAGAGCCCTGCCTCGACGGCGACCGCATCCATCGTCGCGCCGGAATAGCCGGTTTCGGAAAAGACCTTCAGCCCGGCCGCCAGAATGCGCCGCTCGCGATCAATCCGGTTCTGTTGCCGGCGGGGAAGGACGGTCATTGCGACAGCCTTCCGAGGAAATCCAGAAGGATGCGGTTGTAGATCTCCGGCCGTTCGACGTTGCAGACATGGCCGGCGTCCGCGATGGTCTCGTAGCGCATGTCGGCCATGCGGGCCTGGGTGAGGACGCGGCTCGCGACACCCCTGATTTCCGCTGGCGGCGCCAGTCGGTCGTGTTCGCCCGTCATCATCAGCACGGGCATGGTCAGGCGCGAAAAATCGAACCTTTCACGCGGGCTGGTGAAGCACACCAGCGCATCGCGATATGTCGTGGCCGGAATGGCCGCCATCGAATCGAACAGCCGCGTCCTTACCTCTTCCGGAGCGTTCGGCCCCGCCAGCACTTTCACCACGCCAGGAGCGAAATCGACCGGAGCCTGGCCGGCATCGAGCGGCACTTCGCGGCTGACGCGGAAGGCTTCACGTTCGGCCGGTTCAGCCTCCGACATTCCCGTGCAGCCGCCCGACAACACCAGTCCGGCGAGCAGTTCGGGATGGCGCATGGCGAAGGAGGTGGCGATCCAGGATCCGTAGGACAGGCCTGCCAGAACCAGCCGGTCGGCGCCCAACGCCTCCCTCACGCGCAGTATATCGGCGCAGTAGTCGTCGACCGTGGACTGGCGCGGCCCGAGCGTGCTGTCCCCGTATCCCCGCAGATCGAGCGCGGCGGCGCGCATCACGTTTCCGGCAGCAGCCAGCTGCCGCAGCCAGTTCCCGCGCGCGCCGCCAATGCCGTGCAGGAACAGGCAAAGCGGTCCGTCCTTCGGCGGTGTGACCGACAGTGCAAGCCGGGGCCTCTCGCCGAAAGCCAGGTTCTCGACAGGCGCCACGGCAGGCAGCTTTGCGTCGGGCGTCGCCGCTTCGCCATGCCGCGCCTGCTCCGAAAGAGCCGCGATCCCGGCCTCGAAAATCGCCTTGGTGCCCTCGCGGATCGCCGTCAGCCGCGACGCCGGGGCGCTGATCGTGGCGCTCCAGAGGATCGAACTGCCGCCCTGTTCAGCCTCGGCTATCGCCAGGTGGGCATCATAGGCGTCGACGTCGGCGATGCCTTGCAGATGGGTGTAGCCGATCGTTCGGTCGCTGTCGCTGAACCAGGTCCGCTGTTCGCGGTAGAGCGTGTCCTCGCCATGCACGGTGAAGGCGCGGATCAGCGAGCCGCGCCCGTCGCGTTCGGCGCGGATCGTGGCGATGGCCGGGTGCCATTGCCCACAGAAGTCGCCGGCAACGGCCCACACCGCCTCTGGAGAGGCTGGGCTGTGGCCGATGACCTTGACCTGATCGCGCGGCATGGATGTCTACCGAACGCCGTGCGACGTGGCGGCATCGCCGCGCCACAGCGAGGTGCGGGCACCGCCCTCGTCGCCTGGGGCGTGCTCGATCTCGTCCATGTCGTAGAGGGCCAGCACGCCCAGATAATCCTCCATGATCTCCGAAGTGAAGGGCAGCATCAGCGCGCCGCAACGGCTGTCGCGGTACATGCGTTCCAGCGGCAAGGACTTCAGCATCGACTGGCCGCCGCAGGTGCGGATCGCCATCGACGTCATCTCGGCGGCGCCTTCCATCACATTGTACTGCGCGGCGTACATGCGCAGCACCTCGGCCTTGGTCGGGAAGCCCTTGGCCTCGCCGAAGGCCTGCCACCACAGCGCCCGCATGTTGGCGAGCCGCGCGTACATCTTGCCGACGGCGATGCGCTTGGTGGCATACATGCGGCGGTCGACCGGCGGCTGGCCGGGGATCTTGCCCTTCAGGTAGTCCACCATGAAATCGTAGGCGCCCTGCGCCACGCCCATATAGGTGGGCGAAAGCGTGATCATCATGTGCGGCCAGTTGGCCAGCGTCTTGTTGAAGATGCCGCGCGGCATCAGCATGTCGTCCGCGGTGACGAACACGTCCTTGAGGATCAGATCGCGGCTGTTGGTGCCGCGCATGCCGAGCGGATCCCAATCACCCTTGACGCTGAGACCGGGCGTATCCTTGTGGACGACGAACAGCATCGTGTCCTCGTGGCGCGGTTCCTGCCCTTCGAAGACCTCGGTGCAGACGATGGTGTAGTAGTCGCAATAGCCGGCCAGCGACGCGAACTTCTTGAAACCGTTGATCTTCCAGCCGCCCTCGACCTTGCGGCACTGCGTCTGGTTCGGCTTCGAGGTCCAGTTCTGTCCGCCTTCCGATATGGGCTGCGAGAAGATCGCCTTCTCGGCAATGGCGCGGCGGAACTGGCGTTCGCGCAGCGGGGCGAAAGTCGCCTTCTCCTGCGCGGTCAGGTTCGGCATCTCGAACATGAAGCGGGACCAGGCCATGGACGAATTGTGCATGTTGAAAGTCAGCGCGCTGGCGCCGCAATATTTGCCGATCTCGGCGCCGACCATGGCGTATTCGAACATCGAGAAGCCCCAGCCGCCGAACTCGCGCGGAATGCAGAGGCCCAGGAACCCTTCGGCCGCGAGGTCCTTGTAGTTTTCGACCGGAAACGAGGCGTCGTCGTCGACAGCCTTGGCGCGAGGGGCGAACTTGTCGCGGCCCAGCTCATTCACCCGGCGCAGCACATCCTGCACCTCGGGGCGGATGCGGGACAGGTCGTAATAGTCGGCAATATCGCTCATGCTTTTTTCTCCGAAGGCGTCAGAGCGCCAGTTCTCCTTGCAGGACGCCGTCCTTGACGACGACCTTGCCATCCAGCGCTATCGTGCAGTTGCGCATCGGCAGATCGAAATGGCCGAGCGTGTAGCGCCCGGCATACTGGTTCGCCCCCGTCGACCACAGGAACGAGCCGGCCAGCGCCCGGAACTCGACAGCCTGCATGTCGCGCTTGTCGTACATCACGGCCGAAACCCAGCGGGCTCGCGGATGCATGCCCCAGCCGACATGGCTCATGCCGTAGGCGTTGCGGTCGTCCCAGGCCTCCATGTATTCGCGGAAATGAAGGGCATCGATGCCATCGCCCTTGATGGCGGTGACGAAGTCGTTCTCGACGGTGAAGTCTATGCGGCTGGTGAGCGCGGTCTTGAACGTCAGGTTCATATCGCCGACGTCCATGACGATGCGCCCGTTGACGCTGTTCTGGCCAGGAAAGGCGAGGCACAACCCGCCGGGCCAGTGCGCCACCGCGCCGGGCTGGGTCCCAAAGCCGGGCGTGCCGCCGCAGGGCGCGCCGCGCAGGTCGATGATCAGATCGGTTCCCGCGACCGAAGTGACGCGCATCTCGCTGGCTTCGCGCAGCATCTGGACGCCAAGCGCCACTTTCGGGCCGAGTTCGGCCATCGGTTCGGTGCGCTCGAGAATCTCCGGATGCTCGTTGCAGACCACCAGGAGACGCGTGCCGCCCGCCTCTTCGATTTCGGGCCACTCAGGAGCGTGGATAAGCCCCTCGACCGTGCAGTCGACGATCACCTCGACACGCTTGAGCGCCTCGATCACCGCGCGGTTGTGCTGGATCGCCCAGGAGGTGCCCGTCGACTTCACCGGCACGGGTGCGGCCTGCCGCGGCGTCGGCATCTGGATCATGCAGTATTCCGCGCCAAGATCGTGCAGCGCCAGGTCAGAAAGGTGCACCAGCACTGGTCGCGACTGCGTCTCCGACAGGATGGCCACCTTGGTGCCCTTGCCGATGGCGTTCAGCGCAAAGACGCGCCGAAAGCAATCGAGCCACCGCCCTTCGACGCGCTCCTGAAGCATTGCGATATCCTCCCCCGCCGATCCGCAGCTCAGCGAATTTCTTTACTCATGAGTTAAGTTTTATTGTTTTGGCGCGGCTGTCAACAGGATTTTCGAAAATTACGTATCGCTCGACAATTTCGTCGGTTCACCGGTCGGCCAGTCGCGCCAAAGGGGGCGAGCCAGGCTGAACGTGTCGCGGCTGCGCACGTAGTCGCTGCCATAGGAGCGGGCGACAAGATCGAGCCTGGGCGTATCGATATGGGCGCGACCGGGGTCCAGCACGCAGTCGTCGGCGACATGGACGGTCAGCACCCGTCCGATGACGATGACCTGCGCCGGTCCGGTGACGACCGAGGAGAGCGAGACGCATTCGAAGGCAACCGGGCTTTCCGCGATGCGCGGCGGCCGGACACGGGCCGAGGGCAAAGTGGCAAGGTCCGCCAGCGACAGTTCGTCGACGCCCCGTGGAGCGTCGATCGCGGTGACGTTCATGGCTCGAACCAGCCGCTCGGGGACGAGGTTCACCACGAACTCCCCGGTGTCCAGGATATTGCGCGCGGTGTCCTTGAAGCCCCGCTCGGGATCACCGAGGATGCCGATGGCAATCGTCGGCGGCGCCGATCCCATCACATTGAAGAAACTGTAGGGCGCCGCGTTGAGCCGGCCTGCGGCATCCTGCGTGACGACCCAGGCTATGGGCCGGGGCATCACCGTGGCGGCCAGAAGCTTGTAAGCATTCTGGGTGCCGACGTCTTCCAGATCGAAGCGCATCAGACCTCGCGAACAGCCTGTTTCGCGCGCGTGTCCACCGTCAGACTGAACACGTCCGGCCGCGCGTAGTGCCCGGTCACGTCGAAATCGTACTTCGCGCGTATCACCTCGTCCGGGTCGATCTCGGCGTACAGGATCGTCTCGCCGCTGAAATCCGGACCTGCCAGAACGCGGCCCATCGGGCTGACGATGGCCGAGCCGCCGCGCATCATCACCCGGTCAGGCTCGTCTCCCAATGCGCTTTCATGGTCCGGCCCGTACGCTGCCCGGGTGATGTGCTGGCAAGCGGTCAGCACAAAGGTCCGCCCCTCCAGCGCGATATGCTGCATCGTCGGCAGCCAGGTGTCGCGGTCGTCGGCGGTCGGCGCGCAATAGAGCGTGACACCTTGATGATACATGTGCATGCGCAGCGCGGGCATGTAGTTTTCCCAGCAGATCACGGCGCCGATGGAGCCCAGTTCGGTGCGGAACACCGGCAAGGTGGAGCCATCGCCAAAGCCCCAGATCAGTCGCTCGCCCGCCGTGGGCATCAGCTTCCTGTGCTTGCCGACGACACCTTTCGCCCCGTCGATATAGAGTACGGTGCAGTAGAGCGTGGCTCCGTCGCGCTCGATAACGCCGACCACGACAAAGGCTCCGGTCTCGGCCGCGGCATCGGCCAGCACGGCCACCTCCGGCCCGCCGGGATCGATCGCCGCTGCATGGTAACGAGCGAAGGCCGCGCGACCCTCGGGCTTTCGGAGCCCGATGGGCGCACCGAAACTGGCACCTTTCGGATAGCCGCCCACGAGCGCCTCGGGAAACACCACCAGTCGCGCGCCGTTCGCCGCCGCCTCGCGCAGGCGGGCGGCGGCAGCTTCGGCCGTGGCCAGCGGGTCGTCCGGGCGCGAGGCCATCTGCACGACGGCAGCCTTGAAGCGGGTCACAGGCTTACTCCGGTGTTGCATCGACGATCGGATGCCGCAGCGAGCCGATGCCTTCCACACAGGCCACGACCACGTCGCCCGGCCACATCCACTCTTGCGGATTGCGCCCGGCGCCGACGCCTTCCGGCGTGCCCGAGGCGATGATGTCGCCCGGCTCGAGCGTGATGCCGGTCGAGATGTCGGCGATCAGATCATCCACCTTGAACAGCATGTGGCGCGTGTTCGAGCGCTGCTTCTCCACCCCGTTCACCGTCAGCCAGAGGGCAAGGACCTGTGGATCGGGAATTTCGTCGGCGGTGACGATGCACGGGCCGAAGGGGGCATAGGTGTCCTGCCCCTTGGAAAAGATCCATTGCCCCGCCCGCCGGTTGTCGCGGGCCGATACGTCGACCATCACCGAATAGCCGAAGACATGGCCGAGCGCGTCTTGCTTGCGCACCCGCCGCGCCGTGGTGCCGATGATCACCGCCAGTTCCACCTCCCAGTCGAGCTGCTGTGTCATCTTGCGGTTGTGCTCGATGGCGTCGCCCGGCCCGATCACGGCCGTCGGCGGCTTCGAGAACACCACCGGCTGCTTCGGCAGGTCCTTCGACGTGTCCAGCGACTTGGCGCTTTCCGCGACATGCTCGACATAGTTCAGCCCGATGCCGAAGATGTTCTTGCGTGGCCGCGGGATCGGCGCCAGCAGCCGCACATTGGCCAGTGCCGTGGCGCTGCCCGCTGGAAACCGGCCCTCGGCCTGCTCCAGGCAGTCGCGCAAGGTCTCCAGTCCCGGCCGGCCGGCGTCGATCAGCCCGAGCATCGTGTCGGGCAGGTCTTCGCCCTGCGACGCGGCCAGCGCCTCCACATCCACCACCAGATCGTCCACGACCACGCCAAGCCGCGCCGCCGCCTCGACCGAGGCGCGATAAGTCACAAGTTTCATCTGTCTTTCCTTCAAAGGAGCGGCTGGAAGCCGCCGTTTTCGCCGAGCGCCTGTTCGCGATAGAGACCCAGCGCCCGCATCACCGGCAGGTCCGACAGGCAGAAGAGGCAGGCATCGTCCCGGTCCGAGCCATTGACATGCTCATGCCAGGCCCAGGAAGGAACACAGAAGATGTCGTGTTCCTGCCAGTCGTAACGCTTGCCGTTGATGATCGAATGGCCGCCACCCTTGGCCACATGGAAAAGACCGCTGCCGGTGTGGCGGTGCGCCTTCGTGCGCTCGCCCGGACGCAGCATTTGCATGGACGCACCCATGGTCTGCATCACCGGCCCGTTGGTCACCGGGTTCACATATTCCATCAGAACCCCATCAAACGGCGAACCGTCCGTGCAGCTGGCATATTTCAGCAGCGACTCGTAGGTCGGCGCCCATTCGTATTTGAACATCGGGCTATAGCCATGGCTCCAGCCCTGCCCCATCGGCCTCAGCCCCGGGTTGCCCCACGTCTTGGTCATGTCGTCGACCTTGTGGCCGACGGCCTGCCGCAGGTCGGGGTGCACCTCGTAGAAATTCGCCTCCATCGCGTTGACGAAGGGTATGTCGAGCCCATCCTGCCAGATACAGGGCGTGCCCGTCGCCTCCACCCCGTGTTCGTGCCAGGTGCCGTTCGGGGTCAGCACGAAATCGTTCGCGCCCAGCGTCATCTTGTGGCCGTCGACGACCGTAAAGGCGCCCGAACCTTCCATGATGAAACGGATCGCCGAAGCGGAATGACGATGGGCACTTGCCACTTCGCCAGGGTTCATCACCTGCAGCCCGGCATAGAGCCAGCCAACGGCGGCGGCAACGTCGCCGCGACCCGGGTTGCGCAGATAGACCACCCGCCGCCCCGCCTTCTCCGGTGTCACCAGATCGACCGAGCGCAACACATTGTCGCGCAGGTCGCGGTAGCGCCAGACCACCGGCACCGACTGCGACTGCGGCTCCCACGGCTCGATCTTGTTGGCCACCGTCCACAGCGCGCCCGCGCCGAGGCGGTCGAGGTCCTCGTAATAGGCCAGAAGCTCAGGCGTATCCTCGACATTGGCCCGCCCAGCGACGTCTTCACGATGGTTCTCGCGCTGCTGTGTCATGCGACCCTCATGTCCGTTTTCCCGCCGCGAGAAAATGATCCATGTCTTTTTCGAAAGCAAGTATGATTTTCGAAAATTATTGCAATTGCCGACAACCAGCCTCTGGAGTAATCCCAAGGGCAGAGGAACGTCGCATGACCCTTGCCGAAAAAGCCTACGACGCCCTGCGTCACGACATCATCCGCGGCGAATTTGCGCCAGGGCGCCCGCTGCGACTGGCCGATCTCAGCGAACGCTACGGCATGGGCTTCTCGCCGCTGCGCGAAGCCTTGAACCGCCTGCAGGCGGAACGGCTGGTCACCGCCGAATCGCTGCGCGGCTTCCGAGTCGCGCCCCTGTCGCTGGACGAGTTGCACGACGCCATGTCCGTCCGCATCCAGATCGAAACGGAGGCGCTGCGCGCCGCGATCCGGCTCGGTAACGACGATTGGGCGGCGGGAATCGTCTCAGCTCTCTACGCCCTCAACCTGCAGGTCGGCCGCACCGGTTCCGAAGCCGATATCTGGGCACTCGAAGCACGACACTACGCCTTCCACCGCGCTCTGCTGGCCGCCTGCAAATCGCCGTGGACACTGGAATTCTTCGAACGCCTGTATGCCGCAACCGAGCGCTATCGCATTCCGGTCCTTCTGGCCGCCGCCCATCCCTCGGGGCGGGACGTGCAGGCGGAACACAGCGCGCTGGCACAAGCGACACTCGATCGCGACGCCGCGTGCGCCACCGCGCTGCTGGAGGATCACTATCGCAGAACAGTCGATCATCTGGCCGGCGCGATAGGCCTTGGTGACCCCGACGCGCTCCCTGTCAAGGCTGTTGGTTGACGGGCAATTCCGTTTCTTCAAGCCATTTGCGACGCGCCTCATGCTGGCCGGCGAGTTCGGCTTCGTCCCAATAGCCGATCAAAACTCCAGGGCCGACCAGCGGATCGAAATGGCGCATCTTGTCATCGTCGGCGGTCAGCCAACTGTCCTCGACGGTGATGCGGTTCCTGGGTGTGGCCAGCCAATGGAACAGCGCCCGGCGCAGGTGTGCCACTGTCTCCGCCGACGCTGGATCGCGCCCTCGGTCATTCAGTTCCCGAGGGTCGTTCGTCACATCGAAAAGCATGGGCGGCGTCGCCTCGCCATGGATCAGTTTGAAATGACCGTCCGTGATCATGTAAAGCTTGCAGTCGCCCACGGGCAGATTGAGCTTCAGCCGGGCCATGTCGGCGCTGAAGTCGTATTCGCTGATCGCATAGCGCCGCCAGGCGCCTGACGATTGCGCCCGCAACAAGGACAGCAGCGACCGGCCCTCCAGAATGTGCGGCTTGGCCTTGCCGCCGAAATGGTCGAGGAACGTCGGCGCCAGGTCGATCATCTCCACCAAGGCGTCGGATGTCGTGCCGCGACTGGCATCGGCCTCCTTCGAGGGGTCGTAGACGATCATCGGCACTTTCACCGAAACGTCGTGAAACATGTATTTCTCGCCGAGCCAGTGGTCGCCGAGATAGTCGCCATGGTCCGATGTGAAGACGATCATGGTGTTTTCAAACAAGCCGCGCTCTTCCATGAACGCGAAGAGGTGCCCGAGTTGATCGTCGATCTGCTTGATGAGGCCCATGTAACAGGGGATGACGGTCTCGCGCACCTCGTCACGAGAGAAGTTGCGCGAATAGCGTTCCTCCTGAAATGCGCCATAGACCGGATTGGGCGACAGGCGTTCAGCCTCGCTACGGACCGCCGGCTGCACGTCCTGCTTGCCAAACATCGCATGGTAAGGCGCCGGCACGATGTAGGGCCAATGCGGCTTGATGTAGGAAAGGTGGGCGCACCAGGATTGTCCCGCTGCCTCCGCTTCCTCGATGAAGCGCATGGCGCGACGCGTCATATAGGGCGTCTCGGAATGTTCCTCGGGAATACGGGCCGCCTTGTCGGCATGGACCAGCAGCCAGCCATTGAAGTTCTCGCCGTTTCTACCTTCGCCCGAATTGGCCCAATGCTCCCACGGATTGTCGGCGTCAAAGCCGTGCTCGCGCAGATAGGCGTCGTAGGCCGGATCGGGGTCATACGCAGTTGATGGGTGCAGGCCGTCATCGCGTTCGAAAGGTTCGAAGCCGCATTCGGCGATATGCACGCCGATGATGGAACTCCGGTCGATGCCAAGGCGCTCCATCCCTTCGTCGTCCGCGGCCATATGGGTCTTGCCGATCAAGGCGCAGCGCACACCGACCTCGCGAAGATGATCGCCAAGTGTTGGTTCGCCGACCCGAAGCGGCACGCCGTTCTGGGTTGAGCCGTGCGAGCGTACGTAGCGGCCCGTGTAGGCGCTCATGCGTGACGGACCGCAGACCGTCGATTGAACGTAGGCATTCGTGAAGCGCACGCCACGGCTGGCCAGGCGATCGATGTTCGGGGTGTCGAGCGTCCGGTGGCCGGCGCAACTCAGATAGTCGAAGCGCAGTTGGTCGCACATGATGAAAAGGACGTTACGGCGCATCATCTACCCGTTGTTGTGCGTTTCGGACGAGCGGTAGTGCCAGAATAGCCAGCGCTTCTCCAATCGGAAGACCAGATCGTTGACGATCAGCCCGATCACCGCGATGAATGCGATGGCAGCCAGACCGTTGGCGATCTGAAAGTTATCCTGCTCGCGTTGGATGAAGACGCCGATGCCGTTGGTGGCAAGCAGCATCTCGGCGGTGACGCTGACCAGCAAGGCCGACGCCACCGCCAGCCGAATGCCTGTCGCTATCATCGGCAAGGATGTCGGCAAATCAATCCACATCATCGTCTCGAGCCGGCTGAGCCGCAGCGAACGCGCCACGAGATTGGCCATGGGATGCAACGTCTTGGATGCCTCATAGGTGTTCATGAGGAGGGGAACGGCCGCCGCATAGGCGATGATCGCGATCTTGGCCGTGTCGCCTGTTCCGGCGAAAAGCATGACGATGGGAATGACCGCCGGCGGCGGTAGCGTCGCCAGCATGTCCATGATCGGTTCGAGAATCGCACCCACGATCTTCAGGCGCCCGAGCAGAATACCCAATGGGATCGTCAGGATCGCGGCGACTAAAAAGCCGTTGGCGGCTCGCATCAGCGTATAGCCGATCTGGCCGACAATCTGCGGATAGACCTTGCAGATCGCCAGGACGACTTGCCATGGGCCAGGAAAAAGCGGGGTCGAGGCCCGCCATGCCAGAGCCTGCCAGGCAAGCAATATGGCCAGGGGCACGATGAGCCCGCCGAGACTTTCTTGGATCCGCGAGGTTTTCATGCCGGCTGCCCTGTCATGCGCAGGTGCCACCCAGCCAGCCGCCAGCGCAAGGCATTGACGACGGCATTCATCAAAATGCCGTTTGCGGCGCAGACGAACATCAACGCATAGACTTCCGGAATGCGTAAGGCGAAGGCCTTTCGGATAAGCAGAAATCCGAGCCCGTCATGACCGGCCAGCATTTCGGCGACGACCACGGCAATGAGGCTGATAGTCGAAGCGTAGCGTATGCCGGCGAATATCTCCGGCAAGGCGGCCTGGAACTTGATCTGCCGCAGGATTTGCCAGCGGCTCAACCCAAGCATTTGCCCGCTGCGAATTTGAACGTCCGAAACGCTGGCGAGCGCGGCGACCCCGTTGAAGTAAGGAGGCCAGACGGTGACCAGAATGATGATGAAGGCGTAGAGTTTTGGCCCCAGCCCCAGCATGAACACGGCCATCGGCACCACGGCCGCGGGCGGGATCGGCTGCACCAGCGCTGCGATCGGCGCGAAGCCACGGCGAAAGATCGGCGAGAGATCGCTGAGGACGGCAAGGCCGATACCGAGCACGGACGCAGCCGCCAGGCCAGTCAGAGCCCGCAGCAAGGTAAGCCACTCGGCACGCGCCAGTTCGCCGGACGTCATCATGTTCCACAAGCCGGGCGCTATTGCGGGAATGCCTGGAAAATACTTTTCCGGCACAAGGCCCAGCATCGCTATGGCCTGCCAGGCGGCGACGATGATCAGAAAGGAAATGAACGCGCGAAACCGCAGCAGCAGATCCAATGCACGGATACCCTGCATCGCAATCACGCGACCTTGGCCGGCGCCGCGCAACGCATGGTGCGTATACTTGTCATCACATCGTGGCGCGCGGCAAGGAACCTGGCATCTTCGCGCGTTGTGATCTGATCGCGCTTCTTGCCGAGATCGATCACGATCTCATGGTCGACAACGGTCGGCCGCCGGGTGAGAACAACGACGCGGTCGGCCATGTAGACCGCTTCCTCCACATCATGCGTTACCAGCACGCAGGTCTGTTTGAAGCGCATGGCAAGGTCGAGCAAGAGATCCTGCATATCGGCACGGGTCTGTGCGTCGACGGCAGCGAGCGGTTCGTCCAGCAAAAGCAGTTCACTCTGCGAGGCAAGACCGCGTGCGATTGCCACACGCTGCTGCATGCCGCCCGACAACTGCCAGGGATATCTGTCGCCAAAGCCGGACAGTCCGACCGCCTCCAGCATGTCCTGAGCCTTGTCACGCTTTTGCGCGGAAGAAAGACCTTCGACGCGAGCCATGCCAAAAGCCACATTGTCCCGGTTGTTCTTCCAGGGAAACAGCGAGCGCGAGTAATCCTGGAAGACCACGGCAACGCCCCTGGGCGGCGCGGTCACCACCCGGCCGTTGAAGGTAACCGTGCCGGAAGTCAGCGCCTGCAATCCGGCCATCGCAAACAGCAACGTCGTCTTGCCGCATCCCGAAGGGCCGACAATCGAAACGAATTCACCTCGCCCGACCGTAAAGGACACGCCGCCGAGAACCTCCAGGGCGTCGATGCCCTTTCCGTATGTCTTCGTCAGCCCCTGCGCATTCAACACGACGTCCATAGTCCCTCCAGGACGGTTGCAGCGCTATCCGCGGTATCTCGTTCAAGGTGCCATATTGGCGACCATGTCCTTCACCGGGATATCCTGCGTGGTCATGCCGGCGCGCTTCATCGCATCAAGCAGCACCTGCACCTCGGCTTCCGAGATGGTCAGTTCGCGCTTGACCACCGGCAGGTTGAAATCCTTTGCCGCCTCGGGCGTCAGTCCGAGAAATTCGCTCGCCGCCGCTTCCATCGCGCCCCTGTCCGCCAGCAGCGTCTGGCGCGTGTCGAAGATGACCTTGCCGAACGCCTTCAGGGCGTCGGCGTTGTTGGCGACATAGTCGTCACTGGCGAAGATGACATCGTTGAGCACCGGTATCTTCTCGTCGGCCAAAACACCTGTGGCCAGTATCTTTGCGCCGATCGCCTGGTTCTTGACGATCGAGGCGTAGAAGGGGTTGACCGTGCAGGTCGCATCGATCGCGCCTTGCTCGAGCGCCGCCTCCTGCTGCGGAAATGGCAGGACCACGGTCTCGACATCACCCATTGTGACGCCGGCCTTTGCCATGTGGTCGCTCCAGGTGAGCACGCACAAGGAACCGTTGGCATTGATGGCAACCTTCTTGCCTTTCAGCCCGGCGAGGCTGGTCACTTCGGAAGCGCCAGAGGCGACCAGCCAGGAGAATTTGCTGTCCGGGTCGACTTCATGCCCCAGGGCCATGACCATCTTCACGTTGATGCCGTTCAGGCGGGCGTTGATCGGCGGCACCGGCGAGGAATAGCCGACGTCGGCCGAGCCGGACGCGATGGCGGCGACCACGGCGGGGCCGCCCTGCACTTCCGTCAATTCGACATCGAGGCCGGCCTTGGCGAAATCGCCATTCTTCTGCGCGACAAGGATCGGCAAATCGGAATCGGCAAGCAGATACGCAAATCTGAGTTTGGCGTTCTCGGCAGCAGCGGCGCCGATGCCGGCTGCGAGCGTGATGCCGCCCACCAAGGCAGCAGCAATTATACGGCGCATGCGTCGCCCGGAAAATCCCGACATATCATTCTCCTCCATTGTCCCTTCTTGCGGGGAGCCAAATTTCATGGCACGTCTATTATTTGACAATATCAAGGATAATGCCTGACAATGTCAACCAATAAAGTTGAACGATATGATGATGAGATGGATGCTACCCCTCCGCCATGGGTGCATCCTCGCGACATCCGCGACATGTTCTCATACCGCCTGGCGCTGCTGACACGCATCAACGACCGCCAGGCGCAAAATACCTTGCTGGACCGCTATGGGATCACACTTGGCGAATGGCGGACATTGGCCGTAATCCACTACCTGGGAAAACCATCCCTAAGGGCCGTGGCGCACGCTACGCAGCAGGATGAAGGACAGGTCAGCCGCTATGTGACTGGATTGATCAAGCGCGATTTGCTGACGAAAACAGCCAATGCCAAAGACCGCCGATCGATCGATCTCCTGCTTACCGACGTTGCCAGGACGCTTTACGCCGAAGTCATGGATTTTGCGTGGAAACTCAATCAGGACATGTTCACCGAACTTACGCGCGAAGAGCAGCAATCTCTCGTCCAACTTCTCGACAAGCTGTTCACATCGATTACACGAGAATGATGTGATGGCACCGGCGGTCTTGGGGCGGGGCGAAGCACTGCGATTTATGTATCGCTGCGACCTTCGCGGCGGCTTTGGTGCCCCTAGCCGCGCAATCTCGAATGATCCTGATGCACAACCATCATCCCATCAACCCGATGCCCTCGCGCGCCAACCGCTTTTAGGGGCGGAAGCGGCTCGCGCCACATCTCTCTCCAAATAGGCAGAAGCAGACCAACCTCTTCGCGATTGTTCTTGTTTTCAGCAAACCGTTCGAAAGCGCTCGACGCAGGCATCGAGCGCATCGGCCGGATCGCGTTTCCACCAGTTGCCGGCGGAAAAGATTTCCACCTCGCACAGGCCTTGGTAACCCGCCGTTTCGACGGCAGCCCTGATCCCCTTCAGATCGGCGACGCCGTCGCCCATCATGCCGCGATCGACGAGAACGTCGCGTGTCTCGGCCAGCCAGTCGCAGAGATGATAGCCAAGGATGCGCCCCGCGCCGGCCCGTTGCAATTCGACACCGAGCGAGGTGTCCCACCAGACATGGTAGACGTCTACGGCCACCCCGACATTGGCGTGCCCGATGGCTTCGCAGAGATCGATCGCGTCGCGCATGGTCACCAGGCACGAGCGGTCACCGCCATAGACGGGGTGCAGAGGCTCGAGCGCCAGTTTCACCTTGTGCGTGGCCGCATAGGGAGCCGCCTCGGCGACGCGATCGGCGACACGTTTCAGACTTTCGGCAACGCCGCGCGTGCCGGACTCGACGCCGCCGGCCACGATCGTCAGGACTGGCGCTCCAAGTTCCGCCGCCATATCGATGGAAGCGCGGAAATCGTCCATGATCGCCGATCGCGTCGGCAGCGCCAGCGGACCGGCGAGGAACGGCGCCCGGCAGAGACCCGCCACCGTGAGCCCCGCGGCGCGCGAGCGATCCCCGATCTCGACACCCCGCCTGCCGATCTCGCGCCGCCAGAAGACGATGCCACCGAAACCCCGCTCGGCACAGGCATCGATGACCCGCTCGACCGGCCAGCCGGCGCCGTGCCCGTCGACATTGTGGCCGAGCGTGGCCGTGTTGAGCGCCAACGCGGAATGGTCGTTCGAAAAGTCGCGCATCGGCCTTGCTTCAGGCACCGTAGAGCGCCAGCAGCCGCCGCATGCGGCTGGCCGCCATGTCGGGATCGCGTAGCAGCCCGCAGCCATCGGCTAGCTTGAAGGCCTCGACGAAATAGGGCAGCGGGCGCTTGGCCTGCGCCCCACCCAACATGATGAAATGATCCTGGAAACCGTTCAGCCAGGCGAGAAAGACCACGCCCGTCTTGTAGTGTTGCGTCGGCGCCCGGAAGACCAGCCGCGCGAGCGGCACGGTGGGATCCAGCGTATCACGGAACGCCCTGACATCGCCCTCCCCCAGCCTTGCCACCGCATGAGCCGCCGCCAGCGCCAGCGGGTCGAAAATGCCGAGCAGCGCATGCGAAAAGCCGTGCTCGTCGCCGGCGATCAGTTCTGGATAGTTGAAATCGTCGCCCGTATACATCTTGACGCCCGCCGGCAGCCGGCGGCGCATCTGGATTTCCTTGTCCTTGTCGAGCAGCGATATCTTGATGCCGTCCACCTTGCCTTGGTTCTCGACAATGATGGCAAGCACCGTTTCCATCGCCTGTTCGAAGCTGTCCGTTCCCCAGTAGCCGGCAAGTGCCGGATCGAACATGTCGCCGAGCCAATGCAGGATCACCGGTCTGTCGCAGCGGCCAAGCACGTCGCGATAGACCGACACATAATCGTCCGGGCCGGAGGCGACCGCCGCCAGCGCGCGACTCGCCATCAGGATCAGCCGTCCGCCAAATGTCTGGATCGCCTCGACCTGTTCGAAATAGGCACGCCGCACATCGTCAAGCGAACGCGTGGCGGCGGGGTCGAGATGATCGGTGCCGCAACCGTTGAACACCAGCGCTTCGGGCAGTTCCTGCCTCGTGCGGCGGATCAGTTCCAACGCGCCAGGCCAATCGAGGCCCATGCCGCGCTGTGCCGTATCCATCGCTTCGGCGATGCCGAGGCCCATATCCGCGAGATAGCGCCGGAATGCCATGGTGGCGTCCCAGTCCACGCTGGCCGACCCCATCGGATCCTTGTCGGTGAACGGGTCGGCAACGACATGGGCAGCCGAAAAGACCACACGGGCGGAGCGCTCCGGGAGCCTGGCCGCCGGAACGGACTTTCCGCTCATGCGATAATCGGAGAATCTGCCATTTGCATCGGGAAGACTGATCATCATTGGGACGTCTCCTGTCTCACATGGTCTCGGGAGCTCAGAAACGCGGCACCAGCATCCCGGCATCGGCCGAGATGACATGGCCGGTCGTGTAGGGCAGCGCACCCGACGCCAGGGTCGCCATGATGCGGCCGACATCCCGCGGCTGCCCGAACCTGCGGATCAGGGTCAGGCCTTCCTCGTCGATCCTGCGCTGATAGGTCTGCGAAACGGCCCTGGTCATCGCCGTCTCGATCAGGCCTGGCTGGATATCGTAGACCGCGATGTTCTCGCGCCCGAGCCGCACGGCGAACACCTTGCTGATCATGGCGGAGGCGGCCTTGGAGACGCAGTACTCGGCGCGCGGTTCGGCCACGGCGGCGGCATTGGACGACGACACGTTGATGAGGCTGTAGAAGCGGCCGTCGTCGCGCGGCCGTGTCAGCAGCCGCCGGGCCCAGCGCTGGCCGAGGAAGAACTGCGCCTTGGCATTCACCGTTTGGCAGCGGTCATAACTCGCTTCCGAAACGTCGAGCGGATCACCGCGATCCATCACCGACACGCCGGCATTGTTGATCAGGGTCGACAGTGGGCCGATCGCATTCTCGACCCGGTCGAGCAGCACATCATGCGAGGAAAGATCGCCGACATCGCCGGCCACCCGGACCACCGGAACGCCGGTCGCGGCGACCGTCGCCTCGGCCTCGCGTAATTCGTCGTCGTCGGCCGGGCCGTTGAGAGCGATGGCGAAGCCGATTTCGGCCAGCTCGAGTGCCGCGGCAAGCCCGATGCCACGACTCGAACCGGTGATCAGGACTGCGTGGCGTGGTGCGGCAATCATGCCCGCGCCCCATGCTTCAACAGTTCGCGCGCGATGATCATGCGCTGGATCTGGTTGGTGCCTTCATAGATCTGCGTGATCTTGGCGTCGCGATAAAGCCGCTCGACCTCGAAACCACGGATGTAGCCGGAGCCACCGAAGACCTGTACCGCGTCAGCTGTGCGCGCGACCGCCATGTCGCCCGCAAAACACTTGGCGATGGAGCAGGCCTTGGTCGCATTCTCGCCGGCATCGATCTTGGCTGCCGCGCTCTGCACCAGAAGACGTGCCGCCTCGATGTCCTTGGCCATATCGGCCAAAAGCCACTGGACGCCCTGGAACTCGACGATGGCCTTGCCGAATTGTCTGCGCTGCTGGGCATAGTCGACGGCCGCTTCCAGTCCGGCCTGGCCGATACCCACCGCAAGCGAAGCAATACCGACGCGCCCTTTGTCGAGCACGCTCATCATCATGTGGAAGCCCTTGCCCTCTTCGCCAAGCAGAGCCTCTTCACCAAGCATGACATCGGCGAAATTGAGCGCGCCGACCTGGCTGGCGCGCTGGCCCATCTTGTGCTCTTTCGGGCCGCGCTCGACACCCTTGGCATGCAGGTCGACGATGAAGATGCTCATGCCGCGATGCCCGGCTTCCTTGTCGGTGCGGGCCAGCACGAAGCCGACATCGGCGACCGGCGCGTTGTGGATCCAGATTTTTCCACCGTTCAGCCGCCAGCCGCTTCCGTCACGCGTTGCCGTGGTGCGGATGCCGGATACGTCGGTGCCGGCCTCCGGCTCGGTGATGCAGTAGGCGACCCTGGTTTCGGCGCGCATCACCGAACCCAGCCATTGCTCGCGCTGCAACGGTGTGCCGTGGCGCACCAGGAGCGTGCTGATCAGTTCGACCAGGCCGCACTGGTCGGCGACCGACGCATAGCCTCGTGACAGTTCCTCCATCACCAGTGCGTAGGTCAGCGTATCGAAACCAGGGCCGCCCATCTCCTCGGGAACGCCGACGCCGAACAGGCCGAGCGCGCCCATCTGATCATAGATTTCCACCGGGAAGCGTTCGTCGCGATCAAGCGCCTCGGCCGCCGGCCTGATGACTTCGTCGGCAAACTGGCGGGCCATGTCCCGCACCTGGCGCTGGGTGTCTGTGATAAGCATCTCGTCCATCGCTTATAACTATCTAGTTACTCCTAACGCGTATGCGGCTTCCCCGTCAAGCACGGAGAATCGAAGCGCGCGCTCGGCCCGCGTAACTGCGGCTTGCCCGGTTCGATAAGTTGCGATAAAAATAACCAGATGGTTACTAAAGGGAGGAAATTGGATGCAAGCTTCAGCCAGGCGCAGGTTCGGCCGGGTCGATCTCGATGTCACGGCGTTCGCCTTCGGCACCGCGCCGATCGGGAACTTTCTCAGGGAAATCGATGACGCCACGGCCGATGCCATGGTCCAGCATGCCTGGAACGCCGGCGTCCGGTTTTACGACACCGCGCCGATGTACGGCCATGGACTTTCGGAGCTGCGCGTCGGCCATTCCCTGCGCTGGAAGAACCGTTCGGACTTCGTCCTCGCGTCGAAGGTCGGGCGCGTGCTGAAGGCAAAGAGGCGATCCGAGATCGATTTTTCGCCTTGGACGAACGCCGCGGCGAACGAGATGATCTTCGACTACAGCTATGATGGAACGATGCGGTCGTTCGAGGATTCGCTTCAGCGCCTGGGGCTGGAGCACATCGACATGCTGTTCATCCACGACATCGATCGCTTTACGCGTGGCGACGCCCAGCCCGAGGTTTTCAAGCAAGCCATGGATGGCTGCTGGCGCGCGCTGGACAAGCTGCGCTCCGAAGGCTTGGTCAAGGCGATCGGCGTCGGCGTCAACGAGTGGGAGGTTTGCCTCGAAGCGCTCAGGCAGCGCGACTTCGACTGCTTCCTGCTGGCAGGGCGCTATACGCTCCTGGAGCAGGATGCGCTCAACGAATTCCTGCCGCTTTGCGAAGAGCGCAACGTCGCGGTGATGGTCGGCGGCGGCTTCAACTCCGGCATCCTGGCGACAGGCGCGGTCGATGGTGCCAAATACAATTACGCGCCAGCGCCCGCGGCGGTGATGGACAAGGTCGCCAGGATCGAAGCCGTCTGCCGCGACCATAATGTGCCGCTGCCCGCGGCCGCGCTGCAATTCGTGGTAGCCCACCCCGCCATCCCGGCCTTCTGCGCCGGCACAAGGACAGTGGAGCAGCTGTCGCAGAATCTCGCATGGTTCAGCCACCAGATCCCGACCGAATTCTGGGCTGATCTCAAGCAGCGCAAGCTGATCCGCGAGGATGCCCCGGTGCCGGCATGACGGCCGAGACTGCAACGGGCCGGCAACTGACAGCTCAGGACCAGTCCTACGGTGACATCGCTGTTGGCGATTGGTTCGAGACCGATGCCGTGACCGTCACGGAGCAGATGATCGACGCTTTCGCCGAACTGACAGGCGACCGTTTCGAAATCCATATGAGCGAGGCAGGCGCGGAACGCCACGGCTTCCAAGCCCGCGTCGCCCATGGATTGCTGGTACTGTCGCTGGTGGACGGATTGAAGAACCAGGCGCAGGCCGGGTTTCGGGCAATCGCTTCGCTAGGCTGGGACTGGACTTTCGCCGCACCCGTCCTTGCCGGCGATGAGATTCGTGCACGCATCGTCGTCGCGAACAAACGGGAGACACGGAATACGGCGCGCGGGATCCTCACCCTGCGCTTCGCCGTCACCAACCAGCGCGGGGAACCGGTGCAGTCCGGAGAGAACAAGCTGATGGTCTATCGCTAGGTCAGTCGAGCTGTCTCTCGTCTAGGGCAATTCCAGGAAAAGTGTGAAACGGTTTTCCGTCCGGAATTGCGTCGAAACAAAGAGTTAGAGCGGTTCGCCGTTTCCGTGAAACGGTGAACTGCTCTAGAACCGAAGATCGACGACCGTCACGCCATCAATGCCGCCTTGCGTGTACGCCACGATCCGCGCACCGATCTCCTCGTGCTTTGGATCGCGAAGATAGCCGTCACGCGCATTCTCATCTGCGAAGTCGACCCAGAATGCATCATGGTTGCCCCGGATCAGGTCGGTTTCCACGCTGACATTCGACCCGCCATGAAATGCGACAATGCCCGGCACGTGATCCCGCAAGCGATCCAGTTCCTCATAGAGCCCGGATTTGGTTTCGGCGCTGACATCGGCGCGAAAACGCAGCAGCACAAAATGGCGGATCATCGCCCCTCCCTTCCCCATTTATCGCAGTCTCGGCTGGCTATTTTGCCGGCAAATTGACAAGCATCAGAACCGTGCAGGCCTTTTTTCACGGAAGGCAGCCAGCCCTTCCTGGAGGTCCTCGGACCGTGCGGCCGCTATACCTGCCATCGCCTCCAGAACGCGCTCGGACTCCTCGCCTTCGGCGGCATTGACCAGCATCTTTGTCAGCTCGGTCGCAAGTGGCGCTCGGCTGTAGACCTGCGCGGCGACCTGACGGGCCCTGTCCATTCCCATACCGCTCTCCACGACATGATCGACAATGCCGAGACCAAGCGCCTGCCGGGCATCGAAGACCTCGCCGAACAGTGCCATGCGCCGCACCAGTTGCGCGCCGAAACGGCGCGCGGCGCGCTGTGTGCCCGACCAGCCCGGAATGATGCCGAGCCCGGTTTCCGGCAGAGCGATCCTGACATGCTGCTCGGCAATCCGCAGGTCCGCGCAAGCCGCCAGTTCCAGTCCACCGCCGAACACATCGCCATTGAGGACGGCGATCACCGGTTGCCTAAGCCGGGCAATGGCGGCAAAGGCATCATGGCCTTCGCGCAGCCAGAAGCGCCCGAAATCGTCTGGTGACTTGCCGCTCCAGGCCTGGATATCGCCGCCTGCCGAAAAGGCCCTGTTGCCGGCGCCGGTCAGGATCACCACCCTGACTGCGGCGTTGTGCTCGATGGTCCGGCAGGCCGCCACAAGCCCCTCGATCATCGCCATATCCAGCGCATTGCGCTTCTCGGCACGGTCGAGCGTCACCACCGCGACCTGGCCGTCTATCTCAAGGTTGAGCTGACCCTCCGACATCACTCGGCGGCCACGGCGGGACGAAAATGGCTGTCCATGCGGTCGGGAATGAAAAGATGCCCCGACATCGGGCGGATGGTGTCGGCAACCGCCAGCGGAAACGCCGCCTGGCCCAGAATGTCCCGGTTCAGATCGATTCCGGGCGCGATCTCGGTGACCGTGACCTTGCCGTCGATGAGGCGAAGCACGCAACGCTCTGTAACATAGGTGACATCTTGGCCCTGTGCCGTCGCCCGCTTGCCTGAAAAGGACACCTGCTCCACGTTTGGCACCAGCTTGGCAACCTTGCCCTCCTTGTCGATGGAGAGCTTGCCGTTGCTGACCGAGAGCTTTGCCCCGGCGTTGAAGTAGCCGGAAAAGACGATCTTCTTTGCCCGTGAGGTGATGTCCACGAAACCGCCGGCGCCGGCGGTGACGTGCGGCCGCGCCGACAGTTTCGAGACGTTGACCGATCCGTCGGCACCGATCTGCAGGAAAGAAAGCAGCGACGCGTCGAAACCCGCCGCCTGAAAATAGGTGAACTGGTGCGGCGAGGCGACGAACGCCTCGGCATTTGCCGAGCAGCCGAACTTGAAGTCGAGCAGCGGAATGCCGCCAACCGCACCCTGTTCGATCACCCAGGTCACTTCGCCGTGCCGGCCTTCCTCAAGGAAGATGCGCGGTACATTGGCCGAAATGCCAAAGCCAATGTTGACGACCCATCCGCGCTGCAATTCCATCGCAACCCGGCGCGCCATCGTTTTGGCCGCGTCGAATTCCGGCAGCCGGAAAGTGTCGAGCGGCCTGAACAATTCACCTGAAATGGCCGGATCGTAAGCCGTCGCGGTGGTCTGCATCTGTTCGGGATCCTCGACGATCATGTCGACCAGAACGCCGGGCACGCGCACGTCATGCGGGCGCAGCGTGCCGGCCTGGGCGACATGCTTGACCTGCGCGATCACCACACCGCCGCAATTATGCGCGGCAAGCGCAAGTTCCATCGCGCCGAGATAGGCTCCCTCATGCTCGAAGGTCAGGTTGCCGCGCTCGTCGGCCGTCGTGGCTCGAATGATCGCGACATCCGGCTTGATCGACGGGAAGAACAGCCATTCTTCACCCTCGAAGCCGATCTTGCGCACGATTGGCCGTGCGCGTGCGCGGGCATTCATGGCGCAACCGTCGAGGTCGGGATCGACGAATGTTTCGAGGCCGACCTTGGTGATCACGCCCGGGCGATGTCCGGCCGCTTCACGCAGGATGTCGAACATGATGCCGCTCGGCACGTTGTAGGCGGCGATACGGTCTTCGCCAAGCATCTGCCAGATCAGCGGTGGCTCGGACGACGACGGCCCCGACGGATAGGAGCCGCCAATGATGGTGTCGATCATGCCGTCCCGGGCCAGATGGTCGACGCCCTTGGTGCCGAACATGTCGCCGGCCGCGATCGGATGAACCATCGTCAATCCGGCCGGATGGCGCTCGTCACGATAGCGCTCGCCAAGTGCCTTCAGGACCAGATCGGGGCAGCACAATCCACTCGACGAATTGACCGCGACAATCGCGCCATCCTTGACTGCCCTTGCCGCATTCACTGCGCTGGTAACCTTGGACATGAGGCCGCTCACCCGCATCGTGTAAAGTAACTGTTTAGTTATTATCATGTCATCGGATTTGGTCAAGGCCGATCTGCGGTGGCGGCGACGCCCTCCGCCAAATCGCCGCAAAATCAACACCCGGCGGTCTTGCCAACGGCGCGACGGATGATAGAAGTAACTATTCAGTTATTTATAACAGGCAACCCGGCAACGGTGGGGAGGCAAGCCATGAACATCTTTTTCCAGAAGACGCACCAGAGGGCTTTCGGCACGTTCCCGTTACGCCATGACGCCTGCATGGCTGCGATCGCCATTGCGCTTGACGTCGGCTATCGGGCGTTCGACACCGCGCAGATGTACGGAAACGAAGCCGAGGTCGGAGAAGGCCTTGCCCAGGCCCATGTGCCGCGCCAGGATCTTTGCATCACCACAAAAGTCCACCCCGACAACTACGCTGAAGCGCTCTTCCTGGCCTCCGTCGAAAAGAGCTTGAAGGATCTGCGGCTGGATTATGTCGACGCGCTGCTCCTGCACTGGCCGCCACTTGACGGCGACATTGCGTCACCCCTGAGGCTGCTTCAGAGCGCGCAGGACAAGGGCTTGGCACGCCACATCGGCCTGTCGAATTTCACCGCCAGCATGATGCGCGAAGCGCGCAGCATCCTTGATGGCCCGATCGTTGCCAACCAGGTCGAGTTCCATCCGCTTCTCAACCAGGACATCCTGCTTGGGGCGGCTAACGCGACCGGCATTCCGCTATCGTCCTTCACCTCCGTTGCCCGCGGCGAAGTCTTCAAATATCCGCAGTTCGCCGAAATCGGCAAAGCCTATGGCAAATCCGCCGGCCAGGTGGTGCTGCGCTGGATCCTGCAGAAAGGGGTTTCGGTGAACACCATGTCGACCAAGCCCGAGAATATCCGGGCGAATTTCGACATCATGGATTTCACGCTGTCCAGCATCGACATGGCGCGCATCGACGCGCTCACCCACACGAACAAGCGCATCATCGGCTCCGACCTGGTGCCGTGGGCTCCCGACTGGGATTGACAGGGCCTCCGAGCTTCGGAACGTAGACGAAAAAGCGGCAGCCCGCACTGCTGCCGCTTTTTCGAGAGAATTACGGTTACCTGTTGCCGCGAATGAGGTCAGATGCCTTTTCGCCGATCATGATCGTTGCGGCATTGGTATTCGAACCGATCAGGCTGGGCATGGCGGACGAATCGCAGATGCGGATGTTTTCCAGTCCCCGCACGCGAAGTTTCGGATCCACCACCGCCATGGTATCGACGCCCATCTTGCAGGTGCAGGTCGGATGATAGGAGGTGCGGCCATAACGGCGCGCATAGTCCTCATAGTCCTTCTGCGTCCTGACGTTGTCATCAGGCAAATGCAGCCGCTTGATGTACTTTTGCAGCGAAGCCTGCTGGAAAATCTCGCGGCTGATGCGCACCCCTTCCGCCGAGATTTTCAGATCGGCGGGATCGGCTAGAAAATTCGGATCGATGATCGGCTTGTCGGCGGGGTCGGCCGAACGCAACCGGACGGTGCCGCGGCTTTTCGGCCGAAGCGTGTAGGAATTGAGCGTGATGCCTGAGCCCGAAGGGACGCTCGGAACACCGTCCTCGGCGCCGGCACCGGCCAGGAAATGAAACTGCAGGTCTGGAATGGCGGACGATCGGTCGCCATACCAGAACGCACCGCCTTCGACGACGTTCGACGTCACCGGACCGCTCTTGAACAGCTTGTACTGCAGACCTGCCCAGAGCATCCAGTGAAGCTTGTTGTACTTGTCGAGGCTGGTCGGGCCTTTCAGCTCGGCGACGATATCGACACCGTAATGGTCGGTGAGGTTCTCGCCGACGCCGGGCAGGTCGTGGACGATTTCGATGCCGTGCTGTTTGAGATGCGCCGCCGGCCCGACACCCGACAGCATCATGATCTTTGGCGAACCGATCGCGCCAGCGGTGACCAGCACCTCGCTGTCGGCACGCGCAATGCGCGCCTCGCCGGCACGTCGGTACGCCACGCCGATGGCTCGAACGCCCTCGAAGAGGATGCGGTCGACCAGGCATCCGGTCTCGACCGTCAGGTTGGGGCGGCTCTCGGCCGGCCGGAGATAGCCGACAGCCGCGGAACAGCGCCGTGCATCCTTGGTGGTTGTCTGATAGACGCCGGCACCTTCCTGCACCGTGCCGTTGAAATCGGGATTGTAGGGCATGCCGAATTCCTGGCATGCCTGCACGAAGGCTCGCGTCGTCGGTTGCGGATCGGGGATATTCGAAACACCGAGCGGACCATCGGTGCCGTGCATCTTGCCAGAAAATGTGGTGTTGCCTTCCGAGCGCAGGAAATAGGGTTGCACATCGGCGAACGACCAGGCGTCGGCGCCCTCATCACGCGCCCAGCGGTCGTAGTCGGCGGGATGTCCGCGCGTATAGACCTCTGCGTTGATGGACGAACCGCCACCGATCACCTTGGCCTGCGCATAAGGGATCTCGCGCTGGTTGGCATGTTTCTGCGGCGCGGTCTTCAACCCCCAGGTCAAGGGACCGGAGGTCATCTTGGCGAAGCCTACCGGCATGTGGATGTAAGGGTTGGTGTCGCGGCCCCCGGCTTCGAGCAGAAGCACGCGCGCATCGGCATTTTCCGACAGACGCGCTGCGAGCACGCAGCCCGCCGAGCCGCCGCCAACGATGACGAAGTCGTATCCGCGTTCGCTTGTCACGATACCCAAGGCTCTCGCTTCCCGAGTTCGATATGGACGGACTTGATCTGGGTGTATTCCTCGACACCGTAGATCCCGGCTTCTCGCCCCCATCCCGATTGCTTGAAGCCGCCCAGCGGCAGTTCCGGTCCGCCGGCAAGCGTGGTGTTGACCCAGAAGCGTCCGGCGCGCACGCGTCGCGTCACGGTCAGCGCCTTGTCGATGTTCTTGGTCCACACGCTGGCCGCCAGCCCATAGACTGTGTCGTTGGCGATGGCGATCGCCTCTTCGACCGTGTCGAACGGCATGATGCTGAGTACCGGACCAAAAATCTCGTCGCGCGCGATCGACATGTCGCCGGTCACGTCGCCGAACAGGGTCGGCGCGATGTATTGGCCACGGCCGAAGTCGAGCTGATCGCCGCCGCAGACCAGCCTGGCGCCCTCCGCCCTGCCCTTCTCAATATAGGACATGATGGTGTCGTTCTGCGCGGCCGTGGTGATGGCGCCGACCTGTGTGCCCGGATCAAGCGGATCGCCGACCTCTATCTTCGCGAACTTCGCCGCGACCATTTCCTCGAATGCGCGGGCCACCGAACGTTCGACGATCAACCGGCTGCCGCTGACGCAGCATTGGCCGGTGTTGAAGCCGATGCCGAAGGCGACGCCGTCGGCGGCGTCTTCCAGATCGGCGTCGGCAAAGACGATCTGCGGGTTCTTGCCACCGAGTTCCAGGCCAAGCTTCTTGAAGTTGCCGGTGGCCGCCTGGACACAGCGCCGGCCCACGGAGGTCGAGCCGGTGAAGGACAGCATGTCGATGTCCATATGCTCCGTCATCGCTTGGCCGATCGTGCTGCCCGATCCGGTCACCACATTGTAGCAGCCGGCCGGCAGCCCGGCTTCCGTCAGCACTTCGGCAAGGATCAGCGTCGTCGCCGAGGTCACTTCGGACGGCTTGGCGACGATCGTGCAACCGGCGGCAAGAATGAACGGCACGCGCTCGCACAGGATGAGGAAGGGAAAATTCCAAGGCGTGATGAGACCGACGACCCCGATCGGCTCGCGCGTCACCAGTCCGAACAGGCGGTCGCCGAGATTGTTGAAAGCGTCGCCATGCAGGGCGCGGGCAGCACCAGCCGCGTATTCGAAGATGCCGGCGCAACCGTCGACCTCGGCGCGGGCCTGGCTGATCGGCTTGCCGTTCTCCAGCGTTTCCCAAAGCGCGATCTCTTCGGCACGCCGGCGGATGATCTGTGCGGCCCGCAGCAGCACGCTCGCCCGTTCGACCGAGGGAATGCGCGACCAGCGCCCATCCTCGAACGCGCGCCGCGCCGCGGCCACCGCAAGGTCGAGATCATCCTTGGTGCATTTCGGAATGCGTGTCACCGCAACGCCATGTCCCGGGCTCCGCCGCTCGAAATAAGGACGCGATCCGGCTTCGACGACCTTGCCGTTGATGAAGAAACCGAACGTCCTTGGACTGGACGGCAGCAGAAGGTTGGCAGGTTGATGGTCCATAGTCTTCTCCTGGGCCCGTTGAATCCCGGCTCCGATCAGATTGCAATCTGCGTCTTGAGAGCACCCGGTCGATCCTTCAGCGTCTCGAACGCCTCCTGGATCGCCGCGAGTTGGTAGGTGGTGTTCACAAAGGGGGCGACGTCGAACCGGCCATGCAGCAAAAGGGTCAGCGCATCATGCATGTCCTCTCCCATGCCCGCGACCGATCCCTTCACCGAATTTTCCTTGAGCACGGTGTCGAGCAGCGCCAGCGGAATGCTGTCCCCGGGACCGGTGATGCCGAATGCCGCGACATGGCCGCCGGGCCGGATCAGGTCAAAGGCCTGGGCATAGAGCTGCGGCAGGCCGACGCTTTCAATGACGATGTCGGCACCGCGCCCGCCAGTCATCTTGAGCACGGTGTCCTTGACCTGCGAGGGATCGCTCACAACCGCGTCGGCGCCTGCCTGCATGGCGAGCCGCGCACGCTCCCCGGAAAGCTCGACCACAATGATGGGGGCGGCCCCGACCAGCCGCATCATCTGGATGTGAAGATTGCCGATCGGACCGGCGCCGAGAACCACGACGGACTGGCCAAAGCGCACTTTTGCCTTGCGCGCCGCGCGTACGACGCAAGCGATCGGTTCGGTCAGCGCCAGCGTCGCCGGCGCCGCATCAGCAGGTGCCGGAATGACCAGCCTGTCTGGAATGGCGACATATTCCGCGAATGCGCCGTCACGAGAGATGCCGACCTGGCGCACCTCCGCGCAATTGAGCACCTCGTTCCTGCGGCAATAGTAGCATGCGCCGCAGCCGATATTGATATCGGCCACCACCCTCTGCCCGAGGGCAAACCGGCCAGCCCTGTCCCCCACCCGGCTGATCGTGCCGGTGAACTCGTGGCCGGGGACGATGGGTAGCCTTTCCATGGCATAGTGGCCGTTGAACATGTGGATGTCGGTGCCGCAGATTCCGCAGCGATCGACCCTGATGAGGACCTCATCGGGTCCACAGCCAGGGACAGGCAGTTCCCTGACCTCGAAGCGTCGCGGCGAGACCAGGACCGCCGCCATCATCGTTTCCATGGCTGGGCTATTTCACGATACGCATCTTGGAACGGTCAATCGTCAGCGCGATTGCGGCGATCAGCACGATGCCGAAGACGATCTGCTGGCTTGTCGCCGGCACGCCGAAATACAGCATGCTGGCGCGCACCACCGCCACGATCAGCACACCGACCAGAGTGTTCAGCACACCGCCGACACCGCCCGTCAGCGGCGTACCGCCGACCAGGACGGCGACGATGGCCGGAAGCAGAAAACCTTCGGCAAGCGTCGGCGAGCCACCGGACAGCTTGACGGAGAAAAGCAGCCCGGCAATCGCGGCAAGCATGCCGGAGAAGGCGAAGGCCAGGATCTTGTAGCGCTCGACCTTGAGGCCGGAGGCGACGGCGGCAGGCTCGCCGGCACCGATCGCCTTCAGGGCGCGTCCCGTCGTGGTGCGATTCTGCAGGAACCAGGCAAGCAAGACCAGAACCAGGGCCAGGATCAACTCATGCGGCACGCCGCTCCATCCACTGCCGACCATCCAGCCGAAGGCGCGGTCGCGTTCACCGGCATCCATGTAAAGCGCGCGCTGACTGGAGGCATATTGCCCGACCGACAGCGCCAGGCCTCCCACCGCGAGCGTGGCGATGAAGGATGGCACCTTGAGCCGTGTCGTCACGAAGCCGGACAGGGCACCGAAAACCAATCCCGCCAGGATGACGAGCAGCCCACTGAATACGCCGAACATCGGTAGCGATATGGTTGCAAGCACGGTGGTCATGTTCGCCACTGACTGGGCCGATAGATCGATGCCGCCGATGTAGATGACGAGCGTCATGCCCAGCGCCATGATGAACAGCGGCACGATGTCTCCGGCGAGCTCGATCAGGTTTTGCGGCCGCAGGAAACTCGGGTGAACGACGCCGACGATAAGCACCAGCACCACCAGCGTGATCCACGGGAAGTGTCGCTTGAGCCGACCAAATGACATTGCGCGCTCCTGGGTCATGTCATGTAGTGGATGAGATCGTAGAGGGACGGCTTTCGGCCCGGCGGACAGTCGTACCATTTGCGGATCTCGCCATCCCTGATGACGGCAATGGTGTGGCTGAGGCCGATTGCCTCCTCGAGCGTATCGGCGACCAGGATGATGCCGACGCCGGCGCCGCACATGTCGCGCACCATGTCGTAGACGTCCTCCTTGGCGCCGATATCCAGGCCGCGAGTCGGATGATCGAGGAGGATGATGTCGGAGCCGCCGCTGCGCCATTTGGCGAGCACCACCTTCTGCTGGTTGCCGCCGGAGAGATTGGCGCAATCGACGTTCTCAGAGGACGCCTTGATCGAAAGCCGCTTGATCCAGTCGCGGGCCAGCTCCTTTTCCCTGCCAATCTCCAGCACGCCCGCATTCGAATAGTTGCGCATCTGCGAGAGCGTCATGTTCTCATAGACGGTCATGCCACCGACCATGCCCTCGACCTTGCGTTCACGCGGTACGTAGCCGACGCCGCACTCTACCCCGTGCGCGGCACTGAAGGTCTCGACGCGCCGGCCCTTGAGGGTGACGTGGCCGAGATGCGGTTTCTGCAGGCCGAAGATGGTGCGCAGGATCGCCTCGCGCCCCGAGCCTTCGACGCCGACCAGGCAGAGAACCTCGCCTGCATGCAGCTTGAGCGAGATGTCCTTGTAGCGACCCGCAAGGCTGATCCCGTCGACTTCGAGCAGAGGCTTTGCGGCATCGAAGGGCTTCTGCTTCTCCTCGCGGTAATATTCCTTGCTGATGTTGCGCCCGACCATCTTGTGCTGGATCGACGCGACATCGGCGTCCTTGCCGTCGACGACGTCGACCACGGAACCGTCCTTCATCACGTAAATGCGGTCGGAGAGTTCGATGACCTCGTCCAGCCGATGCGAAACGAAGATGAAGGAGGCGCGCTTGCGCAGGTCCCTGACAAGGCTGAACAGAAGGTCGATTTCCTCCTTGGCCAGCACCGAAGTCGGCTCATCCAGCAGGATGACGAGGTCGCCCTGTACACGTTCTTCCAGCGTCAACACCTTGGCGAGCTCCACCAGCTGGCGCTGCGCGAAGGACAGTTTCGAGGTGACCATCGCCGGGTCGATCGAAAGCTTGACCTTGTCGAGCTGCTGGCGCGCAGCCGCCGCCATCTTCTTCCAGTTGACGACGCCCAGGCGCACGAACTGCTGCTCGAATCCGAGGAAGATGTTCTCCATGACGGTCAGGTTCGGGATCAGCGACTGTTCCTGGAACACCATGCCGACGCCCATATCCATGGCCTGGCGCGGGTTGTGGAAGCGCACCGCCCGTCCATCCACGAGGACCTGCCCGCCATCATGCTGATAGGCGCCATAGATGACTTTCATCAACGTCGACTTGCCGGCGCCGTTCTCCCCGACAAGGCCGACGATCTCACCACGCTTGATGGTGAAGTCGATGCCTTTCAGCGCGTGCACGCCGGGGAATTTCTTCTCGACTTTCTGAAGCTCGAACATTGGCGCGTCACTTCACGAAAGACAGAGAGCGACGGTCGGTCGACAGATAGACCGCGATGATGACCAGCAGGCCGAGCACACCGTCCTGGACGTAGCTTGGCAATCCCATGACCACCATGCCGTTGCCGATGACATTGACGATGAGGACACCGACGAGTGTGTTCCACACGCCGCCGGCGCCTCCCCAGAGCGCAGTGCCGCCCACGACCACGGATGTGATGGAGACGAACATGAGGTTGCGTCCGGTAACCGTCTCGGCAATGCCGATCTGCGCCACCGCCAGCATGGCGCCGAGGGCGTAGAAGACGCCGGCGATGGCGAAGCCGATGACGCGCACCCTGGCCACGTTCAGGCCGGATGCATGGGCGAGGTCCTCGCCACCGCCGACGGCATAGAAATTCCGCCCGATCTTCGTGCGCCCCTGGATAAAGCCGGCAATGAGCAGCGCCGCCAGCGCGACGTAGACCATCAGCGGAAAGCCACCCAGCCGATAGGTAAGCAGCGAGCGGAAGAGCGGATCCTCGACACGAATCCGGTCGCCGCCGGTGATCAGCAGGGACAGGCCGATGCCGACGAAGCCCATCGACAGGCTCGCCATGAAGGACGGTATTTTCAGCCCGACATGCACCAGCCCGTTGATCAGGCCGAACAGGGCGCCGACGAACAGCGCGCCGACGACCGCCAGCCATCCCCATCCTGCCAGGCTGCCTCCCAATGCCGTGAACATGGTGGCGAACAACACAGCACAGACTGCGACGGCCCCTTCCATGGAGAGGTCGATCGATCCCATGAGGATGATGAAGGTGACACCGATGCCGATCATCAGCGACGGCGTCGACAGGATGGAAATGCGCGCGAAATTGCGCATGGAAAGGAAATTCGGATTGGCAACCGAGAAAAACAGGACGAGCGCGAACAGCACCAGAAGCGGCGCCCATTTCTGCAGATTGTCCCTGGTCAAGAAATTGTCCACGCACTTCTCCCGCGGGCAAGGGACGGCGAAGCGGGTCGCCGTCGCAAGCAAATCGCAGGCCGCCGGATCGGACGCGCACCGCCGTCGGTGCGCGTCCGCCAGCAGGCCGATTATTTGTACTTGATCTGACCGTTGCCCGGACCCCAGAAGTCCTTCCAGTCGTATTTCGGGGTGCTGTCGAGGTATTTGGCCTTGAACTCCGCCGCATCCTTAGGCGTGATGAGGATGGTCGGGCCGTAGAATTCGCGGTGTTCCTTGGGCTCGGCCGAAGGCTTGAACACACCTGTCGCCGCATAATAGGCAAGTGCCGCGGTGATGCCGCCGCCCCAATGGGGATTGGTGAAGACGGTCGCCAGGATCTCGCCCTTGGCCACAAGTTCGACGGCCTGCTGGTTGCCGTCATAGGAAACGATCGGCATGCCCTCGATGCCTTCGGCACGCAGCGCCTCTATGACGCCGTAGGCGATCGTGTCGTTGGCGCAATGCACGCCCTTGATGTTGTCACCGTAGCGGGTCAGGAAGCTCGCCATGATCTGGTTTGCCTTCTGCGTGTCCCAGTCGGCGGGCTGTGCGTCGAGCAGCTGAATATTCGGATAGTCCTTCAGCGCGTTCTTCAGGCCGTTGAGGCGCTCGATCGCCGGATTGTTGGACGCGATGCCGCCGAGATGGACGACGCCGCCCTTGCCGCCCATGGCATCAAAAAGGATGCGGGCGGTCTTCTCGGCGGGGCCTTCGTCCGACCAGGTCATATGCGACACGTAGTTGTCGCCGAAATCCCACGGATGCAGGTCGTCCGTCTTGTTCCAGATGGTGGAGACATAGGCACCGGCGGCGGCTACGGCTTCAACGACCGGACGACAGTTGGGCGCATCGTTCGCATCGATCGCAAGGGCCAGATTGCTGCCCTCCTTGCCCAGAAGCGCCTTCACGTCGGCGAGCGACTTCTCGCTTGATCCTTCGTTGATGAGGTTGACGAGCGCGCTCTTCGGCTTGCCAAGGCTTTCGACAAAGGCCTCGCCGCCCGACACGATGTAGTTCCAGTACGGGTTGGTACGGTCGCGGTAACTCCAGGCGATCGTCGGGTTTGCGGTTGTCGCGCGCGCCGGTGTCGCACCCAGGGTGCGCAGCGCGGCAGCGCCGCCAAGCCCGTAGGCCGAAGCGAGAAGCAGGTTACGGCGATTGATGGTTTCCTGCTCGATGAATTTCTTGATGAACGACATTCTTCTCTCTCCCAGCTGATCCGAATTCGAGCGAGCATCCTCCCAAGACGCGCACCCAGTTGAACCTTTACGCACTATCTAGTTACTTTTTTAGAGCTAACTTGTCAACAGGTCTCCGGCCGCGTTGACGGCGCTCCTCTAGGCATTGGCGACCCGCCCGATTGCGCTGCGAGGTGCCTCTATGTAACTATTGGGTTAGTTGGAAACTGGCCTTTAGCTTCACAGGCAGGCGCGAACAGGAAGCCTTCGCAAAATGCACCAGATTGCCGACGTTCGCCGTGAACCTGGCCGCTGCTATGGGCTGGCTCCTGGCCGCCGCGGAGTGCGTTTTGACAATTCGCTGGCCGCTCTGGTCACAATCCAGTTAGTGCGCCATATCGATGGTCAAATGTCGGATTCGAAATGGACCAGTTAGGAAAAAAGATGTTGCCGGCGAAGACAAGGAAGCCAAGAATTCGCGATGCGGAGGCAACCCAGAAGCGCATACTTGCGGCCGCCAAGCAGGAATTCGCCAAGAAGGGTTTGGGCGGCGCCAGAGTGGACGACATAGCCGAGCGCGCAAAAGCCAACAAACGCATGATCTACCATTATTTCGACAGCAAGGAGAGCCTGTTCCAGCGCGTGCTCGAAGACGCCTATGTCGATATCAGAACGGCCGAGCAGAAGCTGGAACTCGATCACCTCGATCCCAGGGAGGCGCTTGAGAAGCTGGTGCGCTTCACCTGGAAATACTATCTCGACAATCCGGAATTCCTCACCATGGTGAACAGCGAGAATCTGCACAAGGCGCGTCATCTCAAGAAGTCCAAGGTGGTTCAGGACATCAGCCGGCGTCTGGTCACGATGGTCGGCACGCTTCTGGAGCGCGGCGCCAAGCAAGGCTTGTTCCGGGACGGCGTCGATCCGGTTCAGTTGAACATCACGATCGCCGCCATAGGCTACTACTACCTCACCAATCGCTTCACGGGCTCCATCATCTACGAGCGTGATCTGATGTCGCGGGAAGCCCTGGATACAAGGCTGCAGTTCAATATCGACACCATCATGCGCCTTGTCTGCAAGTAGCGGTTTTTGCGGGGGCGGAGAGCACCAAGCCACCGATCACCACACCCAAGACGATCGCATCATTTCCGCCTTTGAGACGCCTGTTGCGCCTCCACCCACAATAGCGATGTCAACGAACGCATCCAACGGGAGACAAAGTCCGCCGACAGCAAGCGCTCGTTCCGAGGTGACCATCCAGTGTCGAGGGTGTCGGCTTGCGGTCCATTGAGGCTACGCGCCATTCGCGGTCAGCCAAGAATTCTCGAAATGAACGCCATTGGCGAGCTACTCACGGAGGCAGAGGCCGAAAGTGATCACCTCACCAAACTGAGCGAGCGGGTTCGCCGTGCCATTGTGCGCGACCATCAGCCTGCTATCCCAATCGCCAGTTGGCCCGAAGTTCATCGGCTGTCGCCGGCCGATAGCCCAGCCGAACAATGCAGTCTTTTGCCACTCCGACCAATTCCTCATTGCCGCGCGCCACGCGGCCGTCGGGCAGCAACAAATTGTTCTCGAAGCCGACGCGGATGTTTCCGCCGAGCAACGCACCGGCCAACACACATGCGGCCTCCTTGGGGCCGAACGCACATGTCGTCCAATACGAGAAACGTGGCACAGCATCATCGAGGAATGGCAGCAGGTCCATAGGGTCGGATGCTTGGCCCACCGTATATCGCCCCAGCACGTAAAGGACGGAAAGCTGTTCGAAGGGGATCACCCCGCGCGCTTTCAGGGCGGCCAGATGAATGGCTTCCTCCGGCGAGTACAGAATGAACTGCGGCGCAACATTCTCCTTGCGCAACCATTGCAGGAAAGCGCTGAGGCCGGTCTCGCCGTGCGCATCCGGCAAGAGTTCGCGCAAGGCGAGCGAGACCGATTCCGGCCGAACCTGCCTGATAACCTGCATCTGCTCGGCCGGACTGTAGATGCCCAGCGACTCGCTGGTGATCTGGACGACAAGCCTTTCGCCGACCGATCGCCTTATCGAGGCCAGTGCATCACGATAGGCCTCGGCATCGAGCAGATGCCGACCCTCCCGATCGCGAACGTGGACATGGATCATGCTGGCCCCTGCCTCGAGACACAGGCTGCCGACGCGGGCAAGCTCCGCCGCCGTCATCGGCAGCGCCGGGTGATCGGCCTGCGTTTTCCTGCCGCCATTGGGGGCAACGGCGATCGAGATCGGGCGACTCGGCGTCATTCAAACCTCAGGATATCGAAGGCGCTTGCAGCCAAGGCGGGCAACTCACCATCTTGGGTTGCGATCAAATCCCTTGCGTCGAAAAACATGGCGGCTCGTCGGCGCGGTCGTACACGCTCCATTCGACCGACTTGTCGCCTATGTGGAAAACGGCGGCGGCCAGGGTTTGCGCGCTGTCATCCAGTCGTTCGCGATAGACTGGCAGCACGGGGTCGCTCTTGTCCCACAGCACGGTCAACGGATCGACATCGTCATCTTGCGCGACCAGTTCATTTGCGCGTTTCAGCCTGGCGCGCGACGAAGCGGAGATTTCCTGGCGCTCATCCGATATGCCCTGATGTATGAGGTGGTTGGAGTGGCATTGCGTGTGCTCGATTCTGCGCACCGAGCAGTTTGAATGGGTGAATTCGACACCAAAGAGCCGGGAATCGCCGCTCTGCCCCAGTGTGACGTGATAGGCGCCGGAACGCTCCGATGTTTTGAGCAGCCGCACCGCTTCGTCGAGCGTATCGCAATCGAGCAAAGCGCGCCCAAGCAGAGTGCGTGGCAGACCAACGCCGACATCGAGCGCGCCGATGTGATTGATCGTCGCGACGAGGCCCGCTTCGGTGACAGCGAAGGCATGCCCGGGGATCGTGCCGGGGTAGATGAAGGAGGTGAACGCCTTGCTGCCGAGAGGCCGCACCCGCGCGATGGCGCAGCGGCTGATCTGTGCCGCGTCACCATCCTCATTGTGCGCGACGATCGGTTCGCTGCCGGGAATCTGCACAGTCGTGCACCCTTCGGGTGGCATCTCCCAAACGTCGCCGCGAAAGTGCCACAACACCATATCGTCGAACGGCAGACCAAGTCCGTCCGCCATTCCCCGCATCTCTTGCCAGTAAGTCGGGAAGCGGATCTCGACCATGCGCCGCATGAGCTCCACCCGCGAATCGTGGCGCCGCGCCATCACTTTGGCCCATACTTCACTCGGTACGGTGTAGGTGTGGACAAGGTCGGCGGCAAACCGGCCGAGTTGCACACCGACGTCGTAGTGCGTGCCGCCCACCTCGATGGTGGCCAGGCGACCTTGGTTTTTCATGAACATGCGTGAGCTCCTCCAACGCGGATTCAGGCCGGACCGGGTCCGGCTATTGGTGGAAAGCTCCACCAAGACGCGTGACGATGCGGCCGGCGGAGTTGGAACGGATTGCGATCGTTCAATCCTCGACGAAGGTATCGAAGGCTCGGTAGAACGCTTCATTCCGTTTGATGATTTCGAAGACATCGTCGCCGATCTTGCTGACGATGACGGTGATCAAGGCCTGCACCACCGCAAGAGTGGAGACCACGGAAGACAACAGCGACGAATGGCTGGCGGCAAGCACCAGCCTGACGTCCGAGATGGCAACGGTAGGTGCCAGCGAGCTGTCGACGATCGAAATGACCTTGGCTCCGGCATTCCTGGCGAAGCGGGCAATGCGCACGGTGTCGCGCGAATAGCTTCGATGCGACAGCACCACGACCGCATCCTGCGGACCGGCGTCGCGCACCTCATCGCCAAGAGCTCCGCCCCGCCCATCGACCAGCACGGTGTTGGCGGAAAACATCTTGCAATTGTAGTCGAGGAAGTAGGCCGCCGAATACAGGCTGCGGAAGCCGACGATGAAAACGCGCTTGGCCGCGATGATGATGTCAGCGGCGGCAACAAGGTCCTCTATCCTGATCTGACTTGCCGTCGACTCCAGATCCAACATGTCGCGCGCGAAAACCTCCGCGACGGCCTCGCTCATGCGGCCGAGCTTGCCTTTGGCGCGCAAGCCTTCGACGCGCCCGCGCATGGTCGTCCCCTGGTCGCCAAGCCAACTCCTGAAGGGATCCCTGAACTCGTTGTAGCGCTCGAAGCCGAGTTCCCGTACCAGACGCATCAGGCTGGAGGGATGGACATTGGCCAGATCCGAGACCTGCCGAAGCGAGTGCATGGCAATCTTCTCCGGGTTCTCGCGGACATAGCGAGCGGCCATCCGAAGCTGTTTCGGATAGGTCTCGAACGTCGCGTCGATCTTGCTGTTGATTTCGTCCAGGCTCATTTTCCACTCATCAAATTTCGGGCCGCCGGCAACCTATCAACAGCCCTGCCGACTGCGCTAGGGTCGAGCCAACGCTACGCGCTTTCGGCGCGCAGGGCACGGTCCACCGCGCGGCCGAGCTTATCGACCATTTCCTCGATATGATGCGGTTCGACGATGTAGGGCGGCATCAGCAGGACGTGCTCACCAACCCCGCTCTCCGACGATGAGCTCGAGGCATAGCAGATCAGGCCAAGATCGAGCGCGTGCTCGCTCAGCTTCGTATGTATCTGGTGCGATGGGTCAAAATTCCGCTTGGTCGCACGGTCGGCCACGAGCTCGATGCCTTGGATAAGGCCCCGCCCCCTGATGTCGCCGACATGGGGATGCTCGGCGAAACGCTCGCGCAACAACTGGTCCAACAGCGCTCCCGATTTGCGGATATTGGAATAGAGATCGCGCCGCTCGATCTCGCGCTGCACGGCAAGGGCCGCCGCGCAGGCGAGCGTATGGCCGTGAAAACTGTGGCCATGCCAGAAAAAGCCGGTCTTGTCCCTTATCGCATCATGGATGGCATTGCTGACCAGTACGCCACCGAGAGGCGCGTAGCCGCCGGCCAGCGCCTTGCCGATCATCACCAGATCGGGCGCAACGCCTTCCTGCGTGAAGGCATATCTGGTGCCCACCCGACCCATGCCGCACATCACCTCATCAAGGATGAGCAAGATGCCGTAGCGGTCGCAGATGCGGCGGATTTCTCGGAAATACCCTGACGGAGCTTCCACGGCGCCAAGGGTGGCGCCAACAACAGTCTCGCAGATGAATGCCGAGACGCGCGATGGCCCTACCTCTTCGATCACTGCTTCCAATTCGCGGGCGGTCCGCAAGGCGAAATCGTCAAGCGTCTCGCCTTCCAGCAACCCGCGATAGGCATAGGCTGGTCCGATATGCGCCGTGTTGGTTGGGAGCACCGGTGAGAATGGGCCGCGGCGCATGGCGCTGCCACCAGCTGCCAATCCCGCCAATGTGCTGCCGACGTACCCAGCGCGGCGACCGATGACGATATGCCGTTCCGGTTGCCCGATATCGAGAAAATACTGCCGCGTCAGCTTGAGCGCCGCATCGGCGGCTTCGGCACCGCTGTTGGTGAACCAGACATGCGACAGCTGGTCGGGTGCATCGGCGCACAGGTTTTCCGCCAATTCCTCCATCGGCGCGGTGGTGAAGAAGGCGGTGTGGGCATAGGCGATAGCATCGATCTGCGCGTGCATTGCCGCGCGCACCGCAGCGTTGCTGTGACCGAGACACGAAGGACCCGAGCCGGAGCTGCCATCGAGATAGCGGTTGCCGTTTCTGTCGATAATGTAGACGCCGTCGCCTGCGACTGCTTCGCGGATTGTCGGCGCCAGCAGGTCGCGGTGGAACGCTGAACTTTCGCCAATCGCGACAGGCGAAGGCCGATCGCCCTGGCGCGGAATTGAGCTCGGCGCGCTCATGGCGCCGCCGCTCCGCCGGCATGGCCGGAGATCGCGGCGACACATTCAATCTCGACAAGCGCCTCGGCGGCGACCAGGCCGGCGATCACCGTCGAGCTGGCATAGTCGATGCCGGCAAGCCTCGACCGGCGTGCCCGGTTCATCGCCTCATAGTCCGAAGCATTGCGCAGAAAGACGGTCATCTTGACGAGGTCCTGTAGCGCGCCGCCAGCGGCCCGCAGCACCTTTTCGATGCTGTTGAAACAATGCAGCGTCTGCTGCTCGGCATCGCCTGGATGGAGGATGGCGCCGCTCTTCGGGTCACGCGCCAGGAAGCCGGACGTATGGACCAACGTGCCGCCATCAACGGCGATGGCGCTTGAGAACGGCGCGCCCGGAGGCGAAACACCTTCGGCAGTGATCATTCGTTTCATGACAGTCCTATTCCAGCCAGCTCAGATGTTGATGGACGAAATCGCAGCCAACCATATCGACGTAGGCGGCTGTCAGACGGGCCGTGACCAGCCCGGGCAGCGAGGTTCCGACCTTGCGGCCGTTGAACGAAGTCACTGGGCAGATGCAAAGGCTGGTCGAGGCGATGAACATTTCATCCGCTATCGCCGCGTCATAGAGATCGAGGTCGGTTTCGCGCACCTCGATGCCGAGGTTTTGCGCAATCTCGATCACCGTCGCGCGGCTGATGCCCGGCAGGATGTTTTGCGCCCGGGGGGTCATCAATACGCCGTCGCAGACGAGGAAGATGTTGTTGCCCTCGCCTTCCGCGAGGTTGCCATTCTCATCCAGCAGCAAGGCCCAGGCCTGCGGATCGACCCGCTTCACGTCGTTGCCCGCCAGGATGATGTTGAGATACTGGTTCATCTTGGCGCGCGGGCTGAGTGCTTTGGCCGAAGTCCGCGGCGTTGCCGGCGTCACCACCTTGATGCCGTCGCGATAGAGTTTCGCGCGCTTGGCGATGGGCAGCGGGCAGCATTCGATGATGACGTTGGGACCGGTGTGTTCCCATCCCTCGTCGCCGATCGCCTGAACGCCGGCGCTGATCCTCTGGCCGATCCAGTAATCTTCGCGCTCGGTCAGCAGATGGCGGTTGCGGTCGAGCGTCTCTTCGCTCAACGCCATCATCCGATCGAACTCGAGCCCGCAATCGATGTCGAGATATCTCAGCGAACGGTAGAGCCGCTGCACGTGCTCCTTCAGCCTGAAGGGGCGTCCATGGAAGGTGCGCGTCAAGTCGAAGGCGCCATAGCCGCGCAGCGAGCTGAGGTCGCGGAACGGAACGCAGACCTCGCGTTCGGGCATGAACCGACCATTGAAATAGGCAACGCGCTGCGTGGCCGCCATCGTCTCCTCCATTTTTTCGGCGCCTCATCGACTGGGAGAACTAACAACCGTTTGCGCAAAAAAGAAACATATTTTTTTTCTTGATCAAAAAGAAATGCGTTTGTATTGTTGCTCGATCCGCCGGACCAACGGGAACTGGGACGCGGCTGGGCCAGGCCATGCTGGCGCAATCTCGAACAACGTTTCGAACAACAATGAGAGGAACGATCCCCGTGTCCGGTGAAAAAGATCATCCCTATATTCCGCGCCTGCGCACTCAGCTGGCTGATAACAAGATCGACCGCCGCGAATTCCTGCGCACGGCCACACTGTTGGGCATATCGGCATCAGCGGCGATGATGATGGCCGGAGAAATTCATCCGGCACGCGCCGCGGAGACGCCGAAGGCGGGCGGATCGATACGCATCGAAAACAAGAATTCGTCGGCCGACCCGGCTGTCATGACCAGCATCGACAGTTCCAATGCCACGCGACAAACACTTGAATATCTTACGGAAACAGGCGCTGACAACATCACGCGACCCTATCTGCTTGAATCCTGGAAGCCGAGCGAGGATCTGCGCAGCTGGACCCTCAACGTGCGCAAGGGGGTGAAGTGGCAGGACGGTCGGGATTTCACCGCCGACGATGTCGCCTGGAACATCAAGCGCCTTCTCGCCGACGAAACCGGCTCATCGGTGCTCGGCCTGATGAAGGGCTACATGCTCAACGAAACCGTGGGTGCGGACGGCAAGGCAACGCACTCGCTGTGGGATGCCAACGCCGTCGAGAAGGTCGACGATCATACGATCAAGCTGAACCTCAAGGTCGCGCAGATCGCCGTGCCGGAGCACCTGTTCCACTATTCCTTCGCCATGGTCGATCCGACAGCCTCCCCCAAGTTCAGGGCCGGCATCAACGGCACCGGACCGTTCCGCGTCGTCGAACTCAATCCCGGGCGCAATGTCGTCTATGAGCCCAACAAGGCCTATTGGGGCCAGCGCCCCTATCTCGACAAGCTCGAATTCGTCGACTATGGCGACGAGCGCGCGGCCGTGCCGGCGGCGCTGATTTCCGGCCAGATCCAGGGCATATTGAATGCGGAGCCGCAGCAGATGCCGTTGCTGCGCAACCAGCCGCATTTGCAGCTTTACGAAGTGCTGACCGGCGACGGCCCGGCGCTCCGCTTCCGGGTCGACCACAAACCCTTCGACAATCCGAAGGTGCGCCTGGCCCTGAAGCTCGGTGTCGACAATGTGGCGGTCGCGAAGCTTGCGCTGGGCGACATGGGCAGCGCCGGCGAGGACCATATGGTGGCGCCGGTGCACCCTGAATATTTCAAGCTGCCGGCCTTCCCCCAGGATATTGCCCGTGCCAAGCAACTGCTTGCCGAAGCAGGCTTCCCTGATGGGCTGCAGTTCGAAGTGGCCGTCACCAAGACACCAGCCTACCATGTGCTGGTTGTCCAGGCGATCGTCGAGATGTGGAAGCAGATCGGCGTCAACGCCACCATCAACGTCATGCCGACCTCGGCCTATTACGATGTCTGGACGAAGATCCCGGTCGGCCTGACATCGTGGGCGCACCGGCCGCTGGGTATCATGAATATCGGCCTCGCCTACAGATCGGGTGCACCATGGAATGAATCCGGCTACAACAATCCGGAGTTCGACAGGTTGCTGACGCAGGCCGAATCCGTTGCCGATCCCGTGGAACGACGCAAGGTCATGGAGCCGATCGAAAAGATCCTGCAGGAAGACGGGCCGATGATCCAGGCCACGTGGCGAAAGCAGGCGACCTTCTATGCCAAGAGCGTTGGTGGCTTCTCGATGCATCCCAGCCAGTATATCTTCGCCAGAAATCTCTGGCTCAAAGCTTAGACATGCTGGCCTTTGCCCTGCGCCGGCTGGGCCAGCTTCTGGTGACGGCGATCATTTCCAGCTTCCTGCTGTTCGTCGTCACCGAGTTCTCCCCCGGAACGGTATCGCGCCAGATTCTTGGCCCGTACGCCTTGCCGAACCAGGTGGAACTGCTCGACCAGAAGCTCGGCCTGTCGCAACCCCTGCCGCGACGCTATCTCAACTGGCTTTCCGTCCTTGTCGGCTTGAAAGCGAATCCGCTGGGCGACCCGGCGCTTGGGCTCGATCTCACTGACAGCCGTGGCGACCGCTATTTCGGCAATTTCGGCTATTCGCTGATGTTCAAGCAACCGGTGCGCGATGTGCTGGCGGAGCCTCTTGCCAATTCGGCCTTGCTGGGCGCGGTGGCGATGGCCTTCATCATTCCGCTGTCGCTGTTCATCGGCATCGTTGCCGGGGCGAATGCCGGAACGCGGCTTGACCGGCTGCTCAGCTTCGGCTGCCTGATCGTCACATCGATCCCCGAATACGCGGCCGGCGTCATCCTGCTCACCATCTTTGTCTCGTATTTCAGCTGGCTACCGGGGACCAGCCCCTTGCTGGCCAGCGAGCAATGGTCGGTCGCCAGCCAACTCGTGCTTCCCGTAGCCGTGCTGACGCTTGCTTCGGCCGGCTATGTCGCGCGTATCGTCCGCGCCTCGATGGCTGACACGATGACCAAGCCCTACGTGCGCACCGCGCTGCTCAAGGGCCTGACCAAGCGGCAGATCGTCATGCGCCACGTCATCCGTAACGGCATGATTCCGCCAATGACCGTGCTCCTGTTGCAGTTGAACTGGCTGGTCGGCGGCGTGGTGGTGTGCGAGTCGATCTTCGCCTATCCCGGCGTTGGCAGACTTCTGCTGCAAGCCGGACTGTTCGGTGACCTGGCGCTTGTCCAGACCATCACGCTGATGAGCCTCGCGATGGCCGCGGTCACGCAGCTTCTGGCCGATATCTCCTATATGGCCCTCAACCCAAGGGTTCGACTTACATGATGGACACCCACGACCATCAGACGCGGCTAAAGTCGACGAACCACCTCCTGTGGCGGCAATTCTGGCCGAGAGCGACGAGCGCCCGCTTCGGCATTTCGCTGATCCTGCTCTGGATCGTCGTTGCCTTGTTGGCACCATGGATTTCTCCCTATCCGCCCAATGCGCAGGACATGGCGGCCCTCGCCGATCTCGGGCCGACATCAGCGCATTGGCTGGGGACTGACCTGCTTGGCCGTGACATCCTTTCCCGTATTCTTTGGGGCGCGCGCACCACATTGGTGGTGGTGCCGATCGCGACGGCTTCGGCATTTGGTGTCGGCACGACGATCGGGCTGGTTTCCGGCTATTTTGGTGGCATTGTCGACCGCGCGATTTCCGGTCTGTCCGATATCATCCTGTCGTTTCCGACGCTCATCCTCTACATCGTCCTGATCACCTCGATCGGCCCGTCGGTGCTCAACATCGTCATTGCGATCACGCTTGCCTCGGCACCTAGCATTGGCCGCATCACGCGCGGCCTGACCCTGGATTTGCGGTCGCGCGGCTATGTGGCGGCGGCCGAGATGCGTGGCGAGAGTGTGTTGTTCACGCTTTTTCTGGAAATCCTGCCCAATGCTCGCGGCCCGCTGCTTGCCGATCTGTGCATGCGCGCAGGCCTTGCCGTGGTCACAGTCGGGACGCTCGGCTTCCTCGGCCTTGGCCTGCCGCCGCCCGATCCCGACTGGGGCAGCATGGTGGCCGAGAACGTGACCATGATCCCAGTCTACCCCTACATGGCGCTGTTCCCGGGCCTTGCCATGTGCTCGCTGGTGATCGGCTTCAGCATGCTCGCCGACGGACTGGAGGAAGACCAATGACCTCGCTTCTTCAGGTCGAGAACCTGTCGCTCGTTTACGGAGCCGATCAGGTCGTGCGCGACCTGTCATTCACCATCGGGCGCGGCGAAAGCTTTGGCCTGGTTGGCGAATCCGGCAGCGGCAAGAGCAGCATAGCCAATGTCATCATCGGAGATCTGCCCAAGATCGCCACGGCGCGCGGCAGCATCCGCTATGACGGCATGGACCTGCTCAGCGCCAGCCGGGAGCAACTTCGTGCCTTGCGCGGACGGCGCATCGGCTTTGTCCAGCAGGATCCCGGCGCCAGCCTCAATCCAACCATGCGCATCGGGCGCCAGTTGGTGGAAGCTCTGGAGCATGGCGGCGCTCCGGTCCGTGGGCGGAGCGAGCGCGCAGCCGAGATGTTGTCCCGCGTCGGCTTCGACAATCCCGGCGCCATCATGGCCCGCTATCCGCATCAGATTTCCGGTGGCCAACAGCAGCGGGTGATGATTGCCATGGCGCTGCTGCCGCAGCCCGACCTAATCCTGCTCGACGAGCCGACCTCCGGGCTCGACGTCACTGTCGAGGCAGCGGTGATCAAGCTGATCGCGGAACTGCGGGCGCGGTTCGGCACTTCCCTGCTGTTCATATCCCACAATCTCAACCTGGTGGCCAAGGCCTGTGATCGGGTCGGCGTGCTCTATGCCGGCGACCTGGTCGAGGAAGCGCTTGCAGGCAGTGTGTTCGAAAACCCACGACACCCCTACACGCAAGGGCTGGTGAAATGCCTTCCCGGGCAGAGCACCATCTTGCAGCCCATCCGCGGCCACGTGCCCTCGCCCCACGAGCGCGGTCCGGGTTGTCTGTTCGCATCACGTTGCGGCCACCATCTCGCCAGTTCATGTGATGCACCTTTCGAGGCGATGGCGCTGAACCAGTCGCATCGGGTGCGTTGCGCAAGACTTGGCGACGTACCCATCTTTGCCAGCCAGATCGGCGCGCCAGAAGTCAGAGCGATCGACGGGCCGACGGCCATCACAATCCGAGGCCTTCGAAAAAGCTATCCGACTTCAGGCGGAGATCACTTCGTCGCCAATGACGACATCGACCTTGAAATTCGGCAGGGCGAAATCCTTGGACTGGTTGGCGAATCGGGATCGGGAAAATCAACCCTGGCAAAGATCATTGCCGGATTTGACGTTGCGACCTCTGGGACGATCCTGATCGGCGACACCGATATTGCCAAATTGCCGGTCCGCAAACGCAGCAGGCTTTTGCTGCGGCAGGTCCAGATGGTGTTTCAGAACCCCGACTCCACACTCAACCCGACCCACACGATCGGCTGGGCGCTGGGCCGTGCGGTTCGAAAACTGGAGACCGAACCAAGCCGGCGCACGGATCTGGCCGGGCGGGTGCGCGAATTGCTTGGCCTGGTGGCGCTATTGCCCAGCCTCGGCGGCCGCAAACCAAAAGCCTTGTCGGGAGGGCAACGCCAGCGTGTCGCCATCGCCCGCGCGCTGGCGGCACAACCTCGCCTACTGCTTGCCGACGAATGCGTCTCAGCGCTCGACGTGTCGGTCCAGGCGGCGATCATCGAACTTCTGCAAGACGTCAGGGCGCGAACCGGGACGGCTATTCTGTTCATCAGCCATGACCTGCCCTTGGTCCGGCAGATAAGCGACCGTATCGTCGTCCTTTTCCGGGGCAAACCGATGGAAGTCGGCTCCGCTGCCCAAGTCTATTCGCTTCCGCTGCACCCATACACGGAGGCACTTCTGTCGGCGGACACACATCGCCCAGCAGAGATGAAAAACGCGGCGACCGATGGGCTCTCCAACAGCCTTGGCGGATGCCCTTACGCACAAAGGTGTGGGCGCGCTATCGGAGAGATTTGTTGGACGCAGGCACCGCCATATCAGACCGTTGCCGACGGACATCAAATTTATTGCCATATTCCTGTGCACGAATTGCTGCACCTCCAAAAAGCCGAGCCAGCGCTTACATCAGGGATTGCAAAGAGTTTGCCGCGCCCAGGGCAAACATCCGAAGTGCCCCAATGGTCATCCACATAAGCAGCGGATAGCAGCCGACACTGGTTGTCTTCGACAAAATTTATCTGGCTAACAATTCTCTAATCACGCGCTTGACCACCTTCCCATAACCGGACTTTGGCAGCTCGCTCCAGAACAGATACCGCTTAGGCAGCTTGTAGCGTGCAATTTTGTCCATCAGCCAGGAATCGATATCTAGTGTTGCGGCGTCGGTGCCAGGTGCGGCGACACAAACGGCAACCCCGACTTCGCCCCATACTGGATGGGGCACGCCCAACACAGCCACCTCGCTGATACCGGGATGCGCAAGTATTTTTTCCTCGATTTCACGGGGGTAGATGTTCGAGCCACCCGAAATATACATGTCCGATGCCCGACCTGTAATATACAGAAAGCCTTCGGAATCCATGTGCCCGACGTCACCGGTGCAAAACCAGCCATCCCTAAATGCCTTCGAATTCGCTTCTGGATTGTTGAAATATCCAGGAAACACGGCAGGGCCGATAACGCAAATTTCTCCTGTCTCGCCTGGTGCGAGCTCCGTGCCATCAGGTGACTTGATGGCGACCTGCATCCCTGTTCGCTCGAAGCCGCAAGTGCCGATCCGCGCATCGGGACCGTCACCCAGTCGATGGTGATTGGGCGGGAGAACCGTGATGTTGCCTGTCACCTCGCCGAGTCCGAAATATTGGACCAGCACAGGACCGAGCTTCGTCAGGGCGTGCTCCTGGTCCGTGCGATACATCGGGGCTCCGGCATAGATGACGTGGCGAAGCGACGAGTGGTCATACCGATCCACAGCTGGATGCTCGACGAGCAGTTTGAGGATTGTCGGGACGGTGAAGACGTTGGTGATGCGCCACTTTTCGATCAGAGCCCAAGCCGCGTCGATGTCGAAGCGATCTGTCGCCAGCAGCACCGTCTTGGCGCCTCGCGCCACTTGCGTCAGTTGGTGAACGCCGGCCCCATGAGAGAGCGGCGCGACTACGAGTGACGCGTCCTCCTCGGTAGTCCCGGGCATGAGATCGCAAAGATGGTTTGTGATGACGAACGCCATCTGGCCATGCGTAAGCGCTGCCGCCTTTGGCCGGCCTGTCGTGCCTGATGTGAACAGGAACCAGCAGGGGTCGTCCCGTTCAACTGCTGCCGTTTCGACCGGCCTGCCGTCATGCTGCGAAACGATCGTGTCGTAGTCGGGACCGAATGCGGATTCGCCGATGGATATGAAGAAGCGAAGAGGCGCGCTGGAGGCAGCGCAAGCGCTCTGGTGCTGAGCAAACATATTGCCGCAGATCATCCCCACGGCGCCGCTTGCCTCTGCCTGGTAAGCGACTTCTTCCGGTGTCTGCCGGAAATTGGTGGGAACCCATACCGCACCGATGCGGAAGCAGGCGAACATCGACTCGAACATCTGGTTGCAGTTTTGCGACTGGACCAGAACGCGATCGCCTTTCTTTACCCCGTAAGTTTCAGCAAGGGCGCATGACATCGCATCGATCCGCCGATCAATCTCCCGCCATGTCCAGCACTTGTCTCCCCAGACAAATGCAATTCTTTCGGGAAATCGGCGACCTGCCTGGGTGACGAAGTGCGACAGGTTCATCACGCGCCTGGACGCAGATTCGATTGAATGCTCAGCCGCCCCGTTCATCGTGATCGCTCCAGGATCGAGACGTAGTTGGTGACAGCAGCGCCACCCATGTTGAAGACACCGGCAAGGCTCGCATTCGAAACCTGCATTCCGCCAGCCTCGCTCATCAGTTGCTGTGCTGCCATCACATGCATCGAGACGCCGGTCGCGCCGAGCGGATGGCCTCTCGCCTTCAGGCCGCCAGATGGATTCACCGGCAGCCGGCCCGAGCGTTCAGCGATTCCCTCGCGCACGATGCGAAAAGCTTGGCCTGGCAAGGCCAGGCCCATCGCCTCATATTCGATCAGCTCTGCGATGGTGAAGCAGTCGTGTGTCTCGACAAGGTCGAGATCATCCAAGGTCAACATAGAGGTATCGAGCGCCATTGCCCAAGCCCGCCTCGCACCATCAAAGGCGATCGGATCGCGCCGGCTCAGCGCCATGAGGTCATTGGCATGGCTTCTGGCGCGAAATGCGATCGCGCGTGACATGCGGGCTGCTGTCCCCTCGTCCGCTATGACGATGGCTACAGCCCCATCTGACACCAGGGAGCAATCGGTTCGCCGAAGAGGGGCGGCGACATAGGGGTTGCGCTCCGATACCGTGTTACAGAAGTCAAAACCCAGATCTTTGCGCATATGCGCAACCGGATTGGCGATGCCGTTGCGATGGTTCTTCGCGGCGATCATCGCCAGTTCCTCGGACCTGTCGCCATGGCGCTGAAAATAGGTCTGCGCGATGCGCCCGAACACGCCCGCAAAACCACCTTCCACGTCTGCCTCTTCCTTGCGATAGCAGCCAGACATCAGGACATCGCCGACCTCGCTGGAAGGCAGGCCAGTCATCTTTTCGGCGCCGATCACCAGAGCGATCCGTCCACGACCGGCCTCGACGAAATCAAGGGCGCCGAAAAGAGCTGCGGAACCCGTCGCACAGGCGTTTTCGAACCGCACCGCAGGCGTTGCGGCAAGCCCGTGATGACTCATGCCGACCAGTGCTGCCTGAAAATCCTGACGCGAAAAGCCGTTGTTGTAGACGCCAACGAAGATGCCATCGACGTCGGCCGGTCCGACGCCGGCGTGGTCGAGCGCCGGGCCAACGACCTCTGCCATCAACGTTTCGGTGTCGGGAGCGGCGGACTTGCCGAAACTGGTGTGAGCCCAACCAATCATCTGCGCTTTGGCCATAACTGTTCCTTTCGGCGCTCTAAGGGTGCCGTCCAATCAGCCAGTTCTTCTGATTGCGGCAGGCACTGCCGCCATTTCGGTCAGGCGCTCGCGCGCAATTCCGGCTCCGCCGAAATCTCTTTCTCGAAAGCGCGAATGCCGGCGGTGAACGACTCTATCAGTTCCTCGATTTCCGCCTCGCTGATCGTCAGAGGAGGACAGACCATCAGCCACTCTCCAAACGAACCGCCGGCGGTGCGCCGGGAAAACAGCAGCAGTCCATGGTCGCGGCAGATCATTCCTATCCGCTCGCTCGCCCGCATCTCTGCCGGGAACGGTTCCTTGCTTACCTGGTCTGCGACGATCTCGACGGCCATATGCAGTCCAAGCCCGCGAATGTCGCCGATGATGCCGGTCTTGCCTTTGATTTCTTCCAATCGGGACCTGATCAGCGCGCCCAGGGTCCGCGCTCGCTCCATCAGGCCGTCCTCCTCCACGACCTGAAGAACCATGTCGGACGCAGCGCAGCTGACGGGATTGGCCGAGTAGGTATGGCCGTGCTTGAAGCCGCCCGAACGGCGGACATCCTGGACCATATCGGCTGACGCCAGGACCACGCCAAGCGGGGCATACGAGCCGCTGACACCCTTGGCGAGCGTGACGATATCGGGCCGGCAATCCAGCCAGTGATGACCGGCGAGAAACTTGCCTGTCCTCCCGGCACCGCTCATGATCTCGTCATAGATCAGCATGACGCCGTAACGGTCACATATCTCGCGGATGCGGGTGGAATAGCTGTCTGGGGAAACCAGGGCTCCAGTCGACACGCCGCCGATCGGTTCGATCATGAAGGCGAGGATGGTTTCGGGGCCTTCCCTGAGGATCGTTTCTTCCAGCTGCCGCACACAGCGGTCGACGACATCCTGTTCACTTTCGCCGGCCGGGCGCCGATACATCAGCGGCGCGTCAATCTTTGGCATTTCGACAAACATCGGCCTGTAGGCTGCCGCATAGTCGGGGTCGCCGGTGATGCCGAGAAGCGCCGTCGTCGCACCATGATAGGAAGGGATGCGGCTGATGATCTTGAAGCGTGATGCCTGGCCCCGCGCCACCGCCACCTGACGGGCGAATTTGATAGCGGCCTCATTGGCCTCAGAACCGCCGGAGACGAAGAAGGCGGCGCCATAATTCCAGTTGCTCAAGCGCTCGAGCCTCGCGGCCAACCGCTCATTGGGGTCGTTGTCCCATCGCATGCTGTGCGCGTAGATGATGCGGTCCATCTGGTCGCGCATCGCTTCGAGCACCCTGGGGTGGGCATGGCCGACATTGACCGAAATGGCGCCCGACGATCCATCCAGCAGACGGCGACCGGTGCTGTCCCAGATATAGACGCCTTCACCGCGGACGACCTTGGGGAATTCCTTCGTGCCTTCGGGCGTGATGAAATGCTGATAGCGCAGTGTCATGAGTATCCTCGCACTGTTGCCTGCGGGGCGGGTCTTTTCAGGACCGCTTGGCAGGGTAAGAGAAACCGTTGAGTGGGGAATTCGCCGTCAGCAGCTTCGGGTCGGGGTCAGAGCCGAACAGCATCCGATGGCGCGTGAAGGCCAGGAGTTCCGCCACGTGCTCGTCATTGCGCGGATCGTCGGGGAACGCCGCGCCAAAAATCTCGTCGACATAGATACGGGTCATGATCTCGTCGGCAAACGCACTCGTTGCGTGCCCGATGAACCGGTCGAAGGCCGCGGGGACCGGCTGCTTCGCATGATCCCTGGCGATGGCCGAGAGTATTTCCGCCCATTGGGCCGTCAGCCTCAGCCAGACCGCGTTGGCATCCGCATCCTGCCGCTTCATCTGGAACAATGATCGAAAGAACATCCGGCGGCGGCGGAACGCTCCCACGATTTCGATGAACGTCGCCTTCATCTGGGAGAAGAGGTCGACAAATTCGTCGCCTTCGGGAATTGCCGGCGCGATATCGACCGCGGCGAACTCCGAGAAGACCTCAAGCACCAGGTCGCGGATGCTGTCGAAATGCAGGTAGAATGTTCCTGCCGCGACCTTTGCCTTTCCGGTGATCGAGCCAATTGTGAGGCTGGCAAGGTCGCTTTCCGTCAAGCAATCGAACGCCGCCCGCTTCAGTTTTGCGCGCGTCCGCGCGCTCTTGCCTTCGCCACCCGCGCCTTTGATCTGCGCATTCAGGGCGGCGACGTAGCGATCACCCAATGCCAGATGAGGTCCGGTGGAGCCTGCTTGGCCCTGACTTGGCGGGGTTCGAACCGGCGAGGCGCTTGGCGCGTTGTCATCCGTCATCTCGTCCCCCATCAGGAAGCCGCCGCGAGGAGCGTGCGGTCAGGCAGTGCCTCCCCGACCAGTCGCTCGAATTGACGGGCGAGCTCGGTGAGGTCGAGGGCAGCTTTCTTTTCGCCCGACAGATCCATCACCACCTTGCCGCGATGCATCATCAGCACTCGATCAGTGTGGCTGAGTGCATGACCAAGATCATGCGTGACCATGACTGTCGTGATGTCTTGTGCGCGCACGATCTCCTCGGTTACGTCGGCCACGACTTTCGCACGCTTGGGATCAAGCGCCGACACGTGCTCATCCAGCAGCAGAACGCGCGGATTGCGGACTGCAGCCATCGCCATCGCCACTGCCTGGCGCTGCCCTCCGGAGAGAGTGCCCGTGGATTCACCGAGCCGATCTTCCAGCCCCATGCCAAATCGCTGAAGCGCGCTTTTTGCGGCCACCCGCACCGCGTCGCGATCATATCTGCGAAGACGGAAGGCACGCTCCCTTCCCATCACTGCCAATGCGAAATTCTCCTCGATACTGAGCGAGGAAAGCACGTTGTGCTCGGGGTTCTGGCGAACGAGCGCAATCTTGAAAGCCCTCTGCCACGAGGGCTTTTCGCTCATATCCTCGTCGTCGATATGCAGGGATCCCTCATCAAGGAGCAATGTCCCCATGAGGATTGAAAGCAGGGTGGACTTGCCAGCGCCGTTGGAGCCGATCAGTGCAACGTAGGAACCGCGTGCGACATCGATGGTCAAATCATCCAGCGCGGTGAAGACTTCCTTCTTGCCAAGGCCTGCAAAACGCTTCGTCGCGTGGCGAAGCCGTATGGCAGGTGAATCGATAGCTTTGCGTCGCTCAGAGAAGGGTGGTGACACGATCGTTCTCCAAGAATTGCACATGTTTGCGCCGACGGGCCCGCCAGCCTTCGAACCCGGAAATCGTAAGCGTGCCTTTTCCGTGAATGCGGGCTGCGATAAAGGCGAACACCAGCAGCGCGGTGATCAACCGAACGGAGTTTGGCGGAATGCCCATTCTGAGGCTGAGTGCCACGATACAGCGATAGATGATGACGCCGATGATAACGGAGGTCACCCCGACGGCGACTTTGTCGGAACGAATGACGCTGGTCCCAATCGTCAATGCCGCCAGACCGACCACGATTACGCCGCCCTGGATAGAGACATCCATGAACCCCTGGCTCTGCGCCACCAGTGCTCCCGATGCCGCCGCCAGTGAATTGGCCAGCATGAGGCCGAGAATCTGGTGCATCTCCGTCCGGATGCCCAGACTTCGTGCGGTCTGTATGTTCAACCCGCTTGCGCGTGTCGCCAGGCCGTATCCGGTGTGCAGAAGCCAGACCAGGAAGGTCGCGAAAATCAAGGTCACAATGCCCGCCACAAGAATCGAAGCAGACTGGTTGCGGAGCCCCAAATTCTCTGCCCAGGTGAACAAGGTCTCGACCCGGACGAGAGAAACATTGCCTGTGCCCATCACGGCGATGCTGACGGACCACGCCGCTGTCGTCATGAGAATACCGGCGAGGAGAACGTTCATCTGAAGGATTACGTGCAGCAGGGCTGTAACAAGTCCTGCAAGCGCGCCGGCACACATGCCGAGCAGCAGTGAGCTGACCGGATCGAATCCCATGAGAAGGCTGCTCGCGGCAGCCGCACCGCCGAGGCCGAACGAGCCTTCAAGCGTCAAATCAGGCAGGCTGAGCACGTTGATCGCCAGGTAAATACCAAGCGCTAGAGGTCCATAGAGGAGCCCTATCTGGGCCCCGATCACGAGCACATCGATCAGCATCGAATCCGCCTCAGTAGGTTTTGACTGCTGAGGTCATCATAGTCGCGGGGATCTTGAGCCCCAAGGCGTCCGCCTCGGTCTTGTTGATCTCGAAGCCAGCGATCTTGGGAATGATGACCGGTGTCGTGGCGGGGTTGGCGCCCTTCAGCACTGCCACCACAAGGTCGGCCGCCCTCGTTCCAACAGTCACATAACTGTAGCTGCCAGCCAGGATCGCGCCACCCTTGACCGCATCGGACGTGCAGCCGAACACTGGAAGCTTGGCATCCTTGGCGACCTTCAGCGCTCCTGCCATGCCAGAGATCGTTGTCGTGTCACAGGGAAACTCGATTGCCTGAACGCGTCCCACAAGCGATTGTGCCGCCTGGGTGGTTTCGCCGGCATTGGCGATACCCGCGGTGACGTGCTTCAAACCCTTGCCTTCGATGTGCGCTACGGCGCGCGCTGCCAGCGGATCACCGGCGGGGTCGCCAACCTTATAGATCAGGCCGATGGTCTCGATCGTCGGCAGGATGCTCAGCATGCCGTCGATTTCCGATTCAACAGGAAGAGGATCCGAAACGCCCGTCATGTTGCCGCCGGGCTTTTTGAGGGACTGAACGATGCCCGCCTCGACGGGTGTCGACACGCCGATAAACACTACCGGAACTGTCTTGGTCGCCTGCTGTATGGACTGAGCCGCGGCGGTGCCAATGACCACGATGAGATCGCAGCCACCGCTGGCAAATTGCTGCGCGATCGTCTGTTGTGTCGCGGCATCAGCTTCGGGGTTCTGGATATTCTGGACGATCTTTTCGCCACCCGAGGCCTTCAGGCCGTCGTTCATCCCTTTCAGGATGTCATCAATGACAGGCGCCGACGCATATCTGTTCACACAGACTGTCTTGCCGGAAAGCGCAGCATCCTCCGCCTTAGCGGCCACTGCGGAAGCGAAAGTCAAACCTGCAACCGTCGACAGTGCGATCAGTGACTTCATGTCAGTTCCCCGTGTTTGGCCGCCTTGCCAGCAGCGCTTGTCTGTTCAAATTATGAAACTGAATGCAGTTTCATAATTTGTCAATCCGCACAGCGAAAGATTTGTCGCAAGCTGGTCATTGTTCGGCGCGACGGATGTTGCATGTCGGTCGGCGACATGTATGGTTTCCTGCACTCGGGGGGGGCAATGACGGGCAAATTCTCGTATGAAGTCGCAGGTCAGTTGAAGGCCTATGTCTATCGTCTGATCGATCCGCGGTGCGGTGAAACCTTTTACGTCGGCAAAGGGCGCGGCGATCGGGTGTTCCAGCATGCGCTTGAGGCATGTGTTCCCGCCGAAGATGAACCCGGCATCATGTCGCCGAAACTTGATCGAATCAGGGAAATTCGTAGCGCAAACGTCTCGGTCGAATACGTGATCCATCGGCATGGCATGGATGACGACACGGCTTATCAGGTCGAAGCCGCTCTGATCGATGCCTATCCGTCGCTTCACAACGCCGTCCGAGGACACCATGCCTCAATCTATGGCATGGCAACAGTCGAGGGACTTCTCCAACGCTATAATCTGCCCCAGTTGGCTTTGGGGCAAGAACACAAACTTCTGGCGATCACGATCAACAAACTGCGCGGACGGCGCGACCACAAGGTTATCTTTGACCTGATCCGTTATTGCTGGCCTCTCCGTCAGAAACGAGCCGAAACCGTCGAATATGTGCTGGCGGTCGATCGAGGTGTAGCCGTAGGCGTTTTCAAGCCTCTTAGATGGAAGCCGGCGCGCGCAGCGGACTTCCCGGACATTGCCAATATCGAAGATGAAATGGACCGCTTGGCATTTCAAGGAGAGCGGGCGCCACAAGACATCTGGGACTTTTACGTCGGCGAGCACGGCAAGCGGATCAGTCCAATTGATCTGCCGCCTGCCCGACAGGCATGTCGCTACATAAACTGCTGAAGACTACGCTCACTGTCCGTTGGACGCGGGTTAGACTAGCTGTCGAAAATGACGACACTCTTGCCGCCTCTGGCCAACTCGAGAGCGGCATTCAGTCCTGTCACGCCTGCGGCCCGCTGTATAGTTTTGCTGCGTCCTGGAAGGCTCGGCGACTACGAACCGGACCGCGTCTTAACGCGTTTCGTCGAAATGGATGTGGGGCTCGAACTTGATGGTCTTGATCGCAAAATAGCTGTTGATCGACTGGATCTGCGGAACGACCGACAATGGCTCTGCAATGGTTCGTTCGAAATCGGCCATATCCGTGAAAACGGAGACGAACAGCAGATCCCGGCTGCCGGTGACGTTGTACAAGATAATCACCTCGGGAATGTTTCTGATCAGGCGGATCGCTTCGTCACGGCCCTTCCGATCGTGGCTGTTCAGCCTCGCTTCCGTGATTGTGACCAGTCTGGAGCCGACCTTGTCGGGATTGACCAGCACGATCTCCCTTTCGATGTAGCCGGTTTCGCGCAGGCGCCGGACCCTGCGCAGACATGATGCTGGCGAGGTGCCGACCTCTGTGGCGAGGTCGGCGTTGGTGATCCTGCTGTCGCGCTGCAGCCGGTTCAATATCTTTCGGTCGATTTGGTCCAGGTCCGCACGTCGCGTCGACATTTTACTTCCCAAATTCAAGAGTGAAATTTTCTACCAAACAGACGGACAGAAACCATATCCAATTTCATTCAATGGTCAACTTCTGTCGGAAAAACGCACTTCATCCCGATATCGTCACCTGATGTAAATATCTTGAAAGAGCCGGATGACGACGCGATTGGATTTCAGAAGTGACACTTTGACGGTGCCAAGCAAGACGATGCGGGCACGCATGGCCGATGCGGAAGTCGGGGACGACTACTACCGCGAAGACCCGACGATCCGTGCCCTGGAAGAATATGCGGCGGAGCTTTTGGGCAAGGAGGCGGCGCTGTTCGTGCTCAGCGGTACAATGGGCAATCTGGTTTCGATCAGGGCACAGGTGCCGCATGGATCGGCCACGATCGTCAGCAGCACTTCGCACATACACATCAACGAAACCGGTCATCTGGCTGCGGTGTGCGGGCTGACCTCCCACCCGCTGCCGACGCCAGATGGCCGGTACCCGCTGGAACTGCTGAATACCTTCGCACCCGTGCAGGCGAGCAACCAGAGACCTTCGGTCCTCAATCCGACGCTCAAGCTGATCTGTGTCGAGAACACCCACAATGGCGAGGGCGGACGCTGCCTGGACGTCGACTATCTCACCGAGCTCAGGAGTTTCGCTTCGGCCCGTGGGCTGGTGTTCCATATGGACGGTGCGCGTTTCTTCAACGCGGCGGTCGCTCTTTCCCGAAAGCCTTCCGACCTCGCCAATCCCGTCGACAGCGTAACGGTTTGCCTTTCGAAGGGTCTCGGAGCACCAGGCGGCTCGATCGTCGCCGGCAGTCGCGCATTCGTCGAAGAGGCGCGGCACTGGCGCCAGATGGTCGGCGGCGGAATGCGGCAGGCCGGCGTCTTGGCTGCGGCCGGCCTGATGGCACTACGCGAGAACATCGACGATCTGGCGATCGACCACGCCAATGCGAAGCGTCTCGCCAACGGGCTCAAGGAAATGGGTCTCGACGTCAACACCGCCGCTGTCGAGACCAACATCGTCATGGCTTATGTACCGGACGAATTCGGCGATCCGCGTGCGTTCCATTCTCGCTTGGCCGATGCCGGGGTTCTTGCCCTGTCCCCGAAAGGCAAGAGGTTGCGCTTCGTCACGCATCGCGATTTGTCGACCGCGGATGTCGAGACCGCTCTCGAGCGGATTCACAAGATCACGCGCATCTAATTCTGGGAACAAGACATGCCGAGCGAACTTAAGTGCATTGCCATTGTAGAAAACACTTTGGGCGAGTGCCCGGTCTGGGACGTCGATCAGCAGTGCCTGTATTGGGTCGATATCACCGAGAAAGTCCTGCATCGCTACGATCCGGTCACCGCAGCGGTGAAGACCTGGAAAACGCCTTTCGAGTTTGGTTCAATCGCGCTCAGGAAGGGTGGCCGAAGCATCATCGCCGGTACGCGTGACGGGTTCGCGATCTACGATCTCGAGACTGAAGCCTGCGAACATTTCGCGACACCCGAAGAGCCTTTCCCAGGCAACCGCATGAACGACGGCAAATGCGATCCGGCCGGCCGATTCTGGTGCGGTAGCATTCACGAGGTCTCCGACCCGTCGCAGAGGCGGCCGATCGCATCAATGTACTGCGTGGACGCCGACAGGAGCGTCACCAAGGTTCGCGGCGGCATCAAGACCAGCAATGGATTTGCTTGGAGCGCGGATGGCCGGACGATGTATTTCACCGATACGCCGACGCTGAACATCCTTGCTTTCGACTACGATGTGCAGTCGGCGGCGATAAGCAACGAGCGAGTTTTTGCTACGGTGCCAAAGGGCCATGGGCGTCCCGACGGCGCCACCGTCGACGTAGAAGGTTGCCTGTGGAGTGCTCATTTCGCCGGTTCGAGGGTAACGCGTTACTCCCCGTCCGGCGATGTTTTGCTGACTTTGAATATTCCCGCGCAAAACGTAACCTCCTGCACCTTTGGCGGCGCGAACATGTCGACCCTTTTCATCACCACGGCGCGCGAGGATCTGACGGCGGAAGACCTTCGACAGCAGCCACTGTCAGGGAACGTCTTTGCTTATGAGGCTGGAGTGGCTGGAGTGCCGATGACCCGTTACGCGGGTTAGGTCGCACCCTGCGGATCTTAGAGAATTTGAAGGGAATTTGTCTTGCAGAGAGTTCTGATCACCGGCGCGGCCGGGCGTCTTGGACGGGTGTTGAGGAATGGCCTGGCGAAACCTGATCGCGTTTTGCGCCTGCTCGACATTGCCAATCTTGGTACGGCGACGGAGAGCGAAGAGATCTGGAATGCCGATGCGACCAACCTGCCGGAAATGGTCGAAGCAATGCAGGGCGTCGACCTTGTCGTCCATCTGGCCGCATATCCCGAGGAAGCGCCGTGGGAGACCATTTTTCCACTTAACTACGCGCTGACTTACACGGTCTTCGAGGCGGCGCGGCGCGCCGGCGTGAAGCGCGTGGTGTTCTGCAGTTCCGTCCAGGCAGTGGGCTTCCATCCGATCGAGAAGACCATTGATGCGAACGTGCGCCTGCGCCCAAGTGGCTATTACGGCGTCTCCAAGGCATATGGAGAAGCGCTCGCCAGCCTCTATGCCGACAAGCATGGGCTATCGGTCGCATGCGTGCGCGTCGCTTCGTTCGAAAAGACGCCAACAGACACGCGGATGCTCTCGACATGGCTGAGCCATGAGGATGCCGTCCATCTTTTCGAGCAATGCATCAGCGCACCAGATCACCACTTCTACGTTGTGTACGGCGTGTCCAACAATACCCGCTCACGCGTCGACAATTCGCATGTTGCCTGGCTCGGATACAAACCGCGATCGAACGCGGAAGACTATCTGGCGGAAATTCTTGAACACGGTCAGCCCATGGGGCCGCTTGCCGGGAAGACGCAAGGCGGACGCGCATGCGATGTCGGCTTCTCGGGTAACGCGGAAAAGACCTTGAAAGCGGAATGAACTGGCTGTGGACATAGGGCTTTCAGGACGGAATAGATAATGAAATACAGAGATTTATACATTAACGGAACCTGGCGCTCAGGCGCTTCCGCTGCTCGCTTTGATGTGATCAATCCTGCCGACGAGACGGTTCTTGCCTCGGTGGCGTCGGCGGACATTGCTGATGCGGAGGCGGCGCTGGATGCGGCCGAGGCCGCAATGGCGGCGTGGGCAAAACAGACCCCGCGGCATCGGTCCGAGGTCTTGCGCAAGGCCTGGGCGTTGATGTCGGCGCGGCTGGACGAGTTCGCACGTTTGATCACGCAGGAAAACGGCAAGGCCAAAGGCGACGCGCTGGCCGAGGCAAAATACGCGGCGGAGTTCTTCAGGTGGTTTTCCGAGGAAGCGGTTCGCGTCGACGGCCTCGTAAAGCACGCGCCAGAGTCGGGCGCTCGCATACTTGTCCAGCACAAGCCCGCTGGCATCGCAGTCCTCGTCACGCCGTGGAATTATCCAGCTGCCATGGGCACGCGCAAGATCGCGCCAGCTTTGGCCGCCGGTTGTGCCGTAATCATCAAGCCGGCAGCCGAGACCCCGCTCACAATGCTTGCCTTGATGCCGCTGCTGGAAGAGGCCGGAGTTCCAGCAGGCCTCGTCAATGTGCTTCCAACGACGCAGTCGGCAGAACTGGTCGACCATCTGCTGCACGACAAGCGGGTTCGCGTCGTGAGTTTCACTGGCTCGACCGCCGTCGGGCGCAAGCTTCTTCGTTCTGCCGCCGATCAGGTTCTAAAACCAGCCATGGAACTGGGCGGCAATGCGCCACTGATCGTTCTCGAAGACGCAGACCTCGATCTGGCCATTGAAGGCACGATGAAAGCCAAGATGCGCAACTTGGGCGAGGCCTGCACGGCCGCCAATCGCATCTACGTCCACGAAGACATCGCCGTCGAATTCACCCGAAGGCTTACGGCCGAGATGGCGCGGCTCAAGGTTGGCGATGGCAGCCAGGACGGAATCGATGTCGGCCCGTTGGTCAATGCCAGCACTCGGGACAAGGTCGCCCGCTTCGTGGAAGACGCAGTGTCGCTCGGGGCAAAGATCGAAACCGGTGGCTTCGTGCCCGAGGGCAAGGGCTTCTTCTATCCGCCAACCGTGCTGTCGAACGTGCCGGAGGACGCGGCATGCGTCCACGACGAGATATTTGGGCCTGTGGCGGCGGTGCAGACTTTCAGGGATCAAGACGACGTCATTCGTCGAGCGAATGACACTGAATACGGATTGGTCGCCTATGTGTTTTCCGAAAACATGAAGCGTGCGCTGCAGGTTTGCGAGCGACTGGAATTCGGAATGGTCGGGCTCAATCGGGGGCTTGTCTCCGATCCAGCCGCCCCGTTTGGCGGCGTCAAGCAATCTGGGCTGGGCCGCGAAGGTGGGCATGAAGGAATGCTGGAATTTATGGAAACCCAATACATCTCGGCAAGCTGGTAGCTAGGATCCGCTTGCTGCCCTTCTGAGCGGTGCAAGAAGCGCGGACAAAATCCCCGTTTGCGGCAGACGCATTGACGTGTCGACCATGCTGATCGGTATGCGTTTCTCGCATCGAAAACGTCGGGCCGACTTCAAACCCCATGTCGACGCTGTGCACCGCCTTGGTAGCGGCGCATCGCCCAGTCCGCTGCGTCCGCTCGCGCAAGTCATCAAAAATTTCGGCGACCCGCGAGCAATTGACCAATGGGCATCAACGACAAGGGGCTGATAAACTCCCTGAAGCGGCGACTGTTGTACGAACCGAGGGCGCTCGAGCTTGCAATTCCTTTGCTGAACGCGGACGACATCATCAATGCCGAGCGTATCCTGGTTCAATGTGAACTGACGTCAAAAGCCCGTTCCCGCGTCGAGCTGGCTTTGACTTTCCACCTGCGCCTGACGCAAGCCTGCAACGACAAGAGCTTGCTCAAAAGAATTGCCGATGGCCATGGTGTTATCCTCCGCAACCTTTCCGATCAGGCATCTGTCGTGTTGGCGGGGGAGCGCGCTCAACATCAACTCTGGTGTTTGTTGGGATTTTGTCGCCAAGCGCAAATCAGTGACGCGCTTCATGAGCTGCGCCGTGGCATAGAAGACGCCATCCTAAGCGTTTCAAAGATCATCGGAAGCTAGAACGTCTCGGACGCACCGATCTCAGCGAGTCGTTTCGCGGTGGCGGTTTGCCAAACGTGATGGCCGAGAAATTCCGATATCCGTCCTGCCTTGCGCACCCTGGCTTGATGTTTAGGCCATCGCCTTGATGTTCAAATATTTCAGGTGGGCCGCCGCCGCTGGTTTGCGTGCGTCAGGATCGACCAAACTTGGCCAATCCACATTCAGCACCGAAACGTGCATCGGAACCTGACGGATTTGCACCGGGCAATCTGCGATGATACCGGCAAGCGCTTATCGCGTCATATTGATCCTTTGGCATCAGATTTCATAAGCAGCGGCCAGAGCAATCTCAGATTTCATTTATTGATCAATATTGACGACAATCGAAGCGCAATCTCCTCGAAATTTGACTGGCCGATAAGAAGCCAAAAGCAATGCCGGCGAGGGGAGTTGTCAATCTTGAATTCGATGTATTGCGAGACGAGATCCGGCGATCCGCTCCGCCTGGCGCGCGGGCCGCTTGTCGCCGTGGAGAATATCCAGAAGAGCTTTGGCGGACTGAAGGCAATCAACGGCGCTTCATTCAACATCGGCAAAGGTTCGATCACCGGCCTCATCGGCCCGAATGGCGCCGGCAAGACCACGATGTTCAACACGATCGCCGGTCTTTATCGCCCCCAGTCCGGACGCATCCTGCTGGAAGGTGAAGATGTCTCGGGCCTTCCGCCGCATGTCCTCTTCGCCAAGGGCGTGGTGCGCACATTCCAGATCGCCCATGAATTCCCGACATTGACCGTGCTCGAAAATTTCATGGTCGTTCCGGGCCAGCAGTCGGGCGAGCGGATCGTCGATACATGGCTGGGGCGTCACCGTATCCGTGCGCAGGAAGCCGTGCTCCGTGACCGAGCGATGGAAGTGATCGAGTTCCTGAATCTCACGCGTCTTCGCAACGAACCGGCCGGCAACCTGTCCGGTGGCCAAAAGAAGCTGGTCGAGCTTGGAAGAACCATGATGACCGAGGCACGGCTCGTCCTGCTGGACGAAGTGGGCGCCGGCGTCAACCGTACCCTGCTCGGTTCGATCGAGGACGCGATACGCCGGCTCAACGAGGAGCGCGGCTACACATTCTGCATGATCGAGCACGACATGGGCTTCATTTCGCGCCTCTGCGACCGGGTTATTGTCATGGCGGAGGGACGCGTCTTGACGCAAGGCACGGCGCAGCAGGTGATGGACGATCCTGCGGTGATCGAATCCTATCTCGGCGCCTCCGTATCGAGGCCGGCCGCATGAGCTACCTGAATGGCAGCAAGATGTGCGGCGGCTACAATGGAGTGCAGATCCTCAACGGCTGCTCCATTTCGGTTGACCGCGGCCAGGTGGTCGTGATCGTCGGGCCGAACGGCGCCGGCAAGTCCACCGCCATGAAAGCGCTGCTGGGGATCGTGCCACTGACCTCCGGCGACATTACCCTCGACGGCAAATCGCTTGGCGGAATGGACCCGCAATCGCGGGTAAAGAGAGGCATCGCCTTCGTACCGCAGACCGACAATATTTTCCCGACGATGACGGTGCTGGAGAACCTGAAAATGGGGGCTTATCTGCGCCGTGACGACATCGGCGCAAGCATCGAAGAAGTGTTCGAGACGTTCCCGATCCTCAGGACCAAGCGCGGCGATCTTGGCCGGACCCTTTCCGGTGGACAGCGGCAGCAACTGGCGGTCGGGCGCGCCCTGATGAGCCGACCTACGGTGCTCATGCTCGACGAACCGACCGCAGGCGTTTCGCCCAATGTCGCCGCGGACCTGCTGCAGCAGATCGTGGCGCTGAAAGAGCGCGGACTGGCACTGCTCATGGTCGAACAGAATGCCCGCCAGGCGCTAGAGATCGCCGACGTCGGCTACGTGCTGGTGCTCGGCGAGAACCGGTACACGGGCAGCGGCCAGGATCTCCTCGCAGATCACGAAGTCCGACGGAGCTTTCTCGGTGGATAATTTACTCAACGGACTCGTCCTGTTCCTGAATTTCGTCGTTGTGCCGGCAACGTCCTATGGCGCGCAGCTCGCGCTCGGGGCGCTTGGCGTGAACCTCATCTTCGGCGTGCTGCGGTTCTCCAACTTCGCCCACGGCGACACGATGGCCTTCGGCACCATGCTGACCATACTTGGAACATGGGCACTGCAGAGCGTGGGGTTCTCCCTCGGCTTTCTGCCAACTGCGCTGGCTGCGCTGCCGCTCGGTATTGTCGGCACGATCTTGTTCTGCCTTGCCGCCGACCGGCTGGTCTACGCGCACTACCGGCGACAAAAGGCGGCTCCCGTCGTGTTCATGATGGCCTCCATGGGTGTGATGTTCATCCTGAACGGCGTCGTTCGCATCATCATCGGGCCGGATGAGCGGAATTTTGCGGATGGCGAACGGTTTCTGATTTCCGCGCAGCAGTTCAAGGACGCGACGGGTCTTCTTGAAGGCCTGACGATCAGGACTTCCCAGGCCCTTACACTCGCAGTTGCGGTGGCAGCGGTTCTTGCCCTGTTTCTGTTCCTCCAGCGCACACGCACCGGCGCGGCCATGCGCGCGTTTTCCGACAACGAGACACTGGCGCTGCTATGCGGCGTCAGCCCGAAGGTCGTGATCCGGACAACCTGGATCATCGCCGCGACGTTGATGACGGTTGCGGGTGTACTTTATGGCCTCGACAAGAGTTTCAGGCCGTTCACTTATTTCCAAATCCTGCTGCCGATCTTCGCGGCCGCGATCGTCGGCGGCTTCGGCAGACCGGTCGGGGCTATCATCGGCGGGTTCATCGTCGCCTTTTCTGAGATCGCACTTACCTATGCCTATCGCAAGGTCGTGCTGTATTTCCTGCCTGGCTCGGACGTGGGTGACAGTCTTCTGCAGCTCGTTCCAACAGACTACAAGTTCTCCATCTCCTTTGTCATTCTGGTCGTCATTCTCATTATTGCGCCGACTGGTATCCTGAAAGCCAAGTCGTCATGATGAAGCGCGCGGTCCAACTCTACGGCGTTTTGACCATCCTCTTTTTACTGGTCGGCTTCCTCCAGTCGTGGTCGGTGGCGCTCGCGACACTCAATCTGTGCCTGATCTCTGCCGTCATGGCGCTTGGCGTCAACATTCAATGGGGCTACGCCGGCCTCTTCAATGCAGGCATCATGGGTTTTGCAGCGATTGGCGGCGTCGTTGCGCTGCTTGTCGGGCATGCGCCGGTTTCGGGCGCCATTGAAGCCGGCGGGGTCGGCCTAGCCCTATCGTTTATCGTGCTGGCAATCGGGATTGTCGCTGCGGTGATATTGTTCCGATACCTCAAAGGCGTTCTCAAATACGCCTTGCCAGCAGTCGTCCTGATCGTAGGTTTCGTTCTCTTCAGGCAGGTATTCGTGCCGGCGCGCCAGGCCATCGAGGCGTATGATCCCGCCGCCAGCGGGTTCATGGGCGGCCTCGGTCTGCCGATACTCTTCTCCTGGCCGCTGGCGGGCTTGGCTGCGGCGGGTGCGGCCTTCCTGGTCGGAAAAGTCGCGCTCGGACTGCGCTCGGACTACCTTGCCATCGCGACCCTCGGCATATCCGAGATCATCGTCGCCATGGTCAAGAACGAGAACTGGCTGACACGTGGCGTCAAGAACGCGACAGGCCTGCCGCAGCCGGTCCCCGACGGCCGCCTGCTGCAGCAGCAGACTTGGCTCGTCGACCTAGTGACCTGGATGAACCGGTCCTATCTTGATGCACTTCCTGCCACGGAGCAAACCGCCGCACTGCGGCTCCTCGTGGCCGAAGCCTCGTCGATCATCGTTAAACTTGCATTTGCGGGCTTGTTCGCCGCCGTGCTGGCAGGCTTGCTCGCCCTATGCGTCTTTGCCCTGAGTTCGCCGTGGGGACGCATGATCCGCGCCATTCGCGACAATGAGACCGCGGCAGGTGCGATGGGCAAGAATGTGGCTTGGCGCCACCTGCAAATCCTGATGCTTGGATCGGCGATCGTCGGGATCGCCGGCGCGATGCTTGTCACCCTAGATGGCCAATTGACGCCGGCCGCCTACATCCCGCTTCGCTACACCTTCCTCATCTGGGTCATGGTGATCGTCGGCGGTTCGGGCAGCAACGTTGGCTCGGTCTTCGGCGCCTTCCTCATTTGGTTCGTGTGGGTCCAATCGGAACCCATCGGATACTGGCTTGTCAAAATGACGACCTTCTGGATGAGCGACACCTCGCTAATCCGCACGCACCTGCTCCAGCAGGCGCAATATTTCCGCGTGTTGATGATGGGCACAATCCTTCTGCTGGTGCTGCGCTTCCACCCGCAGGGCTTTCTACCCGAGCGGCCGGGCCGTAGCCGTCAATCAAGAGGCGTAGGGGAATAAAAACATGAAGAGAAATGCTTTTCTGCTGGCCGGCGCAATCGCACTTGCCGGATCAATACCAGCGTCTGCCGAGGACATAAAAATGGGCATTCTGCTCGGATTTACTGGGCCTGCGGAATCGATTGCACCAAACATGGCTCTGTCTGCAGAGCTTGCGTGGAAGGAAGTCTCGGATTCGGGCCTCTTGCTCAATGGATCCAAGATTATTCCAGTGCGCGCCGATGACACCTGCGAGGACGCCGGCTCAGCCACTGCGGCGGCTGAACGGCTCGTTAACAGCGAAAGTGTTGTGGGAATAGTCGGGCCAAACTGCTCAGGAATTACTGTCGCGATCACCAAAAACGTGACTGGAAACCTCGGAGTCCCGATGATTTCACCGGTCGCCACGTCTCCGGCGATAACCGGCCTGAGCGGCTACACGTGGCGGGACGTGCCGTCCGATGCTCGGCAGGGTGAGGTGTTGGCCGATCTCGCGATCGAGCGGGGAATCAAGAAGGTCGCGATCAGCTATGTCAATGACGACTATGGCAAGGGTCTCAGCGCCTCTTTCGAAGCGGCCTATGTCGCGAAAGGCGGGAAGGTGTTGTTGAACGCGGCACACGAGGATGGGCGCGGCGACTATTCGGCCGAGGTCGGCGCGCTAAGTGCGAGCGGAGCGGATGTGCTGGTTGTATTCGGGCGGTTCGACCAGGGGGGCGCCGCGATAATTCAGAGCTCGCTCGATACCGGTGCGTTCAAGACCTTCGTGCTGGCCGACGGCATGATCAGCCAGGTGTTGATCGACAAGATCGGCGGCGGACTGGAAGGTTCGTTCGGAACCCAGCCCGGCAGTTCGTCAGATGCGTCCAAGAAGTTCGTGGAGCTTGCGAAAGCCGCGGGCTTTGATGGCGATGGCGGCTTCCGGCCGGAGTCCTACGATGCCGCGGCAGTGTTCGCGCTGGCTGTCCAGGCTGCTGGCTCTACGGATCGCAAAGCCGTCAACGACAGTATTCGGAAGGTGGCCAACGGACCCGGCGAGAAGATTTACCCCGGCGAACTCGCGAAGGGCCTCAAAATCCTGAAAGAGGGTGGCAAGATCAACTACGAAGGCGCAACCGGCGTCGAGTTCGACGACAAGGGCGATGTGCCAGGTACCTATCGCGTGGAAGAGGTCAAGAACGGCAAATTTGAAGTGCTCGGCGTCCGTTGAGGCGGCGGGATAGGTGAAAGGCCGGGGATGCCGCTGGCCGGTGTCCCCGCCCTCTCAAATCCCGGCCTTGTCGCGAGCGTTGGGCAACTTCCGCCACGGCGGTATGGGTTGAGCCTATCAACTGAACAGACTTGAAAACTCGCGAGAGCACTCTTGCTTGAGCAAAATAGACGTTGACCGAAGGCAGATCAGACGATGCGAATAGCAGTGGCAGGTGCGGGAATCGTAGGCTTATCGACGGCTTGGGCACTTCGCCGACGAGGCCATGAAGTTACTGTCTTTGACCGCGGGCCGATCCCGAATCCGATGGCCTCGTCCTATGACGAGCAACGGTACCATCGTTTCGCCTATGGACGAATGGCCGGATACGCCAAGCTGTCGTTGGGCGTGACCAAGGCATGGGACGTACTGTGGAACGACTTGCAGGAAACGCTGTATATCGAGACGGGCGTTCTTTATGTCGCGGATGCCGACAATGAAGACGTTGCGCTTTCGGTCGCGTTCGCCCGCGACAATGGTTTGGCTTTTGATGAGATTGACGCCGGCGATTTCGTGAGACGTTTTCCCCACCTGCGTCCAAGACCGAGCGATCGCGCCGTGCTTTTTCCCCAATCCGGCATTCTGCTTGCCGAACGGATACTTGTCTCGCTTGCGCGCTGGCTCACGGCAAAAGGCGTTGCCTTGCGGCCTTATGCACGGGTCGAGGAGGTCGATCACGACAATGGACGTGTTCGCGTCCTGGGCGCCTGGCAGCAGTTCGACCAGGTCGTTGTCGCGGCGGGCTCATGGACGGGCGAACTGGTGCCCGATGGCGAGGAACTCCAGCCCACCCGGCAGATCATGCTTTATGCCCATGCGCCGGATCGGCTGGCCGAAGCGTGGGCCAGCGCACCCGCGCTGGCGGATTGGACCGTTGAGGACAATTTTTACGTGACGCCGCCGCTGCGTGGCACGCGGATGAAGATGACATTCGACCTGCCGTTCGAGCGCAGCGATCCAAACACCACCCGCGAAGCCAGCCCGGCCGAAATTTCCACAGTTGTTGGCATCGCTCGCGATGCCCTTGCCAGTTTCGACGAGTATCAAATTCTGGGAGGAAGGGCGTGCTACTACACGAACACGTCCGACCGCAGCTTTTTCGTGCGCTGCCACGGTCGGTCCTGGGCCATTTCGACCTGCTCGGGTCACGGGTTCAAGTTCGGCGCCATGACGGGAATGGCCGTCGCCGATGCGGTCGACGGCAAGGTGACCGCATCGGAACTTCGGGCCAGGCTCGAAGCCAGGATTCCCTGAAACCGTCTGAAACCATTCGGGCGAAGACAGTCGATCTAAACCGATAGAACCTGTTTTTGCCGTTACCAACACCCAAGGAGAAAAGAATGACGGACATAGGCCAGAATTACGCAAGTGTTGCAAAGGTGCTCGGCCGGTACTTCGACGGCCTCTACCATTGCGACGTTTCCCTACTCGGTGAGGTGTTTCATCCGAAAGCCCAACTCTCGACCATTGCCGAGGAAAAACTGGCGACAGTGGATACCTCGACCTGGCTCGACATCATTGCGAAGCGCGAATCTCCCGCCACCCGAAAAGAGGCTCGGGTCGATCAAATCGTTTCCATCGAGTTTGGCAGTCAGAACACTGCGCTCGCCAGGGTGCAATGCGCGATCGGCCCCAAGCTGTTTACCGATTTCCTCTCTCTCGTCCGGATTGGCGACGACTGGAAAATCGTTGCAAAGGTCTATCAGTTCGAACCAATCTACTAGGGCAGCGAAGACGAGCACACAAAGCGGAAGTCGCCAACCCACACTTCTTCTGCCGCGATATCTATCGCGGCCAAAGCGCCGGCTGGGCCCAGCTTTCGTTTCGAAAGTGTTGCGAGTGTCGTTCTCTCCGGATGATCGAGACTTCATCGAGTCTTTCTGCATCGCTAGGCGATGTTCGGAAATTTCACATCCATCGGTTTTTTGAAACACGGCGGACCGATTGGCGGCTACTTCTGGCGCGATCATATGACGGGCCTCGCATACCATACCGGTGCATGTCCGCAGCGATCAAAGATACCTGAAGTTACGGCAACGCGGGTCAATAGAAATCGGGGAGCAGGCGAAGTCTGTCATGTCCCTATTTTTGGGAGGTCATTTGGCATGTCAAGCAATGTGGGAACGAGCGATAGTGCTAGCATCTATCGCCGATCCAGAAGACAACCTCTTGCAATTACATCGGCCGTAATTGGCACAACGCTCGAATGGTTTGACTACTCGGTTTACGCTGCGGTCGCCGCCTGGATTGCTACCGAATTTTTCCCTTCCGAGAACTCGCACGTCTCTCTGCTCAGCGCGCTGGCAGTATTCGGGGTTGGCTTTTTCTTTCGTCCCCTAGGCGCGCTTTTTTTCGGACATATGGGCGATCGCAAAGGCCGCAAACACGCCCTGGCTGCGACCATCATACTGATGGGCGCCTCTTCGCTGTTGATCGCGGTCGCTCCAAACTACACGTCGGTAGGCCTTCTAGCTCCAGTGCTTTTGGTGGTCGCCAGATGTGCCCAGGGGTTTTCTGCCGGAGGTGAATTCGCGGGTGGCGCTGCTTTCCTTATCGAGGGGGCGCCCGAGAAGCGAAGAGGCACATACGGGGCCATCCACTACATGGCGATTATCTTCGGCAATCTGCTTGGAGCCGCAATTGTCGCAAGTCTCATTGCTGTTCTCAGCGGGGACCAGATGAAGCTCTGGGGTTGGCGAATCCCCTTCCTAATAGGGGCCTGTGCGGCGCTGGTTGGCTTGTTCCTTCGCGCTCGAAGCACCGACACCCCGATCATGCAACAGGCAATCATGGCGGGAGAGATTCCTGACAGCCCAATCTCCGAAACCTTTCGCGACATGTGGAAGCTTGTCTTACGTGGTGTGGGGCTGGTGTGCGGTTTTACGATCGTCACGTATGCCTACGTCAACATGCAATCCTATATCCCCGCAGTAACAGGCTTGTCCGCCGGCACCGCGCAATGGCTTTATTCACTCTCGCTTGCGGTCCAGATCCCGCTGATCGGTTTTTTTGGCTTCCTATCTGATAAAGTAGGGCGCAAGCCGCTGATGCTGGCCGGAGCTGTCTTGCTGACTGTCTGCCCAATCCCGGTTTTTGCACTGGTCGCCACGGGATCAACACCATTGGTTCTGCTGGCGCTGATTATCGTCTCCGTATCGATTGCGGTCTATGCCGGGCCTTTCACCGCCGCCATCACCGAGCTTATGCCCCGGCGAACGCGCTACACGGCGTTGTCGGTGAGTTATGGTCTGGCGGCCGCGCTCTTCGGCGGCACCGCAGGCTACGTTGTCACCTGGCTGCGCTTCTACACAGCATCGCCCAATGCTCCAGCGATCTACGCGGCCATCGCGGCAGCCCTGACTCTGATCACGGTGATTTCGACGCCGGAAACGGTTCACCGCGATATCTCAAAGTAGCAAGAAACAAAATTTGTTAAGACAGTATAAGGGTGTCGGTATGCAATCTAACTCTCGGATATGGAGCCGGCTCGACTTCGAGCGGCAGGGAAAGCAGTTTGGCCATTTTCACTTGCCGCACTCGGTCCATCGTTCGGCATACGGCACCATCGCAATTCCCGTCTGCATAATCGCGAACGGAAGGGGACCGACCATTCTCCTGACCGGCGGAGTTCACGGAGACGAGTACGAAGGGCAGATAGCGCTCGGCCGGCTGAGCCGTGAAATCGACCCGGCAACCATTCAAGGTCGCCTCATTGTCGTTCCCAGCATCAACCTGCCGGCAGCGCTCGCTAGCACAAGAACATCACCCCTGGACGGGCAGAACCTCAACCGAGTGTTTCCCGGCGATCCGGATGGAACACCTTCAGAACAGATCGCCTATTTTATAGAGACCGTACTCGCTCCGATTTCAGACACTTGGTTCGACTTTCATTCAGGAGGTACGTCCCTAAATTATCTACCCCTGATCGCGACACACGAGTTTCAGGACAAAGAGATCAATCGCAAGGCGGGTTTCATCCTAGACGCCTTTGGTGCCCCCCTCGCGCTGGTCTGGAAGTTTTTCGACGAACCTCGAATGGGCAAGAGTTGCGCAGAGCGCAACGGTATCGTCTATATCTCGAGCGAATTCGGAGGTGGTGGATCAGTCAACCAAGATGGTCTGAGGATCTGTTATGAGGGCACCCTGCGGGCCCTGGCTGCCCTTGAAGTTATCGATGCGGACGCGATTCCCGTATCCAAACCCGATCTGACAAAGAAGCTCATCGTTCGGGACCGTGACGACAACTTGTATGCCACAGCATCGGGCGTTTTTGCGCCCTCTGTTTCGCTTGGCGCCGAGGTGAGATCGGGTCAATCCATTGGTGAGGTTCTCAACCTCGATGACCATTCGATTCCGCCCTCGCCCCAATACGCCATCAATGACGGGATCGTAGTGTGCTTACGTCACCCCGCCCTCGTTGAGCGCGGCGATTGCATCATCCAGATGGCTGGTCGAGCGATATGATCGACCAGGGATTGGGGTTCGATGCTCATCGCCCACGTGTACATCATGGTACGCCCCCGTATGATGCGCTGTTGGACCGCCCAAGGGTAGCAGGGGCAGGTTCTGACGGGCATCGAACAACCACGTCGACACCCAAGGTGCGGCAAGCGCCGTACCTTAGATTACTAGCGGAACAGCTTTGTTTCGCAGGAGCATGTCTGGCTCAGGAAGCAATCTTTCAAGCGAGAGGCTTCATGCCTTAGCCTGCGACCTCACATGGGCGATATAGCCGCGCACGTCGCCGGCCGGCTCGGCATAGGCCTTGCCGAGCTTCTTCTCAATCGCCGCCATGTACTCCTTCGCCCATTTGGGCAGCGCATAATCAATGACGGCCAAGAACTCGAGCGTCGCCGCCAGACGGATATCGGCGATCGACGGGCTCTTGCCACCGATGAACGGCTTGCCGTCCCTGAAGAAGCTGTGAAAGACCTCCAGCGGCTCGGCAATCGCTGCCATCGCGGCCCTCTGGGCTTCGGACTTCTTGTCGGGGTGAGCATCGCTGTGGCCGACCTCGCCGGCATATTGCGGGAAGCCGAGTAAAGGATAGGTGGCGCGCGCGACATAGGGGTAGAGCGTACCGACCAGATAGAACATGGCGCTGTCGATCATCGCCCGCTTGGCCGGCGCCTTGGGATAGAATTTCTCCAGCCCATGCTTGTTGGCAAGGTATTGCATGATGGCGCAGCTTTCCCACAACACGCCTCTGGGAAGGCCCTTGTCCTCGATCATTGGTGTCAAATGGGAGGGGTTTCGCGCCGTGAATTCCGGCGAGCGGGTGTGGCCCCAGGCATCGGTCTCGGCGGCATCCAGCCCGGCCGCGCGCGCGAACACCCGAACGGTCATGTTGTTAACGCTGGGCTTCAGCATGCTGAGCTTCACGGCTGGTTTCTTCGCCGGCTTCGCCGTAGCCTTCGCAGCTGGCTTGGCCGCCGCTTTCGCCGTCGGCTTGGCGGCTGCTTTGGCCGCGGGTCTCTTCGCACTCTTCGTCGCTGTCTTGGCCATTTTGTTCCTCCCTGTGGTTTGTTTAATATGGGTTCTTCGGCGCCCGGTCGTCCGACAAGGTTGCGCGGGAACGCTCGACGAGCGCCTGGATCGCGTCGGCAAGGTGCACTTCCGCAATATTGTAGTCGCCGCGCGCGACCCGCAGTCCGTGCGCTTCCATCAGCACGTCGGCATGGGTGAAGCCCGCAGGCGGCTCGAAGCGGTAGGAGGCGAGCTCGATCAGCAGGCCGAGCGGATCCTCGAAATAGATCGAATCCATGAAGCCGCGATCCTTGACGCCGCTGTGCTTGATGGCGCGCTCGTCGAGCCGGGCGACCGCCTGCAGGAAGGTGACGCGCGACACCGCAAAGGCGATGTGATGGACGCAGCCGGTATCTGTCGGTGTGCGCCGCTTCGCTGGCGCGCGGCCCTCGTCTGTGAAGACCGTGATCAGCCGGCCGTCGCCCGGGTCGAAATAGAGGTGGCTCTCGCTTGCCTTGTCGAGATTGGGCTGCTCGAAGATGAACGGCATGCCGAGCACGCCTTCCCAGAAGTCGATGGAGGTCTGGCGCCCGGCGCCGACCAGCGTGATGTGATGAACGCCCTGCGATTGCAGTTTCTGCATTGGCCGCCCTCCCCTGAAGTCTGCGCGTCGCTATGCCGGGACGTGCAGCCGCGCACCTTTGATCCGGCCAGCATGAACTCGGCAGATGTGCGTGACCGGTCGTGGCTTCCGGATCCGCATCCGCCCCCTCCTGCCGGCGTTCTGCGCGTCCGTCTTGAGCGCTTGGCCCACGGCTGCATGAGGCGATGCTAATCCATTTAAGCGCGCTGCGCCAGAAGCGGCGGTAGTGTCTCAGTTTGAATAAGGCAGCCCTCGACACGGCGCTCGCCCTCCCCATACCGCGCATGGTATGCTTAGCGCCATGCAGGAGTCGCCGCGAGAAAAACCAAATGAACCGATCATCACGCGCGACGCTTCAGGCGCTTGGCGCAAGGATGGGAAGATAGTGCATTGGTACGGTGTGCATCTCAGACGGTGCTTGGATGACGGCACGAAAGAGACACTCGAATCCTGGACCTTGTGCGGGACCGACGTGGACGAGACGAGGGGCGCTGCCATTCAAATCCTAGAAGGGCGCAGGTCCAGTGTCGGAGCCGATAGTTTAGCAATGGAAGAGCGCGGTGGCGGCCTTGTTTGGGAGTATCCTGATGCCAACCGGACCTAAAGGCCAGAAGCGCCCCGCCGATGTTATCGGCAATGCCGTCCGCGTCATGCGCATTGCCACCGGCGAGGAAGCCGACGACGTGATTGACGATGGCAAAGACCCCGCCGCAAAAGCGCTTGGTGCAAAAGGCGGGAAGAAGCGCGCCGAGAACATGACGCCGGAACGGCGCGCCGAGATCGCAAGGAAGGCTGCGGAAAGCCGCTGGAAGAAATAGCCCTATCTGTTGGGCGGCGGATATGGCAGCGGCAGCGAAAACTGAACCATTCGTCTGCCGTAGTGTTGCGCTACTTTGTCTCGAAGCTCACGCATGTTTACGCACGTCTTCGACATACCGATCACCTCGTAGCACCTCGATACGAGCGCGCGAACACCGAGATTTTCAGTCAACTGACGATGCCACCTTACGCCCGGAGGTGGCTTATTGTTTTTCAGGTACTCTGCGACATCATCGTCCAGCGTGTCGTAGATCATTTCGATCACAAGCTTGCCCCACCACTTCGGCCGGCTATGAAGCGAACCGCTCCATCCTGTAAGCCGGCCAAATTCGGTCCATAGCTCATCCGGGAAAGTCTTTTCCCAAGCACGCAATTCATCGGCGATAAATGCCCGCAGCTTTACCTGTAGGGCATCCTCGGCGCGTTCATACTGATAGCCAGTAGCTTCATCGATCAGCGCCTCGAGGCCGATCTTGGCGCACGCGGAAAGAAACATGCTGGCCTTGATCGCCATTTCTCGCTGGCGATCCGTCATCTTGGGAAAGGGCGAATTTGGGTCAAACGAGGATTGAAGCGCCGCAACAAAACCCTGGCACACTTCGATCATCAAATCGGCCGGCAGACCCTTCACGGCTTTCTCGAGACCTTCGACCTCGAGCAATCTAAAGGGCACCATTCTCTCGAGAACTAAGCCGCTGTTTATAAACGGTTCTAGTGCTTTTACCCCCAGATATTTCTCGAGCGCTCCACCGCCCTTAATGCCGGTGAGAAGTTCGGTGGCCGAAGTTCGCCCAATGATCTTTTCGCCGGTATCAAGAACGTAGCAAGGCACCTCGAGACCGACGATATTCAGTGTCCCTCGCCACCTCGCAATTGGCATTGCAGGCTCAGGTGCAATTACATCATCGTCCGCCGGAATCGTCTCTTCCGCCGCGCTCTCTTCTCCAATTGGCTTAGCCCACCGGGCAAGAGCAGCCTTTCGAGCGCTTTCGGCCCTTTCTTCTGGAGTTAGTGCTTCAGCTCGAGCGAACCCACCTCGAGCTTTGGCCTCGTTCTTCTCGTCATCCTCAGTCATCCGAATCTCCATGCGTGCATAATGCAGGCATATTGCACTTGTCATTTGCACGCACAAGCGAAATTATGCGTGCATAAATCTGATTCTGGTGCACGCATATGCTTGACACTAAGCATAAAGGTTCAGATATTAGGGGCATGAACAAGCTGCCCCTGAAAACCCGCGTCCAAATCCTCACCATGCTTTGCGAGGGTTCTTCCATGCGGTCGATCTCCCGCGTTGCCGACGTGTCGATCAACACCGTTTCGAAGCTTCTGGTCGATGCCGGCAAGTTCTGCGCCGAGCTGCACGACCGCGAAGTCCGCAACGTGAAGGCCAAGCGCGTCCAGTGCGATGAAATCTGGAGCTTCACGGCAGCGAAGCAAAAGAACGTTGCGGCGATGAAAAACACCGTCGAAGGCGCTGGCGACACGTGGACATGGACCGCGCTCGACAGCGACAGCAAGCTTATCATTTCCTGGCTGGTCGGCGGTCGCGATGGCGAATACGCGCTGGCCTTCATGGATGACGTGAAGGAACGCCTTGCCAATCGCGTCCAGCTTACGACAGACGGCCACAAGGCCTATCTGAACGCTGTCGAGGAAGCCTTTGGCGCCGACATCGACTACGCCATGCTGGTCAAGATGTATGGTGAGCCGGAAGGCAAGGCAGTGCCACAGGAACGCCGCTACAGCCCAGCCGTATGTACTGGCGCAAAGAAGACCCGGATTGAAGGCTCGCCCGATCTGGCGCATGTCAGCACGTCGCACGTCGAACGCCAGAACCTTACCATGCGCATGCAGATGCGCCGCTTCACGCGTCTCACGAATGCGTTCTCAAAGAAGTTCGAAAACCACGTCCACATGGTTGCGCTGTACACTGTCTGGTACAACTTCATTCGCATTCATAAGACGCTGAAGACCTCACCGGCTATGGCCGCTGGCGTGTCTCAGACGCTCTGGTCAATGGACAATATTTGCGAGAAGATGGATGCAGTTGCACCCAAGCCGGGGCCAAGGGGGCCTTACAAAAAAGGGGCGTAGAAAAGGAAAACCCCAGTCGCCGGCTAAGCCTGGCGCTGGGGCTGTCGTGCTGAGAACAGCACGACGTTGTAACCGTTAGGTATCCCGCAATTGAGCCAGATTCAAGACCCAATGCCCCCAAAAAGGGCTGCTTTTTATTTCGACGGGTTCAATCTTTATCACCCTGTACACGAAATGGGTGAACCATTTATGAAATGGTGCAACCTGTGGCGGTTGTCTGAGATTCTATGTGCCCCAAACGGCCTCGATTTGAAAAAGGTCGTGTTTTGCACCGCGATGCCTTTTCACAAGCCCGACTCACTGGGACGCCATAGGACGTTCAACAACGCGCAAATAGCTTGTGGCGTTACCGTGCTAGAGGGGCACTATGTCTTCAATGAGGAGCTTGGTCGACATTCCGAAAAACAGTCGGATATTAACGTCGCCCTATCCCTCATGATGGATGCGGTAGATGACGTTTTCGACTGGGCATTTCTGGTCAGCGCTGATTCCGATCAAGCGGCAACAGCCAGAGTTTTGAAGGACAGATATCCGGATAAAAAATTGGCGCTGGTGGCTCCGCCAAATCGCAAGCCGCCAGACAAGGCCCTCCCGTATTCAGACCTCGATTTCTCGATTCGAAAAGAGGATATGGAGCGGGCTTTGCTGCCCAATTTCGTCAAGTCATTGGATGGGCGCTTCATTCGGCGGCCACTTGAATACGACCCACCAAAATGGTGGATGCCACCAGATCAGAGACCGAAGCGGAAGCGCTAGAATTTCAAACTGAGACACTACCGAAGCGGCGAATCCGGCGACGATGGCCTCCTTGCCGCGAAGGAAGACTGCGAGGATCGTTTGCCGCAGGTCCTCGCCGGCGATCGGCTTGTGCAGAGCCCGACGAGCAGCCGCTCCGCGACGATTTGGGTCAGAATCAAAATCTCGCCACTTGCCTCGGCAAGTTGCAGCAGGAGTGCGCGCACCGAAGTGCTTGGGGGCTTGGGCGCTCACCGTAGCGTCTAAGCCAAGTGTTGCGGATCACTCGCGCCAACTCACGGAAATGTCGGAGTTATTTTGAGACAGCTAAAATACCACGAAACAGGGGCGGACTGGCAGGCCTCGAAGACGTGCCCGCGATGTTAATTTCATTGATTTTTTGTGGGCCAATATCAAAATCCCCCCGCATTGTTCCGTATGGTTTCGCTATAAGGCCATTTGCGGCATGTACTGGCGCTCATCACTCTGCTGCTTGAAGGCGCTCTACGTCGACGATGATCCTGATCTCAGGACGGCAAGAGCCGCAATTTGTTCCTGCATTAAGGGCTACGCCTATTGCCTCTACGCTGGCGCAACCGCAGCGCACCGCTTCCGCGATCTGATTGACGCCGACGCCAAAGCAGGAGCAGACGATGGCACCATGGTCCACACGATTCCCTCCCGGTCGCCCCGCCACGACCGCAAGCCTCCCGCGCCGATCGGCATGATCGGCATTCAACTGTTCCGCCGCCCAGCCGCGCGACACGGCGACCGGCTCGGGTGCAAGATAGAGCGCGCCAACCAGCCGACTGCCTGCAAAGTGGGCGAAGCGATGGTGACCTCCGGCAACGTCACGATAGGCAAGGATATCGCTTTGTCCGTCAGCACCAAGTAGCGAAGCTGCGAAAACCGTCCAGTCCCGACTGCCCGCGAGAGCAAATTCGAGGCGCCAGCCGCCTGTGCAGCGGGCGAGGCTCCAGTAGTCGGCATCTATCGAGGCCGGGCGTTCGGCAAACACTGCAAAACCGAACGCATCCGCAGCGAACCGCTCTATTCGGGTGGCAACGTTCTTCGAAGCCGGTTGGCCGGATATCGGATCGGTGATCGGCGCCACCAGCGCATCGATGCGAGCACGAGCGGAGAACTGGTCCGTCCAGTGCATCGGCACGAAGACTGAACCTGCTCGCTGTCGCGCCGTCACCAGCGCGCGAAGAAGCGCGTGGCCATGTGCGGTCGAGACGCTCACGATGTCGGCATCGCCGATGCCGAATCTTGCTGCATCCACCGGGTGGATCTCCACGAAGGGCTCGGCCATATGCTGGGACAGACGCGGGCTCTTGCCGGTCCGCGTCATGGTGTGCCACTGGTCGCGAACCCGCCCGGTGTTCATCACCAGCGGATAACCCGGGTTGATGGGGTTATACGCGGTCGGGCGGATGACGATAAAGCGCGCTTTGCCGTCCGGGGTGTAATAGCTGCCATTGGCGAAGAAGCGCGTGCCGTGCCAGAGCGTGTTGGGAGCCGGCCACTGAAAAGGGGCAAGCGCCTCATAGGTCTCCTCATCGACATCGGCATAGGCGCCGATGTCGAAATCGCGGACGCCGTCATTCTCGAAACCCGACAGGGCGGCATGCTCGGCGAAGATTTCCGACGGCGACGTATAGGAAAACGCAGCGCCAAAACCCATTCTCTTGCCGACTTCGGCGATGATCTGCCAGTCGGGCCGCGCCTCGCCAGACACTGCCAGAAAGCTGCGCTGGCGCGAGATGCGGCGCTCCGAATTGGTGACGGTGCCGTCCTTCTCGCCCCAGGCCGTTGCGGGCAACCGGACATGGGCATGGCGCACCGTGTCGGTGTCGGCCAACACGTCCGACACCACGACGAACGGGCAAGCCTTGATCGCCGCTTTGACCGCGTCGGCGTCCGGCATTGAATCGACCGGGTTGGTGGCCATGATCCACAGCGCCTTGATACGCCCGTCGGCCACGCCTCGAAACATCTCGACCGCCTTCAGGCCGGGCTTATCGGCGACCGCAGGCGCGTTCCAGAAGCGCTGCACGCGGTCGCGATGCTGGGGGTTTTCGATCTCCATATGGGCGGCGAGCATGTTGGCCATCCCGCCGACCTCGCGGCCGCCCATGGCGTTGGGCTGGCCGGTCACCGAAAACGGCCCTGCCCCCGGTCTGCCGATGCGGCCGGTGGCGAGATGGCAGTTGATGATGGCGTTGACCTTGTCAGTGCCCGAAGATGACTGATTGACTCCCTGGCTGTAGACGGTGACCGTCTTTGCGGTGGCGGCAAACAGACCGAAGAAGCGGTCCAGCTCGTCCTCGCTCAACCCGGTGGCAGCAGCCATGCCGGCAAGGTCGAGCTCGGCGGCAGCGGACAAGGCTTCCGCAAAGCCTGTTGTGTGGGCTGCGATATATGCGTCGTCCAGAGCGTCGTGTTCGGCGAGATAAGCGAGCAGGCCGGCGAACAGAGCGACGTCACCATCCGGCGCGATCGCCAGATGCATGTCGGCGATGTCAGCGGTCATGGTGCGGCGCGGATCGACCAGCACGATCTTCATCCCGGGTCGTTTTTCCCGGGCAGCCGCGATGCGCTGGTAAAGCACGGGGTGGCACCAGGCGAGGTTGGAGCCGACCAACACAATGAGATCAGCGAGCTCCAGATCCTCGTAGTTACCCGGCACCGTGTCGGAGCCGAAGGCGCGGCGGTGGCCAGCCACCGACGAGGCCATGCATAGCCGCGAATTGGTGTCGATGTTGGCCGAGCCGATGAAGCCTTTCATCAACTTATTGGCGAGGTAATAATCCTCGGTCAGCAACTGGCCGGAGACATAGAAGGCAACCGCGTCGGGGCCGTGCTCGGCGATGGTTTTTGAGAAGGTCGAGGCGACGAGATCGAGCGCTTCGTCCCAGCCGGCGCGGCGACTGTCGATCTCCGGATGGAGCAGCCTGCCGTCGAGGTCGATGGTCTCGGCCAGCGCCGAGCCCTTGGAGCAGAGTCGGCCGAAATTCGCCGGGTGGTCGGGATCGCCGCGGACGGTTACTTCACCGTCCGCGGCGATCTTCGCCAGCACGCCGCAGCCCACCCCGCAATAGGGGCAAGTGGTCCTCACCTCGCGCGCTTCGTCAATCTCCATGTCTTCAGGCCGCGCGGCTGGCCAGCGCTTCCAGCGCGATGAACAGAAGTTCGCCTTCGACCCGCACCGGAATGGTGCGCACCGCGCCCTCGTCGGCGCCGAGCGCCCTGCCCGTCTCCAGCGAGATGACCCAATTGTGCAACGGACAGGTCACCGCCGTGCCGTGCACGATGCCCTGGCTGAGGGGGCCGCCTCTGTGTGGGCAATGGTCGTCAATGGCATAGACCTGATCGTCCTGAGTGCGGAAGACCGCGACCTTGCCTTCCGGCGTGTCGACGCAGCGCGCGCCTCGGCGGGGGATGTCGCTGAGGGAGCCGATGGCGATCCAGTTCATCTCCATCACTCCGCCGCCTGCGCAAACCCGACGGAAGCCATCGGCTGGAACTCGTGCTTGTCCTTGCCGGAAACGCGTTCCGACCACGGGTCGACCTGGGCGAATTTCTGCGAAAAGACGAAGCGGTCGAAATAGGCCTTGCGCTTCGCGCCATCGTCCATGATCTGGCGCTTGATCTCGGGGATCCCGATGCGCCTGGCCCATTTGTAGATGCGCTCGAGATAGCGGCCCTGCTCGCGATACATCTGCGTCAGCGCCACGATATGCTCCAGCGCCTCGTCTTCTGTCTTCACAAGGCCGAGCACTTCGGTGCCCTTGATGTCGAGGCCGGCCGCACCCGCGAAGTGGATCTCATAGCCACTGTCGACGCAGATGACGCCGACATCCTTGCAGGTCGCCTCGGCGCAGTTCCTAGGGCAGCCGGACACCGCCATCTTGACCTTGGCCGGGGTCCATGAGCCCCACATGAACTTCTCGATGCGGATGCCGAGCCCCGTCGAATCCTGCGTGCCAAAGCGGCACCAGTCCGAGCCGACGCAGGTCTTCACCGTACGCAGGCCCTTGGCATAGGCATGGCCGGAGACGAAGCCGGCCTGGCCGAGATCGGCCCACACCGCCGGCAGGTCTTCCTTGCGGATGCCCAGCATGTCGATGCGCTGGCCGCCGGTGACCTTGACCATCGGGATTTCGAACTTGTCGACGACATCGGCGATGGCGCGCAGTTCGGCGGCATTGGTGACGCCGCCCCACATGCGCGGCACCACCGAATAGGTGCCGTCCTTCTGGATGTTGGCGTGGACGCGTTCATTGATGAAGCGCGACTGGTAGTCGTCGGCGTAGTCGTCCGGCCAGTCACAGACGAGATAATAGTTGAGCGCCGGCCGGCATTTGGCGCAGCCGCATGAGGTCGTCCATTCCAGTTCCTGCATGACGGCGGGAATGGTCTTCAGGCGCTTGGCCATGATCAACCGGCGCACCTCGTCATGGCCGAGCGTCGTGCAGCCGCACATGGGCTGCACCGCCGCCGGGTTGTACTTGTCGCCGATGGTCAGCACCATCAGCTTCTCGACCAGACCGGTGCAGGAACCGCAGGAGGCCGACGCCTTGGTGTGGGCGCGCACCTCGTCGAGCGAAGTCAGGCCCTTGCCCGTGATCGCGCCGGTGATCTTGCCCTTGCATACGCCGTTGCAGCCGCAGATTTCCGCATCATCCGGCAAGGCTGCAACGGCCGCCATAGGGTCCAGCTGGGCACCCCCCTGGTAGGACTGGCCGAAGATCAACGTATCGCGCATGTCCGAGATGTCGGTTTGCTTCTTCTTGAGGTCGTTGAACCAGGCTCCATCCGCCGTCTCGCCATAGAGCACGGTACCGATGATGCGATCGTCCTTGAGCACCAGGCGCTTGTAGACGCCGGCCGAAGCGTCGCGCAGCACGATCTCCTGGCGGTCGTCGCCCTCGGCGAAGTCGCCTAGCGAGAACAACTCGATGCCGGTGACCTTGAGCTTGGTCGGCGTGTCGGAATGGACGAAGGCGGCGGTCCCGTCGCCGGCGAGTTGGCTCGCGGCAACGCGCGCCATCTCATAGAGCGGTGCGACCAGCCCGTAGACCATGCCGTTGACCTCGGCGCATTCGCCAAGCGCGTAGATGTCGGGATCGTTGCTGCGCATGCCGGCGTCGACGACGATGCCGCGATTGACGGCAATGCCGGCTTCTTTCGCCAGCGCCGCATTCGGCCTGATGCCCACCGCCATGACCACCAGTGTGGCAGGAATGATTGTGCCGTCGGCGAGTTCGACCTGACCAACCTTGCCGTTGCCGGTGATCGCCTGCGTGTTAGCCTTGGTGATGACCTTGATGCCGCGCTGCTCCACCGCGCGCTGCAGGAGATAGCCGGCGGCTGGATCGAGCTGGCGCTCCATCAAGGTCGGCATGACATGCAGCACGGTGACGTCCATGCCTTGAGCATTCAGGCCCGCAGCCGCCTCCAGTCCAAGCAGGCCGCCGCCGATGACCACGGCCTTGGCCCGCGACTGGGCGGCGAGCATCATGGCCTGAACATCGTCGAGGTCGCGATAGGTCAGCACACCAGGCAGATTGTTGCCCGGCACCGGAATGATGAACGGCACCGAGCCGGTGGCGATGACCAGCTTGTCATAGGGTTCGGTGACACCATGATCGGAGGTGACGGTCTTGGTCGTCCGGTCGATGGCGATGATCTTGTGGCCCTTGTAGAGGGTGATGTTGTTGGCGATGTACCAGCCGTCGCCATGGATGATGATTTCCTCATAGGCCTTCTCGCCCGAGAGAACCGGCGACAGCATGATGCGGTCGTAGTTCACACGCGGCTCGGCATTGAAGATGGTGACCTGGTAGCGGCTTGGCGCCTTTTCCAGCAGGTGCTCCAGCATGCGCCCTGGAGCCATGCCGTTGCCGATGATGACGAGTTTTTCGGTCATGGTGCTGATTCGCTCCGGTCTCACTCTGCGGCGTAGGAAAGGGATGGAGCTTCGGCGGCTGCCGCGCGCTCCATGCGCCTGATCGAGAAATGCATCCAGGCAAGGCAAGTGACGACGATCAGGAAGAGCAGCATGAAGCAGCTCGACCAGACGCCGGTGAGGTCGTTGAGTGCGCCGAAGGCGATCGGAAGGATGAAGCCACCGAGCCCGCCGATCATGCCCACCACGCCTCCGACCGCTCCGACATTCTGCGGATAGTATGCGGGGATGTGCTTGTAGACCGCAGCCTTGCCGAGGCTCATGAAGAAGCCGAGCACGCAGGCAACGGCTATGAAGGCGAGCGGGCCGATCTCGAAATGGAAGGCGATCGGCCCGCTGATGCCGCGCACGACGTAGTCTGCTGGGGGGAGAGACAGAACGAGAGTCGCGACAGCACTGACGGCGAAGGTCGAATAGAGCACGGTGCGGGCGCCGACCCGGTCGGAAAGCACGCCGCCATAGGCGCGGAAGACACTTGCGGGAACTGAATAGGCAGCGCCGATCATGCCGGCGGTCACAAGCCCGAAGCCGTAGACGCCGATCAGGTAGCGCGGCAGCCACAGCGACAGCGCGACGAACGCGCCAAAGGCGAAGAAATAGTAGAAGGCGAAGCGCCAGACCTGCAGGTTCTTAAGCGGCGCGAATTCCTGCCAGAAGCTCCTCGCGGGTGCTGTCTTGCCGGCACGGCGCTCGCGGATGACCGGATCGTCGCCCGTGGTGAACCAGAAGATGGCCGCCATGACGACGAGTGCGGCCGCCCAGATCAGCGCGACCGACTGCCAGCCCCAGGAGAGAAGCACGAATGGCGCCAGGAACTTGGTGACCGCGGCGCCGACATTGCCGGCACCAAAGATACCGAGGGCCGTGCCCTGCTTGTCGGCGGGGAAGAAGCGCGAAACATAGGACACGCCGACGGCGAAGGAGCCGCCGGCGAGCCCGACGCCGAGCGCGGCGACCAGCATCTGCCCGTAGGTGTGCGCAAAAGCGAGCAGGAAGGTCGCGACCGCCGCCGCAAGCATGGTCGCGGTGTAGACCAGCCGTCCACCATAGCGGTCGGTCCAGACGCCGAGCACCATGCGCACGAGAGAGCCGGTGAGGATAGGCGTACCGACGAGCAGGCCGAACTCCGTCTCGTTCAACCCAAGCTCCTGCTTTATACGCACGCCAATGATCGAAAAGATCGTCCACACCGCGAAGCAGACGGTGAAGGCGATGGTGGACATCACGAGCGCCTGCCGGGGAGCATTGTCCTGGCTGGGCGCGGCTGGGAGATTAGCGGTCATTGTCTGGCTCCGGTTTGCGGCGTGGGAGGCGCCGCGGGTTGGTCAATGAGCGGCGCGGATCGGCAATGAGACCGAGCCTGGCACGGACAAGCCCTTGCTTTCGGTCTTGTCGCCGGCGGGAAACAGCAGGAGCGCTGCGGTGAACAGGGCCGCTGTCAGCGCACTGCTGACGACGAAGTCGCGGCGGGTGAAATCCTTCAGCGAGGTGCCAATTGCGATCCGTTTCGTCATCGTCGTCTCCGGTTGGACGCCGCCTGGGACCAGCGCCTTCGATTGCGTATCGACCAAAACAAAAAAGCCGCCGGCCAGATCTCGCGCGTCCGTACATCCGGGATCGCGTGTTGACCTGAGCGGCAGCTTTGCCTGTGGGCGCCCGCCATTGGACGCCTGTTCGATTGCCCTGGAAGGGCTCGTTTATTTCAAAGCACGAACCGTGCCAGTTTTTGTTGAAAGGAAAACCATAAATAAAATCAATGATGAGAAGCGATTGTCGCCGCGCGACCCCGCAGGCCGCAGAGGCCAAAGATTGTTCACTAGAGCCATTGCGCGCACAATTTTTGTGCAGCGCACAAGAATGGCGCGGAAATGGTCAGCCTTCCGCGCTGCCCGATTTCTGGCGCGCGATATAGGCATCTATCTCGTCGGGATCGAAGATCTGGCCGTCGAAGAAACCGTCCGGGCCGAGCACCAGACCCGCCCCTGTCGCACCGACCGCGGTGGCCACGCGAAGCGCGCCCTCGACCTTCGCATTGGCGCCGGGAAATGCGACGCCAAGTGGCTTCAGCGCCGAGCGGTAGAGGTCGGGGCGGTAGCAATTCCGCGCGATTGCGAAGTTTTCAGGCGTGTGCGCCACATGCCCCCACCTTACCATCTGCGTGTAGAACCACAGCGCATGGCTCTTCCACGGAAAGTTCGCCGCCTTGTCGAAGGGCAAGAAGAAGTCGTCGATGCTCCGCTCCGCTCCACCGCCCAATTGGAGATGGCCGGTCAGGATCGGTATCTGGACGGCCGGCGGCAGGCCTAGAAAGCCGGGCTGCGCCATCACGTCAGCCAGTTCACCATGGTTGCCCGGATCCTGGCACCAGCGCGCCGAATGATGCAGCGCGCGCAGCAGCGCCGCCAACGCCTCCGGCTTCTGCTCGGCCCAGGCCTTGCGCACGCCGATTACCTTCTCCGGGCTGTTGCGCCACAACAGTGCCTTGACGGTGATGATGTGGCCGGTGCCGGCGGCGACCGCGGCGCTGTTCCAGGGCTCGCCGACGCAGTAGCCATCGATCCGGCTGGCGGCCAGCGCGTCGGCCATGAAGGGCGGCGGCACGATGACGATCTCGATCTCGCTGGAAGGATCGATGCCGCAGGCAGCAAGCCAGTAGCGCAGTTCGTAATTGTGCCCCGAATGCGGATGCACCACTGCGAAGCGCAGCGGATCATGACCGGCCACAGCACGCTCGCGAATGAGCGCACGAAGTGCGGCACCGGCGCGTGCCGGGTCGAGATCGGGTTCAGCGCCATGCGCCGCCATGCCGGCCCAGACGGCGTTGGAGATGGTGACGCAATTGCCGCCGAGCCCCAGCGAGAACGGCACGATGGTCTCGGAAGCGAGCGGCGTCAGCCCGAGATTGCAGGCGAGTGGCATGGGTCCCAGCATATGCGCGAGATCGAAGTGGCCTATGGCGATGCGGTCGCGGATGTTGGCCCAGGAGGTCTCGCGGTGCAGCGTCAGGTCAATGCCTTCGCGCGCAGCGAAACCAAGCTCGCCGGCCGCAACCAGCACGGCGCTGTCGAAGAGCGGCATGAAGCCGGCTGTGATCTGGTGCTCGGCGCCCATGCTCATTCGTCCTCCGCCGGTCCCAGCAGCCCGGCGGCGGTCACCAGGCTCTGGGCGATGTCGCTGATCTTGCGGTTCTGGTTCATCGCCGTCTTGCGCAGAAGCGTGTAGGCGGCCTCTTCGCTGAGGCCGCGCGACTTCATCAGTATGCCCTTGGCGCGGTCGATCACCTTGCGGTTCTCGAGTTCTCCGCGGACTTCTTCCAGTTCGCGCGCCATGCGCGAAAAAGCGTTGAAGCGGCTGACGGCCATATCGAGGATCGGCTTGACCCGCTCTTGCCTCAAGCCGTCGACGACATAGGCCGACACGCCGGCATCGACCGCCGCCTCGATCGAAGCCTGGTCGGATCGATCGACGAACATGGCGATCGGCCGCTTCACCGCGCGCGACAGCTGGAACATGTTTTCGAGCATGTCGCGGTTGGGATTTTCGAGATCGATAACGATGACATCGGGTTCGATCTCGGCGATCCGTCGCGCAATGCCGGTCACGTCATGGATGACGGTGACCTGCTCATGGCCGGCGTCGCGCAGCCCCGCCTCGATGATCGCGGCACGGATGCGGTTCTCGTCTATCACCAGGACGGCTAGGGAGGATCGGACCATGTCGACATTCTGCCCAGACCGCAAAATTGTGCAATGCGGCATAGTCATGTCGGCGGCCAGGTACACATGGTGCGCGACGGTAGGCTGGAATTCTCGAGGGGAGTGGCGGCAACTCCTTAATCCTCATGCTCCGATCAAGGCGCCGTTAGGCAGCAGAGAACATGGGCGGCGCAAACATGGCGCGATTGTACCCCAAAGTTAGATATCGTGGCCTTGGGAAACGCGATTCACTACCGAAATGAAATCTGCGACCAGTTTGTTCGGCGTACCCCGATAACCGATAGCAATGACGCATTCACGCATGTCGCAAATCGGCCTGAAGACCACGCCTGGCCGAGCATAGTATTGCGCGGTGCTGTCGGCAGTGATGCTTATGCCACGCCCGGATGCGACCGCCTGAAGCTCGGATTCGACAGTGGCCGCCTCGAACACGACTTTCGCCGGCCTGTCGACGCGATAGTCGTTTGCCAGCCAGTAGTCGCGCCATATGCCCGCCACCGGCGCAGCGATGATAGGCTCGTCTAGAATATCGTCGAGCACAACCGTTTCCTGCCTACTAAGGCGGTGCCCTGTAGGGAGGCATGCGACACATTTCTCCCGCGCGATTTCGACAATGTTGATGTCGTCGAAGTCGATTGGTGGTCGAATGATGCCACAATCGACCTTGCCGTCTCTCAGGCCGGCACTCGGATCCCAGAAATCAAACTCCTGCAGATGCAAGGTGGCCCCCGGACGAATTCGTTCAAACTCTCGAATGATCGCCGGAATAAACTGCACGGCGGTGCCGATCATATAACCAACGCGCAATTCGTTCTTGAGAGCGAGTTGCAGCGACCTCGCCTCACCGTGCAGTGCTTCGAGCGACTGGCTGAGCGCCCGCGCCCTCACCAACAACCTTTCGCCTGACGGCGTTAGGCTGACGCTACGGGTTGTGCGCTCGAACACCGGAAAACCCAAACTCTGTTCCAGTTGCATGATGGTCTGCGACAAAGCTGGTTGTGAAACATTCAGCTTCCTGGCGGCGCGCGCGAAACTTTTCTCACTCGCCACGGCGATGAAGGAATGTATATGGCGAAGCTGGATATTCATAAGCGTCACGAATTAATCGTTCCGCTATTCGTCCTTGTTGTCAAGCGGTTCCACTCGATAATTGGTCGATCCCAACAGGTGAGGTGAGCCATGAATATCAGCCAGACGGACACGTCTCATTTCGGAAACGTCCTGGAACAGGGTAAGCGGTCCCTAATCCACGATCCGTTGGAGGGCGACCAGACAAAGATTACGCTGGTGCGAGCCAAGGGCTCGTATGTCTGGGACGACCAGGGCCGGCAATATCTCGACTGCACCTCCCAGGCCTGGTCGAACAATCTCGGCGCTAATGATCCACGCGTGGTGGAAGCGGCGATCGCCCAGTTGCGCGAAATCACCCACGCCCGGCCAAACTTCAACACAATCCCACTGCTCCAACTCACCGCGAAGCTGCGCGAGATCTCGCCCGGCGACTTGAATCGCATCGGCTATTGCCTGCATGGCAGCCTGGCGGTCGAAATGGCAATGAAGCTGGCCTTCAAAAACAAGCCTGGGCGCCACAATATCATCGTGCTGCAGGACGCCTACCATGGCCGTTCGCTGACCACGATGGCTGCGAGTTGGCCGCATCCAAACAACCCTTTCCTGCCGATCCAGCCGCGCTTCACCCGTGTGCCGCATCCGGACCCCTATCGTCCGCGACTGGGCATGGATGTCGAGATGGAATCGAAACTCTGCCTTCAACTGCTGGAAGAGACGATCCACAAGGGCGTCGACGGCGGTGTCGTCGCCATCATGATTGAGCCAATCCCTGGCAATGGCGGTCACATTGCTCTGCCGCTGTCTTTCCTTAAAGGCGTACGTGACATCTGCGACCGGCACGACATCATCCTGATCTGGGACGAGATCCAGAGTTGCTTCGGCCGAACAGGCGCAATGTTCGCCGCCGATTATTTCGGCATCGTTCCGGACATCATGACCTTCGGCAAGGGCATCAGCGGAGGCTTCCCTCTGGCCGGCATCCTTGCAAGTGAGCGGCTGAACGGCTTTGAATCGGGAGAGGATGCGCTGACCTTCGGTCAGTTTCCGGTCTCGATGGCGGCGGCCGTCGCCACGATCGACGCGATCATTGACGACGATCTGTGCGGTAAGGCGCGCGACCATGGTGCGTTTGCAACGCAGCGACTCCACGAGATGGCGGACCGCCGCAAGCTGATTGGCGACATCCGCGGCCCCGGCCTGTTCGTCTCGCTCGAACTCGTCAAAGACCGGGTTAGCAAAGAGCCAGCCACAAAGGCTGCCTCGGAAGTGTATCGACGCGGCCTCGAGAAGGGTGTCCTCTTTGGCGAAAGCCGCTATGCCGGCCTCGGCAACCTGATCAAGGTGAAGCCGCCGCTGGACTGCACACATGAAGACATGTCGCATGCACTCGACGTGCTCGACGACGTGCTCGGTTCGATCGAGGCGGACGGAATCGCTTAACTGGCCAAGAGAATGTGCAACAGCCAGCGGAAGAAGACCACCCTCAACGCCTGCTGCGCGGTATGAGATTGGCGCGTGGATAATAACGAAAAAGAAGACTACGATACCGGGGAAAAAGGAGGCGGACGGACCGCTCCGCTTCTCGTTGCGGACTGCATAGGCGGTGACGCGGACGGCTCGGTGCGCGTGTCTGGGAGATCAAAGCACGCTGACGTCACGAGCACAAGAAAGCAAATTTCATTTGGTCCATGTGAGCCAAGCCATGCTTCATTCGTTGATCTGGGCGAGATTCGCCTGCGAGCTTGAACAAGAATTGAGAGATTCAGCCGCGAAATCAAGAATCTCGAATAGCAATCCCGATAGGGAGATCCCTGGCTATTGGCGGGATGTCCCTATGATCGCCGCCGAAGTTACTTATGATCAAATCGGAACCACAAATTCCTCGACAAATACAATATAAATCAAGACCGCATCCGAGTCGTCTGAATATATAACGGTCATATTTTATGACCCTATCACAAATCCCAGTTATAAATCGTACGGTGCCCACGGTAAATTATTGAACGAAAATCGCCTCTAACTGCGCGCGGTCAGCACTATCCTCGGGGCGCCTCTTGTAACGCCAATATTCAAAGAATCTTATATTTTGGCGCGCCACAGACTGCCAACGCGAAAAGGGGATCGATCGACACCCGGCCGAAGTCCCACCATGAGCTCTGCTTTTTCCTCTTCCGTTTTCGAGGCTTCAATCAAAGGTCGATTGCTCCCGATATTTTAGGCCCGTGCGCGTTGCACCGGAAGCGCAGCCCCCCAAACACCGCCAGGGCCGCTACGAAGGTCAACAATCCGAGCCAAAGTCCTTGATGTATCCTTCAATCATTTCAAACATTTCCTCCAGCTGACGTTCTATCGTGATCATAGGAGGACACAGCGCACGGTATCCTCGACGCTGCGGCTAATCAGGCCTCTGCTCAAAAGCAGCTCCTGAAAGGCCGCGCCACGCTCACCCAATCGGACTTTCAGCAGCGGCGTTTGATTCAAACGCTCCTATCAAGCCGGCCGACCGGGCCTCCCGTACGAGGCCGCACGGCAGAATTTGGTCAAGCTGCCATCTGAACCGTGGAGCAAGACGCCGAACGCTGCCCACTAGGTCGCGCTCCTCAATGATTCGGATATTCTCCAGTGCCACCGCGGCGGCCACGGGATGGCCGCTACCCGTAAATCCGTGAGCGAACACACCAATCACGATCTGTCATCAGGACTGCCCCTATCGGCTGACAGGACGATGAAAGCTGCTTCGACAAGATCAGCAAGTTCGATTGGATGCCGAACGCCTGGCAGGCGAACACGTTGCCAGTCCGGCCGGTGCGTCGCAGGGCCTTATCGCCGCCGCCTATAGCCTATCACCGCATGCCAATTCACAGCCCCTTTCCTTCGAACCAACCCAAAAGCATTGACATAGGGCGCAATACAAACGCCAAGGCCGCGCCTCCAAAATGAAGGCGCGGCCCCATGATTGCGACTGTGACTGCGTGCTTTATAGCTTCTTCGGAGCTAGGTCCGGCGGGCCCGCCCTTCCCGTGGCAAGATCACCACGCAGCTTTAAGAGCCACCACGTGGCACCGATTGCCAGCATAAACATCGTCATGAACGCCCCAGGGTGACTTTCGTCAGGAATTGAGAACGTCGCAATGACAACGAGAGTCCAGAGAACGCCCACACCGATGGTCGGAACAAGCCAAGCTCCAAGGCCGAAGGCGTCAATCGGCGCCGACGGAATGCGCCTGCCACGATGGGCTAGATATGCACCAACAAGGGTCAAGAAATAGGTCAGATAATAGGTCAGACCAACCATCGAGTAGATCGCGGCCACAAACCCACCGTTGGCAACGTTCATCACAATCGCGATGGCAGTAACCACGATAATTGCAACCACAGGCGTTCCCGTGCGCTCATTGACCCCCATCAAATGCTTGGAACCGGGGAGCATTCTGTCACGTGACAAGGCGTAGATCATCCGCGTGGCAACGGCCATGTTGGCGATCAGGCACGCGAAAATCGAGGCGAATGCGACAAACAGCATGAGAAGGGCGGCAAAGTTTCCAAAACGCAGCCGAACGATGGCAATGACCGGGTTTTCTGGATGCGCCAGAAAGTCCGCGACGGGGCCGGGAATAGCCAGGGCAAGCAAGGCGAAGAGACCAACCCCGAAAATGCTAGACACGGCGACGGCGCGGATCATGGCCTGTGCAGCGGCGCGGCGCGGATCCAGGGTCTCTTCTGCCAAATCCGCGGCACCCTCCCATCCCAGCAACACGTTGACTGGGAGCAACATCGCAAGCGCAAACGTTGTCAGCGACAGCGGCTCTCCGCTGGCCGGCGTGGTGTCAACCAACAGGCCGAAGCCCTGGCTGTCGCCAAAGACGAAAAAAACACCGACAATAAGTCCGGCCATCAAGACAACAGTTCCGAGCAACTCTACAACCGCCCCAACGTCGTTTATCTTGCTAGCGACTTTGATGCCAAAGATGTTGATCGCGCAGACGACAATTGTCGCCGAGATACTGAGCGCCTGCACCTGCCCTTGTGTCGGATTAGCCCAGATCTCAGGGGCAAAAACTGAACCGATGGCCGCCGCCGTACCGGCCGTGCCAGCCATGAACGAGATCATGGCGATCCAGCCCGTGAACCAGCCATAGCTCTTGTTCACGAGGCGGCTGGACCACTGATAGGCATAGCCGGTGACTGGGATACGGGCCGACAAATGCGAGTAAACCAGCACGATGCAGGAGACAAAAGGAATGACCAGAAACCAGAGCAACACGCCAAACCCGCCAACCCGGTTGAACGGATCTGAGAACAGAGTAATAACGCCGGTGTTGATCGACACCATTGAAAATGCCAAACAGAAAGACGTAAACGGACTCATCGTCCGGTGAAGCTTTTGAGTATAACCAAGTGCTGCGAGGTCAGCTTCGTCATTTGAGTCAACGAGCAGGCTAGCGCGCTCATAAGTTGTGGTCATGCGAGTCCCCTTTATAGTGCCGTCGTAAATCGCGGCGTTGGGACGTATGTTAGGTACGAAGCCGTCGCCCTAGAAATACATTTTTCAACATGATTTATTGGCTCTGCTTATTAATCAACGAGCGAAACATTCGAGCTCGACAGCCATCGACAATGAGGTCGCACAAGCGAACTTGGGCAATTTGTCGATGGATTTTTACGCCTGATCACGCCCTCACGCCAATCCTCTGCTAACTTAAGTTAGGACGCGTCCGCTTGGGTCTCCCACTCCGGATTCACCCCAGTGCGGCAGGTGCTATCGTCGAAGGAAGAATATGGCTCCCAAGCCAAAAGCATCTTAGCGTTCGCGGCGCTGGTGAGGTGTCGTGATGGGGTTGGATGGGATCGAAAAATAGCTGATAGCCGCATGGACAAGGCACGAGGCGCCACGCTGTCAGGCTCTTGGCAAGCGCAGCGGGGTTGGCTGCAAAACTCCAGCTGTGCGAGAGCATGCAGTTGCTGTTTCAATCTCGTGTCGATGGACAGTTTGGAACTTTCCCGTGAACCGCATCGCGTCGCCATGAAATGCTAGTTGCGATAGGCCATGATCACCTTACGGATCGCATCGGCGATCTGCCGGAGATGGTGATCCTCCATTCTGTCCGTCCACCACATGCAGATGGTTTCTCGGCAGGCACGCTCTGCCACCGGACAAAGTTCTGTGTCGAAGTCGTCCTTGCGAACGCCATCGAGAGTGAACGGCAGGCCGGAACTGCCAAACGTTTTGTGTTCCTTGATCAGGGGATATCGATAGAGGGGGATCTGACCGGGATAGCCGATGAAACCATCGATGCCCTCGGCCGTCAGGGCTTTCATGACTTCCGGGATAGGCCGCGACAATCTTTGAGAATCTAGGCGAAATGAGTAGAAGAAATAGACGCCGGTTGTCCCCGGCAACGGTAAGACGGGAATGACCTCGCCGCCGGACAGCAGCGCGCTCAGCCTGTCGGCGGCATCGACCCGCGCCTTGACAAACCGGTCCAGCTTCTTCAGTTGGGCCAAGCCTACAGCCGCCTGCAACTCAGTCATGTGATAGTTTGGCGCGAGGAACAAATGATCGCGGCCACCCCTTTCACGCGGCCAACCCTTGTCGCTGCAATGTCTGAGTCCGCGACCGAAACGCCCGTCTTCATTGCTTATCACCATACCGCCGTCGCCAGTGGTCATGTGTTTCGACTGCTGGAAACTGAAACAGCCGAGATTACCGATAGTGCCGCACAGCTTCCCCTTGTACGAGGCAAGATGAGCTTGGGCGCAGTCCTCGATGACGAAAAGGTTGTGTTTCTTCGCGATAGCCATGATCGCATCCATGTCGGCCGGATGACCGTAGACGTGTGTAACGATGATAGCTCGGGTGCGCGTGCTGATGTTCCGCTCGATGGAGGCCGGGTCGATGTTGTGGGTGTTCGGATCGACATCAGCAAAAACCGGGATAGCGAGTTGGGAAATGATTGGGATGACCGTGCCGACGTCCGTAATGGGCGAGAGTATGATTTCATCGCCAGGCTCGGGGTTGAGGTAAATGACTGCTGTGTGAAGTGCCGCGGTCCCGCTGCTGACGGCGACCGCGTGGCTGACACCGTATCTCGCCGCGAACTGCCTTTCGAACTCACCTGTTTTCGGACCAACGAGAAAGGAAAGGCTGCCAGACTTGAGGACGTCCGACAGCTCCTTCATCTCTTCGTCGCCGAGCGTGCGCCCCGATGCATCGCGAAAGCTCGGAAGGGTCCCCTCGATAGCGCGAGGGCCACCATTGATGGCCAGGTCTTGCATTAGGATGTCTCTCTTCGGGTTCTGGAGCATTCGTTTGCCGGCAAATTAAGGTCTTGGGGAGATCTAAAGGCCGAGGAAGTTGGCCATGAGTTGAAGCTGATGTTCAAGCATGTGTCGGCCGAGATGGATCCTGCAGCCGATTTTGCGTGCAGCGTCGAGAAGCGGTGTTATTTCCGGCTCCATAATCACTTCGGCAACCACCATGTCTGCCTTCAGCAAGTGCGTGTCGAGTGGAAGCGGATCGGACACATTCATGCCCAGCGTCGTTCCGTTCACGATAAGATCGTGGTCGGTCGGGTTCCCAGAACCCAGTCCGACATCAATGTTACCATAGGCAGCGATCAGCTTTTCGCGCAGCGCCTCGATCTTGCCCTGCGTACGGTTGGCAAGGGTTAGACGCCGCACGCCCGCTTCAGCGAGTGCAAAGGCAATGGCATTTGCCGCCCCGCCTGCGCCAGCGATGTAGACAGACTTGCCCACAACCTCAATGCCGGCGTGCCGCAGCCCCTCGACGAAACCGATGCCGTCGAGTTGGTCGGCTATTATCCGGCCGTCATGATCCCGGCGCAGCACATTGGCAGCGCCGACAGCGCGAGCCTGCGGGCTGACCACGTCGCAAAGGCGGATGATCGCCTGCTTGTGTGGGACAGTAACGATCGCTCCATCGAAACTTTTCAGCACGCGCAGTCCGCCAACAAGGCTCTCCAGATCGGCTGGCGCTACATTCAGTGGCACCATGACAGCGTCCGTGCCCCTCAGCCGGGCAATGCGGTTGATCTCAGGCGGCGCTTTGACATGTTCGGTTGGATGAGCCAGGATTCCGAGAAGGCGCGTTCTACCGGTGATTTCGCCATTTGGGCGCTCAAGACCTGACAGCATCTAAGGCAAGTCCCTTCCACGGGCAGAGAAACTTTGCTTCGCCGCAGACCGGTCGAGCTCCGTCCGGCGTGCAGTTTTACGGCGATGCCTTGTCGGTGACGGCATCATGTGGTTGAGCAATACCGTCAAGTCTCACTTGCCCCAATGCAGGGCCAGGGGATCGATACTCCGGGCAAGTTCCAGCAAGCCATCTCGCGTCGCTGGATGCAGGGCCTTCAGCGGATGCCTGACATGGTCGGACTTGATAACCTTGCCTTGCGCCATCACCGCCTTCGTCGCCCGCAATCCACATTGCCGGTTTTCATAGTTGATCAGAGGCAGAATGCGCTCGTAAGCCTTCACCGCTTCTTGCCGGCGGCCAGCGCGATGATGCTGGATGACGGGGCAAATGAGGTCGGGAAGCAACGCGCTCGACATGACGCCGGTTGCGCCAGCGTCGAGATCAGCCATCAAGGTGATTGCTTCTTCACCATCGAATGGTCCCTCGATCGCATCGCCACCCTTTTCGATCAACTCGCGCAGCTTCGCGGCCGTGCCCGGCACCTCGATCTTGAAATAACGGACCAGAGGAAGGGACTGCGCCAGACGCACAAGGAATTCGACAGAGAGGGTGACGCCGCTCAATGGCGCGTCCTGGACCATGATCGGCAACCGCGCTGCGTCCGCAACCCTGGCGAAGTGCTCCTGAATCGACGCTTCGTCGAGTTTGATGCCGGCGCCATGATAGGGAGGCATCAACATGATCAGCTTGGCACCGCGGTCCGCCGCGTGGCGCGCGCGCGCACTGGCGATCTCGGTGCTGAAATGGCTGCAGGTGACCATCACCGGCACACGATCCGCCACGTGCTCCAAGCATAGATCAGTGAGCTGCGCCCTCTCGTCGTCTGACAGCAGGAACTGCTCTGAGTAATTGGCCAGAATGCAGATGCCGTCGACCTTCTGGTCGATCATGCAATCCAGCACGCGGCGCTGGCCTGCAAGATCGATCTCTCCGGTTTCGGTGAAGGGTGTCGGCGCCACCGGAAAGAGGCCCGAATACGGTTGGTCCTTAGCCATTTTCGGAAAATCCCCAAAGAATCGTCGTGCTTCAAAGTCTTCTCTTGACTTTCACCTGCCTAACATGAATGATTTTTGCATGCAATACTCATTAATGGAGGTGACTATGCCAGTTCGTCGATCGGCCCCGGCCATCATCCGACTGCACGACGCGGACAATGTCGCGGTTGCCACGAGGCGGATCGAAATAGCCGAACACCTCGGCAAGGTTATCGCTCAAGCAGAGATTCCCAGCGGTCATAAGATTGCCTTGCGCGCTATCGGCGAAGGCGAACCGGTGTCCAAATACGGACAGATCATTGGCCGGGCGAGTACCAACATCCTTCCCGGGAGCCACGTCCATCTGCACAACCTGGCAATGCTCGACAGCGCCGTTTCGCATGAATTCGCCGTCGACGGCGGACCGACGCCTTTGCTGCCCGAAAATGAACGCAGGACCTTCCAAGGCTACCGGCGCGCATCGGGGCTGGTCGGCACCAGGAACTATATCGGCATCATCACCTCGGTGAATTGCTCGGCCACGGTGGCTCGAGCGGTCGCCGATCATTTCAAGACAACCGGCTTCGGTGAATTCAACAATGTCGACGGCGTCGTAGCGCTCACTCACGGTACGGGATGTGCGATCCCCACGAACACCGAGGGATATCAGTATCTGCGCAGAACGTTGAGTGGCTACGCGAGGAACCCGAATTTCGCCGCCATCCTGATGATCGGGCTCGGCTGCGAGACGAACCAGATCAGCCACCTCGTCAAGGCATTCGACTTGGAGGAAGGGCCAATGCTGCGGACTATGACGATCCAGCAGCTTGGCGGCACGCGCAAGACGATCGAAGAGGCGATTGGCATTATTCGCGAGATACTGCCGGCCATCAACGCCGAGCAAAGGACGACCGTTTCGCTTTCCGGCATCAAGCTGGCGCTTCAGTGCGGCGGATCCGACGGTTACTCCGGCATCACCGCCAATCCGGCGCTCGGCTATGCCGCCGACCTTCTGGTCAAGCATGGCGGCACCGCAGTGCTCAGCGAAACGCCCGAAATCTACGGCGCCGAACACTTGCTGACGCGCCGCGCGGCGACGCCAGAGATCGCGCGCAAGCTGATGGCGCGAATTGAATGGTGGCGCGACTACACCGCAAAGAACGGTGCGGAGCTCAACAACAACCCCTCGCACGGCAACAAGGAGGGCGGCCTCACGACGATCCTCGAGAAATCCCTGGGTGCGGTCGCCAAGGGCGGATCGATGCCGCTGCGGGAAGTCTATGAGTATGCCGAACCGATCCGGGAACCCGGTTTCGTCTTCATGGACACGCCCGGCTACGACCCGGTCGCAGTCACCGGACAGGTCGCGGGCGGGTGCAACCTGATCGTGTTCACGACGGGGCGCGGTTCCGTTTCCGGGTTCAAGCCAGCGCCCTGCATCAAGGTCGCCACGAACAATGCCATGTTCGAGCATATGAGCGAGGACATGGACATCAATTGCGGCGGCATCATCGATGGAAGCGACAGCATCGCCGAGGCAGGCGAACGTATTTTCGAAAAGATTGTCGCCATAGCTTCGGGCGAACGCACGCTCAGCGAAGGTTACAATTATGGTGACTCCGAATTCGTCCCTTGGCAAATAGGGGCGGTAACCTGACGTCTCGGAAGGGCTCGCATGGGGCATCGCCCGCTCGCTTATGAATCCATCGCCGACACCCTCAGAAGGGCTGTCCTTGGCGGATCCGTTCCGGAAGGCACTGTCTTGCTCGAGGGACCGATTGCCGCCCTCTTTGGTTCGAGCCGATCGCCGGTCAAGCAGGCGCTTGCCACGCTCGAGGCAGAAGGGCTGGTTCGTCGGTTCGAGGGTCGTGGCGTGTTGGCTGGAACGGGCGGACCGCCGCTGCGGCTGAAGATAACGGGCGAGATGCTCGAAGTGCCAAAGAATGCCAAGGCCTTCGCCTGGCAATCCTACTATTACGACTTCGAGGAAACGGTCATCCTTCGTGCCGTGTTTGGAAGTTGCCGCATCAACGAACTTGCTCTGGCGCGCCACTACAAGGTCGGCAGGACTGTTGCCGGCGACATACTGAACCATGCGGCGAAGAGCGGCATCGTGATAGGCGACGAGAAATCCCGCTGGTGGATAAACCCGCTCGACGAACGCCGATTCCAGGATTTGTATGAAATACGGCTGTTGCTCGAACCGGCGGCCTTGCGCACCGCCATGGCCCGCATTCCTTCCGACGAGCTTGCCGAAATGCGTGGGCGCCTGATGCAGGCCGCGGCCAAATTTCCGCTGGTGGAGCCGGCAGAACTGGATGGGCTCGAGGAAGACCTGCATGTGAATCTGCTGCAGTACAGCTCCAATTCCGACATATTGGAAACCCTTATCCGCACGCGCGGCATCCTCGTCGCGGGCAAGCACATCCAGAGGGCTGTGCGGGGCAGATTGCCAATCGATGCCTTCATGGACGAGCATCTGGAGATCATAGACGCCATCACTGCCGGCAACCCGGCTTTGGCGCAGGACGCGCTGCGCCAACATCTGCAGCGGTCGAGCGACAAGGCCGTTGAGCGCTTGCGGGCGTTTCGCAAAATCAGCGTTGTCTCGCATTTGCCTTATCTGCTCGATTAGCGCCGGGACAGCAGGCATCGCCGCTCAGTCAGCTTTCGGGCCGGACTGCGATTCCTGGATGATCTGGTCCTTGATGATTTCCCGCAATGTCTGCGCCAGGTTCGGCGTGGCGCTCGAACAGCAAACGAGAATGGAACTGGTTGGCTCTTGCAGCGACATGTAGCCGTGTTTCATGGTGCTATCGAGATAGACGCTGTCGCCCTGCTCCAGATCCATCGGCTCGTAATACTCGCTGTACAGACGCACCTTGCCGCTCAGGACGAGCATGAATTCCTCGCCCACATGAGCGGTCAGCGGCCCCATCTCCTCAGGGGTCACCGCCTGCACCTCGATATAGATCGGAATGATGCGCTTGTGCGCCACGTCGGCGGACAGATAGCTGTAGCTGTAATGCTGGCGATCGAGCCTCTGGCCCTCGAAATTGCGGCTGATGCTGCGCCGGGCAACCACAAGCGGTGGCGTGGGCTCGCTAGGCGCTGAATTCAGCAGGTCGCCGATCTCGACGCCAAGGCCGTGCGACAACTTCAATATGGTGTCGAAATTCGGCGAGATGTGACCGTTCTCGACCTTCGACAAAGTCGACGAGGCAATGCCAGTCATGGAACTGACTTCGGCAAGCGTCCATCCATGATAGGCGCGCCGCTCCTTCAGCAATTTTCCGAGATCTTTGGTTTTCTTATTCATATCTTGCCGTCGATTCCAATTGCCTAGACTACTAGTTTCGCCACGTTATGGCTTGCGTTCAATACTCTCGCGAAGCGACATCGCACCCAACGCTGCGAACAACAATGTCACGCACAGCACGATCGAAACGAGCGCATTTATCTCAGGGGTAAAGCCGGTTCGCATCATTGCCCAGAGCCGCATGGGCAGCGTCGTTTCCCCGCCGACGAGAAAGAACGTGACCAATGTTTCGTCGAACGACAGCGCAAAAGCAAGCAGCGAGCTGGTCAACAGCGCCGACCGCAACTGGGGGAGAACAACATAGAGGAAGGTTTCAAGACCGTTTGCGCCGAGATCGAGGGACGCCTCTATCTGCGAATTCTCAAGTGTGTCGAGCCTGATTGTGACCATGCGATAGACCACCGCCAGGATCAGCACGATGTGGCCGATAGTGACCGTGATCAGGCTTCGCTCCAGCCCGATTTCCCGAAATGCGACCAGCAGTGAGATTCCGGTGATGATAGCCGGCAGCACGAACGGCAGGAAGATGATGAACTCGACATAGGCGCGGCCACGCCGCACGCCGGTTTTCATGTAGTAGGCCAGCGCCAATGATATGATTGTCGCGCTGACCACAGCGCAGATCCCGACGACAATAGAATTGTAAAGGGCTGACAGCAGCTGCGAATTGTCCGCCAATCTCCCGTACCATTCCAGGCTGAAGGTCGACCAGTCGATCTGATGGTTCTTTAACCCGAAGAACGAAAGCAGGATGACGATCAGCGCCGGCGCATAAAGTATCGCAAATGTGAGGCCACCGATAATCCACAGAAGTCCAATGGTGAGGCGCTCCAACCTGGTCATTGCATCCTCGCGTTTCGCAAGATGAACGAGGCAAGGCCAATCAGCGCGATGACAGTGACGAGTAGGACGACCGCAAGTGCCGCGCCGAAGGGCCAGTTGAACGCCATGCCGAATTGGCTCCATATGGCACGGCCGAAAGTGAAACCTTCACTCCCCCCTACCATCTGCGGCGTCAGATAGTCGCCGAGCGCGATGACCATGACGAACAGCCCGCCAGCAATCGAGCCCGGAAGGCTGAGCGGCAGGACAACGCTGAGGAATATCTGGCCAGGCTTGGCACCTAGATCGGCGGCAGCACTCAGCAGCGATTGCGGTATACGCTCCAGTGCCAGAAAAATCGGCAGAATCCCGAATGGCAGATAGATCACCGCCATCGTCAGCATGACGGCAGTCTGGTTGAAAATGAACAGTTTGCTCGGCGCATCGATGATGCCGGCCGCGAGCAGAAAGGAATTCAGGAAGCCATTGAAGCCAAGAATGCTGCGCATCGCATAGATCTTGACCACATAGTTCATAACCAGCGGCAGTGCACTGAGCAGCAGCAGAAGATAGCGTACCGACCCCTCCAGCCGCCATATCAGATAAGAGATGATATATCCCAAAATGAGTGCCACCGCAGCTACGATGAAAGCGAGCTTTACGGTCCCGAAGAAAACATAGAGATAGCTGCCGCTTTGGAAAAACCCTGCGTAATTTGACAACGTCGGCTGCCCTGTGACCTGATTGTCTTTCATCTCAAGAAAGCTGTAGGTCAGAAACGACAAAAGCGGTACGAGGATCAGGAGTGTGGGAACACCGTAGACCAGTATCCTTGCAGCAATTCTCCCGAGCGACGGCCGCCAATATAGCGGGCCGCTATTGCCGGCGCTAACGATGTCGGCGGTGGAAACGGTCATCTCATCATCCTCTTGGCAGGAAGCTGACATCGGCTTCAGACCATCGAAGCAGCACATCGTCACCCAAATTCAGATGCTTCCCGGACTGGTCCGTAGGAACTCTGACCTTGATCTTGTGTTCTGGCCCTCCCATGGCAAGCGACAATTGGGTTGTAGCCCCCAGGAAGGTGACGTTTTCCAGACGCGCCTGAGAAACACGCTGATCACCGCGCAATTCGTTGCCGTCGTGGATGGCGAAACTTTCCGGCCTTATGGCGAGCAAGAGGTCGGCGCTACTGCTGGCCAATGCGGGAATCGGATGCCTTCCGAGCGGACTTTGGACGATGCCTGTTACGCCATCGGTATCGAGCTGCGCGGGCAGCAGATTGTTCTCGCCAAAGAACTTCGCCACGAATTCGCTCCGCGGCTTGTAATAGATCTCCTGAGGGGTGCCAACCTGAACCAGATTGCCGTGATCCATGACGGCGATGCGATCCGACATGGAGATCGCCTCTTCCTGATCATGCGTGATGAACACGAATGTCGTGCGAATGCGCCGCTGCAGGTCCTTTAGAAATTCCTGCATCGAACGCCGCAACTCGGCGTCCAGCGCTGCCAGCGGTTCGTCTAGCAAAATGACCTGCGGCTCGCAGACGATGGCCCTCGCCAGCGCCACCCGCTGGCGCTGGCCACCGCTCAATTCACTGGGATAGCGCTCGGCCTTGTCAGTCAGGTTGACGGTATCAAGGACCGCAGAGACCTTTGTCTTGATCTCCGCAGCCGGTCTTCGCCTGATCCGCAACCCGTAAGCCACGTTCTTTGCAACCGTCATGTGCGGGAAAAGTGCATAGTCCTGAAACACGGTGTTGAACGGCCGTCTGAAGATCGGCACCTGGGAGATGTCGGCGCCGCGCAGCAAGATACGGCCGGATGTCGGCGGCGTGAAGCCGCCGATCATCCGCAAAATTGTCGTCTTTCCCGATCCGGATGGTCCAAGGATGGTGAGGAACTCTCCATCCTTGATGTCAAGATCGACTGGTTTCAAAACGTTGAGGTTCCTATAGGACTTGGTCACGCCAACCAGCTGGATGACGTTCGGTCTGTGGACCTCTTCCTCGGAGAATGCAGCAGTCATTGTTGAACCGGAGTTGCCTTGATCTCGTTCCACAATTCGATACGACGGCCGAAGTCTTCGGGCGCCTGAAGGAAGACAAGCCTGTCGGAATAGGTCAAGCCGATCTTTTCATTGGCGTCACCATTGGTGGTGTTGCCGTAACCGGTCTTTTCGCTGATGTAGGTTCCAACCGCCTTTTCGAGCATGGCGTCGACCCATGCGTGAGCGAGATCGGTGTCGCGGGCCTTGGCACTGATCGCCCAGCAATCGATCCAGCCGATCGCACCTTCCTTCGGAATTGTAAGCCCGACATTGGCGCCACGGCTGCGCAACATCGGCGCCTGAGGCTCACCCATGGACATCATTAGATCGATGCCTCCTTGGGCGAAAATACTGACGCCGTCGTCGAAGCCGGCATAGTAGCTCGCGACATTGGCTTTCTGCTCCAGAAGCTTGGCCTTGACCTGTGAGAACTGGTCAGTGGTGAGGTTGAAGGGGTCCTTGATGCCGAGCAGGAGCGCCGTGGTGACGATCGCATTGTTGGCATCATCCATCACGATGATGCGACCCTTGTATTTCTTGTCCCAAAGAACGCTCCAGCTGTCAGGCGCGGTTTTGAACGTGTCGGTGCTGTAGATCAGCGGAATCGAACCCCAGGCGAAGGGAACCGCGTATGGCTTGCCGTCGAAAATAATCGCCGACACGGAACGGAACGCCGGCAGAAGATTGCTCGACTGCGGGACTTTCGCGAGATCGACAGGCTGCAGCAGTTTCTCCTGCGTCAGCCGTTTGTAGGATGACGTCTCAATGGCGATCACGTCGAAATCCGCACCACCCGATGCTGTCATCTTGGCGAAGATTTCATCAACGCTGCCCGTATAGCTGATGCTTACGGTCGATCCGGTCTTTTCCTGGAAGGCCTTGACCCACTGGTCGTCGGCATATCCCTCCCAGGTCAGAATGCGCAGTTCCTTGCCAGCCGCCTTGGCTGGCTTGAACGCGGAAGATGCCAATGCACCCGCTGCAATAGTGGTGGTGAGAGACAGAAATTCACGTCTTTTCATTTTCATTCCCCTTCGTTGAGTCGTTATGCGGAGTAGTTAACTGGCGTCTGGTGCCAACCTGCCCTGTGCTGCTCCCAATAGAATGACTTGAGCTGCGAGCTCAGTTTTCCCGGCTTGCCGCCGCTCATGATGTGATCGTCGATGCGCGATACGGGCATGACTCCGCCCGCCGTTGTTGTGCAGAACATTTCATCCGCCGACAGCAGATCCTGCTTCCGCAACGGCGCAATCCGCGCCGGAATGGCGAGCATTTCGCAAAGTTCGAGGACGGAGCGGCGTGTGATCCCCTCCAGGGCGCCCCGATCGGGGGTGAGCACTTCGCCCTGGCGCACAATGAAGACGTTGAACCCCGGGCCTTCGGTGACATAACCGTCGCGGTCCAACAGCACTGCGGTATCGGCTCCCGCATCGTGGGCCTCGAACAGGCCGCGGGTCAGATCGCCCCAATGGTAGTTCTTGACGGCAGGGTTAATGGAGGCGGGGGGGATCCGCGGCACGGAAGCGATATGGAGATGGGCTCCTCTTGCCTGCACATCGGGTGGGATGACGTCGATCCATGGAATTGCATAGACGATAAGCTTGTTGTCGCAGTCCTGCGGCCGCCTGGAGCCGAAAACGCGTGGACTCCCACGCGTGCAGATCATCGCCACATAGGCATCCCGCAACCCAGAAAGAGCAACACATCGCTCTGCTATCGACGCGATCTCCGCCATCGAATGAGGTGCCGTCAGCCGGACGCCCAGCATCGATCGCTCGAAACGCGCAAGGTGATCATCCATACGAAAGAAGCTTCCATCCCGCACATGCACGACGTCGTAGGTGACATCCGAACGGGAGAAACCCCAATCCAGAACGGATATCTTGGCTTCGCCGACCGGGACGAACCTGCCATCGCTGAAGGCGACGCCGTTTGCATTTTTAGCGTTCATGGATGCTTCTACACTTCCTGAAATCGGCATGCATACGATGACAAGAAAATTGCTCATTTGCAAGATAATTTTCTTTGGAGAAATTTATTGACACGAAAGAAAGAGAGTGGGAATTAACTGCCGAGCAGATTTCAGGTCGCGTTTTGGGAAGAAACTTTCATGCAGGAAACATCTGAACGGAGGCCTCTGGGCCGCACGTTGCTCAAGGCCACAGCCTTGGGCCTGGGAACGACGGCGATTGGCGGGCTGTACTCCGCGACCAGCGATGCTGCCGCTTTTGAGACGATGGAAGCTGCCTGGGATCTCGGCATACGGTTGTTCGATACCGCGCCGCAATATGGCAACGGCATGGCCGAACAACGCTTGGGCGCCTTCCTGAAAACCAAACCGCGCGACAGCTACGTTCTTTGCACAAAGGTGGGTAGATTGCTGCGGCTTCCCCAAGAACCGCAGGGCGAGGACGCCTACTACAAGGGAACGCCCCCAGAGCGCCCGGTGTTCGATTTCAGCTATGACGGGGTCATGACTTCGGTCGAAGAAAGCCTCCGGCGTCTGGGCCTCGACAGCATCGACGTGCTGCATATCCACGATCCGGACGCGCACTATGCGCAGGCAATGGACGGCGCCTACAAGGCATTGGACAAACTGCGCTCCGAGGGCCAGATCAGTGCCGTCGGTGCCGGCATGAACCAGAGCGAAATGCTGGTGGAGTTCGCCCGGGACGGCGTTTTCGATTGCTTCCTGCTTGCCGGCCGCTACACGCTGCTTGAACAGGGGGCGCTCGATGAACTCCTTCCGCTTTGCGTGGACAAGCAGATCTCCATCATCATAGGCGGCGTCTACAACAGCGGCCTTCTCGCAAATCCGGGAGCCGGTGCGAAATTCAACTACCAGGAGGCCGACAAGGCGCTAATCGACCGCGCCCTCGAACTCGAAAGGGTCTGCTTGCGTCATGACGTGCCCCTGAAGGCCGCCGCCATTCAGTTTCCGACACTGCATCCCGCGGTAGCAAGTGTCCTGAGCGGGGCCAGAAGCCGCGACGAGATCGTCGAAAACAACGCGCTGTTGCGGCACCCAATCCCAGCGGCCATGTGGGACGACTTGCGATCCTTTGGGCTGATCTCACCTCAAGCCCCCACTGCCTGAACCGCATGCAACCGCGCGTGATCGACGCTCACCAGCATTTCTGGAACCTGACGACAGGCAGTTACCCATGGATGGCAGGCGAAGCGATGCGCCCGCTGCGGCGTGATTTCGGCCCCGACGACCTGTTGCCGTTGATGGCGGAAGCCGGCATCGACGCGACCATCTTGGTGCAATGCCGCCACGACGCGGACGAAACCCGCGAATTTCTTGCCATAGCCAACGATCATGCCTTCGTTGCAGGTGTCGTCGGCTGGGCAGATCTTCAGGCGAACGACTGCTCGCACATGATCGGGAAGCTGCGCGCGCTCCCCGGCGGGGACCGACTTGTCGGCATCCGCCACAATGTTCACGACGAGCCCGATGCTGAATGGCTGCGACGGCCTGCGGTCCGTGCTGGCGTGTCGGCCATTTTCGCGGCCGAGTTAACCCTCGATCTGCTTGTGCGCACCCGGGAAATGCCTGCCGCCATCGATCTGGTGCAACAATTTCCAAGCGGGCGGTTCGTGTTGGATCATATGGCCAAGCCCCCAATCGCGTCCGGGGTCAACCTCCCCTGGCAATCTCGCCTGAAGAGGCTCGCCGCGCATGGAAATGTCTGGTGCAAGATCTCCGGCCTCGTTACCGAAGCGGAATGGGGATCATGGCGGGCCGAAGATTTCGATCCATACATGCGGCTGGCATTGGATGCTTTTGGCCCGGAGCGCATAATGTTCGGCTCTGACTGGCCTGTTTGCACATTAGCGGCCGGCTATAAGGACGTGAGAGACATCGCGGGCCGGCTGGCCGATGCCAATCCCGAATTGGCCGACCGATTTTTCCATCTAAACGCGATCGATGCCTATCGTCTGCGGTAGCGCAGCGAGCGATGACCATCATTCTCACCTGAGGAAACGACATGAACGTTAACTTCAAGGACGGCACATGGCTCAACCAGCCGGCAGGCTGGTTGGCGGAGGATGCGAGCCTCACCATGACCACTGATGCCAAGACCGATTTCTGGCGAGAAACCCACTACAATTTCACCCGGGACAGCGGTCATTTCCTCGGCTTTCCGGCGACTGATGACTTCACCGCCAGGATTCGCATCCAGGGCGAATTTCGTACCCTGTATGATCAAGCAGGCCTCATGGTTCGTATCGACGAGAAACGCTGGGTCAAGACCGGCGTGGAGTTCACCGATGGCGAACTCTTCCTCAGCACCGTCATCACCGACGGCAAGTCCGACTGGTCGGTCTCGCAGCCTTTCAAGGAACTGGAGGACTTCCACATCCGGGTGACGCTTGCCGGGGGCGCTATGCGCATTCAAGCTTCGCGGGACGGCAAATTCTGGCCGCTGTTGCGCCTCGCGCCCTTCCCGGTTGCCGCCTCTTACGCGGTCGGCCCGACGGCGTGTACGCCGGAGCGCAGTGGGCTGGCCGTCCATTTTTCGGAGTTTTCGATCGGCCCGGCCATCACCACCGATCTCCACGATCTAAGCTGAAGGATCCTTCATCATGCTGATTGGAATCGACCCTATCCTGAATGCTGACATTCTGCACGCGTTGCGCGCCATGGGCCATGGCGACGAAATTGTCATCGCCGATGGGAGCTTCCCCGCACAAACAGTGTCGAAGCGTCTTATCCGCATGGAAGCGAGCGACTTGCCGCGCATGTTGAAAGCGGTGCTGTCGGTGATGCCACTGGACGATTCCGAACCGGATCCGGTGATGGGCATGGAAGTCATCGGCGATCCTGACAAGATCGTACCGGCACATATCGCGATACAGACGGCGCTCGATGCCTTGCCCGGTGAGCCGACAAAGCTTGCCCGGATTGAGCGTTTCGCATTTTACGAGCGCACCAAGCAGGCATTCGCCGTCATAGCGACTGGCGAAACCTTATTCTACGGCAACGTGATTATTCGCAAGGGGACCGTCAACCTGGGCGGGAACTGACCGATATTGGCATTTGCCTCCCTGGATTAGATTGAGCGGGCTGGCATCCCATGGGCGTTTTGGGATGGAAGCAGATGGCACGGGTAACGGCGTTGGAGATAACGCATTCACCCGACAGGGGGGCATTTGGCTCCTCCCATGCTCATGATATCTTTCTGGCAAGGATCGACTTAGGAGCCTCGCTCGCTTGCGCCGGCCTGTTCGCCAAACGCTGGGCGCGCGTCATTGATGTCTGCGCTCCGGATAAACCAGGACACGACGTCGGCCGCAGGATCCTGAGCGGCGACGGTCTTCGCGCGATAGGTCAGCGCTACTATTTCAACAGGCGTCCCAAGAAGGACCCGTTGGCTGCCTCGTCAGCGTCCGCCCATCAATAAGACAACCGGAGTAGTGTCCCTTCGAAGTGGATGCCCGTAGCCGAATTAGACCTTCTTCCATCGTTTCCACTGCTTCTGTTCGCGCGCAAATACCGTTGTTTCCGCCGCGAAGTCGCCGACTGCATGCGCTTCCCAGGGACTCTTCGGGATTGATTCCATCCGTAAGATGCCCGGCCATGACACCGGGCATCTTTGAAAATGATCATTCGATCCCGAGTTCTTATTTTTCGAAATAGGTGGGTTTTCCGTCCTCGCCCTTCTTCCATTCATAGATGACGTAGTCAGGACGCGTCGGATCGCCCTTGGCGTCGTAGCCGAAGTCACCGATGGCGGTCTTGAACGGCCCGTACCCCTTGATGGTTTCGGCTACTTTCATCGCGTCATCGGCGGATCCAGTTTTGGCGATCGCGGCGGCGATGATCTGAACCGCGGCATAGGAGTATAGGGTGTAGGCTTCCGGCTCGAAGCCGGCTGCGTGGAACCTCTCGACGATATCCTTTGCGACTGGATTCTTGCGTGGATCCGGGCCGAAGGTGTTGAGTGTGCCGATGACGGCGTCACCGGCAATCGCGGCTAGTTCGTTCGAAACCATTCCGTCGCCTGAGAAGAAAGTAGCCTTCAAGCCTTGATCGGCGGACTGGCGCATGATCAGCCCGGCCTCGGTGTGCAGACCGCCGAAGTAGATCAGCGTAACCCCGGCTTCCTTCATCTTGGCGATGAGCGCGGAGAAGTCCTTGTCACCGATGTTGATGCCTTCATACATCACTTCTGTAACGCCATCGGCATTCAGCACCTTCTTCGCCACGTCGACGAGACCCTGTCCGTATGGGCTCTTGTCGTGGACGATGGCGAGCTTGGCGTCCTTGAAATTCGCAGCGATATAGTCGCCCGCGACCTTGCCCTGCTGGTCATCACGGCCGCAGGTGCGGAACGTGTTCCAGAGACCGCGCTCGGTGTACTGCGGATTGGTGGATGCGGGTGATATCTCGAGCACGCCGTTTTCGGCGTAGACTTCCGAGGCGGGGATCGACACGCCCGAATTGAAATGGCCGACCACGTATTTCACCCCGTCACCGACGAACTTGTTGGCAACCGAAATCCCCTGTTTCGGATCGGACACATCGTCTCCAACCTGGATCTTGATCTGCTGGCCGAGGACGCCGCCCGCGGCATTGATATCGGCCGCTGCCTGTTCGGCGCCCTTTTGGAATTGCGCGCCAAAGGCGGCATTCGGACCGGTGATCGGACCGGCGACACCGATCAGAATATCGGCCCGGGCGTTGCCGCTGAACGCGGCAAGCGCGGTCACGGCAACCGCGAACAACAGTGATTTTTTCATGCGATGGCTCCCATTTAGCATTGTGGGCGTTGATTGATGCTTCGATGCGATGCCCACCCGGCGCATCAAGCTGACTTTGAAATTTGCGGCCGCCTTCCCCATCAGGCGCCTGCCATTCGGCGCGGCTTGTTCAAGGCATGCGTTCCACCGCCAATGCGGTGGCCTCGCCCCCGCCGATGCAGACGGCCGCTATGCCGCGCTTCAGCTGATATTTCCGGAGCGCGGCGACCAGCGTGACGATGATGCGCGCGCCTGACGCGCCGATCGGATGGCCAAGCGCGCATGCGCCGCCATGCACATTCACCTTGTCTTCAGGCAGGCCGAGTTCGCGCATCGCGGCCATCGGCACGACGGCGAAAGCCTCGTTGATCTCAAAGAGATCCACATCCCCGAGATCCCATTCAATCCTCTCGCAGAGCTTGCGGATGGCGCCGATCGGCGCGATCGTGAAGAGGTTGGGCGCCTGGGCGTAAGTGACATGGCCACGGATTGTGGCGAGCGGGCCAACGCCCCTCTTGTCTGCTTCTGAACGGCGCATGAGGACGAGGGCCGCGGCGCCGTCCGAGATTGACGAGGAATTCGCGGCCGTTACCGTGCCGCCCTCCCGGAAAGCAGGCTTCAGCGCGGGGATTCTTTCCGGTCTTGCCTTCGCAGGCTGCTCGTCCTCATCGACGATGCGCTCGGTCTTGCCCGCCGCCACCGTGATCGAGACGATCTCCTTGATGAAGCTGCCCTCGGCAATGGCCTTCTGCGCCCTTTCCAGCGAAGCGACCGCGAAGGCGTCCTGGGCGCCGCGGCTAAACTGGTAGGCATGCGCACAGTCCTCGGCGAAGGTCCCCATGAGCCGCCCTTTGTCGTAGGCGTCCTCCAGGCCATCCAGGAACATATGATCGACGATCTTGCCGTGCCCGAGCCGATAGCCGGAGCGCGCACGATCGAGGAGATACGGCGCGTTGGTCATGCTCTCCATGCCACCCGCCACGACGATCGCCGCGGAACCAGCGGCAATGCGGTCGTGGGCCAGCATCACCGACATCATGCCGGACCCGCACATCTTGTTTACGGTCGTGGCACCGACACTGAGCGGCAGGCCGGCGGCGATGGCGGCTTGGCGCGCGGGCGCCTGGCCCTGACCGGCGGACAGCACGCAACCCAACAGCACCTCATCGACGAGATCCATCCCGGTTCCGGACCGCTCCAAGGCGGCCCGGACAGCGGCCGCGCCAAGCTGCGCGGCGGCAACGTCCTTGAAGGCGCCTTGGAACCCTCCAAGGGGCGTGCGGGCGCCGCCGACGATGACTATCGGATCACGAGTGGTCACCCAGCCGATCCCTCCTGCAGTGCCCGTCATCGCGGCGCCATGCGCAACGCGCCGTCAAGGCGGATAACCTCGCCGTTCAGCATCATGTTCTCGCAGATGTGTTTCACCAGGCTGGCATACTCATCCGGACGGCCCAGGCGCGGCGGAAACGGCACGCTCGCGCCGAGCGCGTCCCGCACCTCTTGCGGCATGGCCGCCATCATGGGTGTTTCAAAGATGCCCGGGGCGATGGTGGCGACGCGTACGCCATAGCGAGCCAGCTCCCGAGCGACCGGCAGCGTCAGCGCGGCGACACCCCCCTTTGACGCCGCGTAGGCCGCCTGACCGACCTGCCCATCGAACGCCGCGATCGAGGCTGTGTTGACGATCACGCCGCGCTCGCCATCAGCATCGGGCTCTCCCTTCACCATGCGGTCGGCGACAAGCCGCAACATGTTGAAGGTGCCGACGAGATTGATCGCAATCGTGCGCGCGAAGCTTTCGAGGCTGTGAAGCTTGTCCCGCCCGAGGACCTTTTCACCCGGCGCTATGCCCGCGCAATTCACCAGCCCGTGGATGCGCCCGAACGTGTTCGTGGCAACATCAATCGCGGCAATGCCGTCGATTTCGCTGGTGACATCGGCCCGGTGAAAGCGCACGGCGCTGCCCAGTTCCGCGGCGACTTTTTCGCCGGCCGCAGCGTTCACATCGATGGCAAGAACGTTTGCGCCTTCAGCGGCGAACATGCGTGCAACCGCGGCTCCCAATCCGGAGCCGGAGCCGGTGACCAAAAAAACGCTATCCTTGATCCGCATTGTTCATGCCCGCGCGAGAATGCCTCGCCCGAACATGTTGCAACGGAGCAAAGTGGCATACGATGACCGAAGCGCTCAGATTTGGTGATCGATTTTGCAATGTTTGCCGTTCGATGCGTGCCGTGCCTGCGGCCCCGCCGAGTTCGCGGGCGAACGGTCCTGTGCATCGAGCCTCGATGCGGCCTCTCGGCGAAACGACGCGGGGCTTTTGCCGGTCCATTTGTGGAATGCCCGATGAAAGGCACTTGGTTCGGAAAAGCCGATATCGGCGGACAGATCGGCCACGCTTCGGCTGCCGCCAAGCAAGGCTTCCATGGCCAGGGCTCGGCGCATTTCATCCTTGATGGAGCGATAGGTCTGCCCCTCTGATTGCAAGCGCCGGCGCAAGGTCGGCGCTTGCATACGCATTCCCGCGGCGAGTGTCTCGAAGCTTGGCCACGCGGACGGAACCGTCATGTGCAGGCGTCCGCGAACAGCGGCGGAGAGCCCCTCATCGTGGCGATACCGCACCAGAATATTGGCTGGCGCCTGGCGCAGGAATTCCCGCAAGGCGCTGTTGTCACGGATGACAGGCAGCGTCAGGAAATCGGCATCGAAGACAAGCCGGCTTTCCCGCTGATCAAACCGCACCGGGGCGCCGAAAAACAGGCGGTAGTCGGTTCCGTCGGGTGGCGCGCTGCATTTGAAATCCACCCAGCGGATCGGCAGGCGCCGGCCCACCAGCCAACAGTTCACGCCATGGACGATGATCCAGAAGGTGCGGTAGGCAAAGGCCGAGCGCAGCGGACTGGCGTCCTCCAAGATGACCTCGGCAAGTCCGTTCCTGACGATCAGTTGGCCGTGAGGATCATCGAGGACCACGCGCAGGAATCGCAGGCCTCGGCGCAGCGCATGCTCCAGCGTCTTGGTCGACAGCAGCGCGTGGCACAGCAGCGCGAAGCTGCCGGACCGCATCGGCCGAGCCCCTTCGCCGAAGAACTCGTCGTCCATGGTTTCGGCAACGGCATGCCAAAGCGCGCCATATTGCTCCGCGGAGATCGGTTGGGAAATGACCGGCGGCAGGCCCACCCGCGCCAGCAGGGGTTCGATCTCCACGTTGTGGCGGCGAAGGCATTCGAGCGTATCGTCCATGAAACAGGGAGCGATCATTCGACGTTCCACCGCTTATGACCCCGCCGCTCTAACGCTGTCCGCGATCAAATGTGGCATCGCTCACACCGCGCTGCCGCAAGGCGTTCCTGGCGACTTTTTCTGTCGGCGTTCGCGGCAGCGGGGTGTCGGTAATCTCGATGTAGCGCGGAACCATGTGGCGAGGCGCGAGCTCCCGGAAGTGGTCGAGCAGAGCGGCGGGTTCCAGCGCGGACCCCGGTTTGCGCATGGCGACAACCATGATGTCTTCCTCGGTGAATTCCGACGGAATTCCGAAAGCCGCACTCTCGACGATGTCGGGGTGTTTTTCAGCGACGGTTTCCACCTCGTAGGCGGAAATGTTCTCGCCCCGACGCCGGATCGCCTCGTTGAGGCGATGCTTGAAATAGAGCCAGCCGTCTTCGTCCAGAAAGCCGGCATCGCCGGAATGATACCAAAGGTTCCTGAGCGTCTGCACCGTCTTGGCGTCTGCACGATAGTAGCCGGAAAACATGCTCCAGCTCTTGCTCGGGCGCGAAACGATTTCGCCGACAGTGCCGGGCGGCAGGCGCCTGTCGGCTTCGTCGACGATCGCCACTTCCCAGTCCGGATGCGGCCGGCCGCAGGAGCCCGGTCTCGTTTCATCCGCCGTGTCCAACGTTACAAAGCTGGTTTCGGTCTGGCCGTAGCCGGTGACAAGTTTCATGCCGAAGCGGCGCTCGAAAGCCTCCTTGTCCGGAACCATGGGAATGCACTGGCATATTTTGACGGGATTGCCGCTGTCGTTCCCGGACCGCGGCGCGCGCATCAGCATGACGGCCATGGCGCCCAGCAGATTTGTCGCCGTGGCGCCACTGGCGCGGACCTGGTCCCAGAACCTCGACGCGCTGAAGCCGTCGACCAGCGTCGATTGCGTCCCGTAGATCAGGGGCATGAACACACCGAACATCTGGGCGTCGGTGTGAAACAGCGGCAAGGCCGAGAAATAACTGTCGCCGGTCGTGTAGCCGAGGTTGGATGCCATTGCCGCAGCCCAGGAATAGCAATGATGGTGAGACATCAACGCCCCCTTGGCGGGGCCGGTGGTACCCGACGTGTACAGGATGGCCATCGGGTCGGAGTAATGGACTTCGGCCAGATCATAATCCGGCCGCGAGGCCAGACATTCCTCAAAACGGACAATCCGGGCGATCCTGATGCCTGCCGCCCGCGCCTCACCCGGATCAACGCCCACGAGGATGAGCGTCCGCAGATTGGGCAGGTCGTCCTGAACCCTTGCGAGTTCCGCAAGAGCATCGGCGTCTGTAACGAGCACCTCTGCGCCGCAATTGTTGAGGTTATGGCAGAGGAGCTCCCCCTTCAGGCCGGGATTGTTCGGCACCTCGATCGCGCCCAGACTTGATGCCGCAAACCATATCGCGACGAGTTCAAGACAATTGGGCAGCAGCATCGCCACGCGGTCCGCGCGGCCGACACCCAGCTCGCGCAAGCCGCGCGCCAGCTGGCTCGACATCAGCAGCATGTCCTCGAAGCTCACGGAGCGCCCGCGGACTTCGAGGAATTTCCTGGCTCCGAGCCGTTCGGCCTGCTTCAACAGTATCCTGGGCAACACCCGGCCTTCGAGCTCGTCTTCGTGCCTGCCCGGGATGTAGGGGGGTGATGAGGCGTCGTGAATTGTCATGGCGCGTTCAAAACTCTTTTGCTCGCGCTTGAGCCTCTGGAGACATGAAGCCACTGACAGTGGCTTTGGTCTCCAGCGCCATTGCGTCCGCGAGGGATGAGTGAAAGCCTTCGTTGATGGCGTGCTTGATGTCCGACACCGCGCTCGCGGGACGCTCCGCGATCGTGAGCGCCAGTTTTCTCGCTTCGTTAAGCAGTTCGGCTTCGGCGACGAGTTTCCATGCGATGCCAACCTCGACAGCCTTTGCGGCGTCGTGCCGTTCGCCCAGGATCATCAGTTCCTTGGCGACCTGCGGCCCGACCTGTTTGGTCAACAGCGCCGTCACGCCGCCGGTCACGAACAGCCCATAGGTGACCTCAGGGAAAAACCAGCGGGTATTGTCGGCAAACAACCGGAAATCGCAGTTGATGGCCCATTCGAGAGCCCCGCCCACGCACCAGCCATGCACCGCGGCAATAACGATCTTCCTGGATTGCATGATCTGAAGGGTGACGTTCTGGATCGCCTCGACCCAGGCCTGCGTCGCTGGCTCGGACACGGTTTGCGCATCGAGGTCCTTGAGGTCGTCCCCGGAGCAGAAGGCGCGCCCTTCCCCATGGAGAATGATGACACGGGTATCCACTTGCGCCTCGGCTTTCGCAAGCGCGGCGGCTAGTTCATCGACGAGCTGCCGGTTCATGGCGTTGAGCCGTTCGGGCCGGTTCAGTTTGATCCAGGCAACAGGCCCGTCGTTTCTGGAAATGACTGCTTGCGTCATGGTGTCCTCCTCAGACGATCATCGGTTCGGCATAGGAACCCCAGACATCCCGCAGCGAGCTGCAAATCTCGCCCAGCGTCGCTCTTGCCTTCACGAGCTCGATGGTCTTCGGCAGCAGGTTGATGTCGTCGGATCCGGCCTGTTGGGCGAGCTCTTTCAAAAGATGTTGAACGCGATCGCTGTCCCGGTTGGCGCGGACCTCATTCAAACGGTCGATCTGCAGCTGCGTGCATTCATCGTCGTAGGGATGGATGTGGACCTCGGCGGAATCGCTGGTCTCATCGACATAGCGGTTGACGCCAACCGAGATTTTTTCGCCCGTATCGATCTTCTTGAAGGTCGCGTACGCGGAGTCGGCCAGCTTCTGCTGGAACCAGCCTTCCTCGACCAGCTTGATGGCGCCGCCGCGTTCCTTCACCTCATCCAGCACTTTCCAGATTTCGTCTTCCATGTCCCGCGTAAGGCGCTCTATGAAATACGAACCGCCAAGGGGATCGATGACCGACGTCACGTTGATCTCGTCACGGATGATCTGCTGGGTCCGGATCGCCAGCTTCATCGCCTCTTCGGTCGGAATGGCGAAGGCTTCGTCGAGACCGTTGGTATGCATGCTCTGGCAACCGCCCAGCACGGCGCCGAGGGCCTGGATGGCGGTCCGCATCAAATTGTTGTGGTGCTCGACTTTCGTGAGGCTCATCGCGGCGGTCTGCACATGCACCCGCAGCCGCATGGATTCGGGCTTTTTGGCACCGAACCGCTCCGACATGATCTTGGCGTAGACGCGCCGGGCCGCCCTGAACTTGCAGATCTGCTCGAAGAAATCCTGATGGCTGATGAAGAAAAAGGACAGCCTCGGCGCGAAATCGTCGATGTCCATTCCGGCCTCGATGACCTCTTCGCAATAAGCGATGGTGAAGGCCATGATGAACGCGATTTCCTGCAACGCATTTCCGCCGACGTCCGACAGATGATATCCGCTGAGGCTGATCGGATTGAGCTTCGGCGTCGCCTTTGCGCTGTGCATGATCAGGTCACGCAGCAGCCTGACGGCGGGTCGCACCGGATAGATCCATTCTTTCTGCGCGACGTATTCCTTCAGCGGATCCGCCTGCAATGTCCCGGTCAGCTTGTGAAGGTCGTAGCCGCGCTGTTCGGCAACAGTGACGAACATCGCGTAGATGACCCAGGCCGAAGGGTTGATGGTGAGGGAGACGGATATTTTTTCCAGGTCGATGCCATCGAAAAGACGGTCGACATCGTCCACCGTATCGATGGCGACGCCAACGCGGCCCACTTCGCCGAAGGCCATCGGATTGTCTGAATCCAGGCCAAGCAGAGTCGGCAGATCGAAGTCCGTCGAAAGGCCGGTCTGACCCGTCTGGATCATGTATTTGTAACGCTGGTTCGTAGCTTCCGGATTGCCGAAGCCCGCCACTTGGCGAATGGTCCATGGGCGCCCGCGATACATTGTGGGATAGGCGCCACGCGTGAAAGGATAGGCGCCCGGAAAGCCGAGGTCGCTCGCCGGGATATCAGCAACGTCGGCGGCCGTATAAATCCGCTTCAGCGGAATCCCGCACTCGGTTTCGTAGTCAGGCTTTTCTTCGGGCCTGTTTTTCAAGGCCGCCGCGAGTTCGTTGACTTCCCACTCGGCCTGCCTTTCCCTGACGTTTTCGATCGCCGGCGCTGAGAACAGATTCATCTCGGACGCACCTCATTGTCCCAGCCCAGCAACAGGCGGGCGGCGACGGTTGGATCCATGTCGCGGTTCACCACGGCCTGGATATGCTTCTCCACCTCCCCAGCCTCATCATTGAACTTCTGCTGGAAAAGGTGCCTGGCGGTGCCAAGTATCCGCGTCTTGCAAATGCCGCGCTGGCGGTCCGCCAGTTCCCCGCTTTCTCGCAAATGCACCCAGTGGCGGCCAATGGCGTCTTTCAGATCGCCGATCCGCTCGCCCGACACCGAACTGACCGGCAAGACCGGAGGATTCCACGCGGAGTCTGTCTTGGCCGTTCCGAGCGCCATCATGCCTTTCAAGGCCGAGATCGTGGCTGCCGCTTCCGGCTTGTCGCATTTGCTGACGGCGTGGATGTCGGCGATTTCCAGGATACCTGCCTTGATCGCCTGGATGTCGTCACCGAGCCCGGGAGCGGACAGGACCACGATGGTATGAGCGGCTGTCACCACCTCCACCTCATCCTGGCCGACGCCGACGGTTTCGATGATGATTGGCGAGTATCCGGCGGCATCGAGAATATCGACCGCCTGAAGCGTCGAGCGGGCCAGGCCGCCAAGGTGACCGCGCGTTGCCATGCTGCGGATGAAGGCCTGGCAGGACTCGGCCGCATCGTTCATCCGGACCCGGTCGCCCAGGATGGCGCCGCCGGAAAACGGGCTGCTTGGGTCGACCGCGACGACCCCGACCTTGGACCCGTCCGACGCGAAGGCCTTGATGAGGGCAGAGACAAGGGTGGACTTGCCGGCGCCCGGCACGCCGGTGATGCCGACGATGTGGGCCTTGCCGGTGTGCTTGTAGATTTGCGCCAGGGCCTCCGAAGCCTCCGCATATCCGGCCTCAGCGCGGGAGATCATCCGGGCAATGGCCAGAACGCCGCCGGCACGCACGTCGCGCACCAACTCAAGCGAGGGGACGTAAGCGGAGCGCTTGACCGGTTTTGCAGGGTTAGATGCGGTCATATGCGGCCACGGGCCTCGATCAGGTTCCTGATTGTCGTGACAATCAGATCGGCGCGGGCCTCCTGCGGCACAATCGCGTCGACCCCGCTTTCAAGCAGCGTCGCATAATCCTGTTCAGGAATGACACCACCTGCGACAACGAAAATGTGCTCGGCCTTGTGGTCCCGAAGGCAGCGCCCCAGTTCTCGAAACAGCGGGACATGCGAACCCGACAACAGGCTGACGCCGATGACATCGACGTCTTCCTGGATCGCGGCGTTGACGACTTCCTTGGGCGATTTGTAGAGACCGGTATAAACGACCTCCATGCCGGCATCACGCAGGATGCGGGCTACGATCTTGGCGCCCCGATCGTGGCCGTCGAGCCCGAGCTTGGCGACAAGCACCCGGATGGTGCCAGGCGAATGCACTTCGCTATCCGAGGCCGCGCCGGGGTTCCCGTCTGTCATGATCGTATCCGTCATTTGTCCGATGCGCCCTTCATTCCGCGGCAATGCCGGAAAGGCCCGCATTGGCGGCAAGCCCGGATTCGATCGATTCCGAAATGATACGCAAACCGAGATCGAGTTCCTGCTCGGAGATCGTCAGCGGCGGCGCTATGCGAAACACGCCGCCCATCCCCGGCAGTTTGACGATGTTCATGCTCAGGCCGCGCTTGAACGCTTCCGCGGCAATTCTGGCGCCGAGCTCGTGGTCGGGATCCCTGTGCTGGCCGTTCTTGACGATCTCAACCCCAAGCATGAGGCCACGCCCGCGCACGTCACCGACACATTCGTAGCGCTGCTTCAGCCTCGACAGTCCGTCGAACAGCCGCGCGCCCATAACGCCCGCCCGTTCGACGAGCTTGTCTTCTTCCACCACATCGAGCACGGCCAGGCCCACAGCCGCCGGCAGCGGGTCGGAAACATGCGTGGTGTAGAAGAGAAAACCCTTCTCATACGCGGCCTCTTCGATTTCAGCTGTTGTCATGACAGCCGCCAAGGGAAGACCCGCGCCGATGGTCTTGGAGAGCGTCAGAATGTCCGGTGTGACGCCATCTCGCTGAAAGGCGAACATGGTTCCGGTGCGGCCAATACCGGTCTGCGCCTCGTCGAGGATGAGCAGCATGCCGCGTTCGCGGCATTTCTGCTTCAGCGCCGCGAGATAGCCGGGCGGCAGTTCCAGCATGCCGCCGCTCGACAGGATCGGTTCGGCGACAAAGGCGGCGAGATTTCCGGTCGACTGGCTGTCGACCAGCGCGAAGGCATCGTCCAGTTCGGTGCGCCAGTCCAGGGAGCCGTCAGCATGCTTGAAGCGCGGCCGGAAACTGTTGGGCGCGGGGATCGCGAGCGATCCGACCGCCGCGGGGCCATAGCCCTTGCGGCCGGCGCTGTATGTCGCCGACGCCGCGGCTCCGGTCATTCCGTGCCAGCTCTTCGAGAAGGCAACGATCTCGTGCTTGCCGGTCACCAGCTTCGCCATCCGGATGGCTGCTTCATTCGACTCGGCGCCCGTCGACAGCAACAACGACCGGTCGAGACCCGGCGCCAGCGCGGCCAGACGCTCGGCGAGTTCAACCACTGGACGCGACAGCATGCCGCTGAAGAGGTGTGCCACCCTTTCGACCTGCCGGCTCACCGTCGAAACAATCCTGGGGTGAGCGTGCCCGAGCAGCGCACTCATCTGACCCGAGGTGAAATCGAGGATCGCCCTGTCGTCCGCGTCATAGACGAAGCAGCCGGCGGCGCGCTCGATGATGGCCGGCTCGAAGGTGCCGCCATACCGTATGAGGTGATTCCGGGCCGAGGCCCAAAACCCGCTGTCCAAGTTTTTTGACATTTCACACTCCCGCTAAAAGCGCTCAACATGACAACTAGCGGCTGGCGTGACTGCAGTAAAATTGATAGTATTCGGATTCAGATATCAGCAGAATTGATATGCAAGCTCCACTCGATCTCAGGCTCCTGGCGACATTCGTTCGTGCGGCCCACTCTGGGACCCTCAGTGCGACGGCGGTACAGGTAGGACGCACGCAATCCGCGGTGACCATGCAGATCCAACGGCTCGAGGACGCGCTCGGCCAAAGCCTGTTTCATCGAAGCGGCAGCGGCGTCCGCCTCACCGGCAGTGGAGAGCGCTTCCTGGCCTACGCGGAGCGCATTCTCAAAATCCATGACGAAGCAATTTCGGCGTTCTCGGACAAGGGCTTGCACGGTTCGATGACTTTCGGCAGCCCCGAAGACTATTTGAGTGCGTTCTTCCCCGCACTCTTGAAGAGCTTCGGAACCAGATACCCAGATGTCGAGATCAAGGTCGTTTCGGCGCCGACAGTTGAATTGCGAACGCTTCTGCACTCGCGCCAGATCGACTTGGCGCTTGTCTCGACTCCGAATGCAAACAGTTCAGAAGAAATTGTACGGACGGAAGCACTGGTGTGGGTAGGCAGCAAACCGACCCTGGCACTTCACAATTTCGGCGACATTGTGCCTTTGGCCCTGCCGGCATCGAATGCCATGGACCATAGAGCCGCATGCGACGCCATGGCCAACGCAAAGCTGCAATATAAGATTTCCTACGCGAGCAACAGCCTTGCCGGGTTGATTGCCGTTGCGCGCTCTGGTCTGGCAATAAGCGTGATGACTCAGGAGGCGGTCCCACCCGACCTCCATATTCTGAACGCCCCCCTTCCCCAATTGAGCCGCCTTGGAGTTCTGATCGCTTTTGCCGACTCTGAACGATCGCCTGCAGTCGAGGCATTCGCCAACCACATCCGAAGCGTTCTTCCGTCCCTCTGAGGACCCCGCTGTCCGCTGCCAAGCTGTTGTCAAGGAATGGACTCGCAGCGCTCAGCGCGCTTGCCTGAGCTTTGGGAGAACTTCTGGCATCCCGCTAGACCTGGCTCGCAAAGGCAATCACTGGGGGTAGCGATAGCACCAGTGGAAGCACACAGCCGAAACGGATGGGATGCCTGCAGCCAGGCGACGCCCGTCGGCTCAGAGATAGCGGCCAGGCGACACAGCTTGAGAAAGCTTGTCTTCGGCTCTGCCGTGCACCAGTACTAAGAATAGCCGGGCGCTCGAGGGTCCTAGCGTAAACCCCTGATGGCCGTGGCCAAAATTGCACCATAGGCCGGGCTTTTCCGGAACGGCGCCAACGACCGGAAGCATGTCCGGCATGCACGGACGCCAGCCTGCCCAGGGCTCAGGCTCGACGGCTTCACCGAAATCGATTGCCTCGCGCGCCATGCGTTCGGCGCGGACCAGTTGTCGGGGCGTCTTTACCAGGGGGAAGCGCGCAATCTCGGCTCCCGTCGTCAGCCGGAGCCCCTGGGTCATCGGGCAGTAGAGAGCGGAGGCGGCGACATCAACAACGGCCTGCCTGGAAGGCGGTCGGCTTGGTAATGCCTGTGGTAGCCGCGCTTGCGCACCATGGGTATGCAAATGCCCAAGGGCTCGAGCATGGAAACGAATGCCGCAGCGAATAGACAGTGTGCTTGTCGGTTGGGAACAATTTGTGGTGCTCGAAGTGCTTGTCGAGCAGGGCTGATAGCGACGCCTCGCAATCCTTGTACCGCGGAAAGCCATTAGGGTACCTCTTGAACACCTCTAGTGCCACGCCGACCAATGGAATCCTGCGCACCGATGAGGCTGTCTTGATCTCACGTGGGTCGTCAGGATCTTCGCGCGGCTCGACCGAGATGTGAGGCACCTCGTGGTCGAGATGGATAACGCCGGCGTGCAAGTTCACTGTTGAGGGCCGCAAGCGCGCCTGGAACGCCTTCACCCTCGAATTTGGTTACGTCTGTGCCGTATTGATCCGCCCGGCTCAAGGCGCTCTGTGAAACTGGGACTTCGCACCTTGGCGCCAAAGCTCGACCTGTTCGGAGTTGAGTTCGTCGCCGAGGTCGAGTAGCGACGATGCTCTCTCAGCCCGAGCCTCGGCGTGTCCTCGCTTTATGACAGGTTGATACCGACGTTGCGCAACAGCGCAACGGATTTTCGCATACCTTCCATCGGCGACAGCATCATGTCCTCGTGCTCGATTGACAACACATCGTCGTAGCCGGCCTGCTTGAGCGCGGTACAGAACTGCCGCCACCAGGTCTCGCCGTGACCATATCCAAGAGTGATGTAATTCCAGGCTCGTTCAGCATACAGAGTTGGCGGGCGGGCATCGAGCGTGCCGTCGATGCCCGCGGGAATCGGTTCGATCCGGGTATCCTTTGCATGGACGTAGTAGATCGCGGATCCGAGCTTGCGAACGGCGGCAATCGGGTCAGCGCCCATCCAGAGTGGGTGACTGGGGTCATAATTGGCGCCCACCGTTTCACCGACAGCGTCGCGAAGCTTGAACAGCGTCTGGACGTTGTACACGGCCTGATGGCCGTGCAGCTCCAGGCACAGTTTGTGGATGCCGAGGTCGTTCGAAAACGCGACGAGGTCGCGCCAGTAGGGAATGATCCGCTCGTCCCACTGGTAGCGCTGGATCTCCAGGCACTCCGGCGGCCAGTCGGTGATGACCCAGTTCGGATTGGCGTCCCCCGGTCCGCCCGGCAGGCCTGACATCATGACAACACGGTCGATCTCCAGCAGGCTGGCCAGCCTTATCGTATCCTGCGTGACCGCATGGTGCACCGCGCCCTGCGGCCCGGGATGCAACGGATTGCCCGAGCAATTAAGCGCCGCGATCGTCAGACCGTGATCCCTGATCTTGGCAACGAATTCCCGGCGCGTTGTCGGGCTGGCCAGCATTGCCCGCAAATCGATGTGGGGCGCCGACGACCAGTTGCCGCACGCGAACTCCAGCGTCTGGAGTCCAAGCTCGGCCGAGGCGCGCAGCATCTCGTCGAAGCCGAGATTGCCAAGGCTGTCCGTGATCATGCCGATCTTCATCTGAAAGCTCCTCGTTTGGGTCACACCGGACCTAGAACCTGACGGCCTCGAACCTACCCGACCGGGCGGAGGCGAGTGCCGCCTCGCAAAGGATCATCGCCTTGCGGCCGTCGCTGGCGGTGACGTCCGGCCTACGGCCCGTTTCGACGCAGGTGATGAAATGATCGATTTCGGCCGCGTAGGACTCGCCGTAGCGCTCGACGAAAAAGTAATACGGCTTATCGCGCGATATCGCCTTCGCGCCGGACATCTCCACCGATGTCGGCACCCTGTTGCCGGCCCGCAGCATGCCTTCGGCGCCATGCACCTCGATGCGCTGGTCGTAACCGTAGGCGGCCCTGACGCTGTTGTTGATGTGACACTGCCTGCCGGAGGCTGTGCGCAACACAAACATCGCGGTATCGTAGTCGCCCAGCTTCGCATATTGCGGCGCGACCAGCGACGAGCCTGTCGCGAACATTTCCACTGGCTCCTCGCCCAGCAGGTTTCGCGCCATGTCGAAATCATGGATGGTCATCTCCCGGAAGACGCCCCCTCCTCCAGCCAGCGCTTCCTCGGTTTCCGGCTCGGGATCCCGGCTGGTAATGATGACTTGCTCAACGGTGCCGATCTCGCCCTGGTCGAGGCGCGCCTTCAGTGCGCGAAAACTAGGGTCGAACCGGCGGTTGAATCCGATCTGGAAAGGCACGCCCGCCTTCTCGACGACGGCCAGGCACTGGTCGGTGCGCTTGAGATCAAGGTCGATCGGCTTTTCGCAGAAGATCGCCTTGCTTTGGGCGGCGGCGGCCATGGCGAGGTCCGCATGGGTTCTTGTCGCCGAAGCGATGAACACCATGCGCACCGACGGGTCGTTCATGACGGTCTCTGTATCGACGATCTCGGCGCCCGTCAGAGACGCAACCCTCAAAGCGGCCTCGGTGTTCGGATCGACGATGTACCGCAGGCGCACCCGGGGATGGCGCGCCAGATTGCCGGCATGCACCTGGCCGATGAGGCCCGCTCCAAACAGACAAACATCGATCATGCGTTTGACTTCCCTGACAGACCGGCTGGTGTCGAGCGGCCTTGTGTGTTGCCGACACGGTTGCCGGATTGAGGTGAATGGTCGCGGAGCCGGGCCGTCATTTCACGGCTCCCATGGTCAGCCCTCGAACGAGGTGGCGCTGCACCAGAAGCGCGAAGAAGACGATCGGCAGCGCGCCGATGACGCCGGCGGCCGCCATCGAGGCCCAGTCGGTGTCGATGCGGCCGATCAGCGTGGCCGTGCCGCGCGGCATCGTCATCGCCCGGGGCGTGGCCGTCAGCGCCAGCGCGAACAGGAATTCGTTGAAGGTGACAAGCACGGCAAAGATGGCGGTGGCGGCGAGGCCCGGTGCAGCCAGCGGCAGCGTGATGCGCCGGAAGGCACCGAAACGGGAATCTCCGTCAACCATGGCGGCTTCCTCGAGATCCACCGGGATTTCACGAAAGAAGCTTTCCATCATCCAGACGCAGAAGGTGATGTTGAACGCTGTGTAGGTAGCGATCAACCCCAACCAGCTATTGAGCAGGCCGAGCTTGAGCATCAGCAGGTAGACCGGGATCAGGATGACCACCGGCGGCACGATGCGCAGCGTCAGCAGGAACAGGCCGACCTTGCGCTCCATTGCGAAAGGCAGGCGAAAGCGCGCAATCGCATAGGCCCCCATCGAACCGGCCACCAGCGCGATCGCCACCGAGAAGAACGTCACCACCAGCGAGTTGGTCAGATAGGCGCCGAACTGCTTCTCGGTGAACAGCCTGATGTAATTGTCCAGTGTCGGGACATGCGGATAGAGCGTGCCTTCCTGGGTGATCTCGCGATTGGACTTCAGCGAGGTCGAGACAAGCCAGTAGATGGGCAACAGCACGATGGCCAGTACCGCGCTCATCACCCCGATCCGCGCCAGACGACTGTTCATGACGCGTCGACCCTGCGTAGAAGCCGCACGGCGCTGAAGGCCAAGGCAAGCACGACCAGCCCGATGGTCACGAACAGCGCGGCCGCATAGCCGGTCTGCTGGAACTTGAAGGCGGTGTCGTAGCCATAGATCGAGACCAGCCGCGTCGCCTCGCCCGGTCCACCCCGGGTGAGCACGAACACCTGGTCGAAGGTACCGAAGGCGTCGATCGTCCGAAGCACGATGGCGATCGCCAGGACGGGCCGCATCATCGGAAATGTGAGATCGGCGAACACCCGCCAACTGCCGGCGCCATCGACACGCGCGGCCTCGAAGGGCTCGTGTGGCAGCGATTGCAAGCCGGCTAGCAGGATCAGGAACATCAACGGCGTCCACTCCCAGACATCGAGAATGACGAGGCCGATAAAGGCCTTGACAGGACTGCCGAGGATTTGCACCTGGCCGCCGCCCATCCACACGGAGATCGCCGTCAGCATGCCGGCGTCGCTGGCATAGATCAGCCGGAAGACGATGGCGACGACGACCGGCGTGATCACCATCGGGATGATCAGGATAGTTCTGAGCAACCGAATGCCGCGAAATTCCCGCAGGCAAAACAACGCCAGGGCGAAGCCCAGTATTGTCTCGAACGTGACCGACAGGGCGACGAATTTGACGGTCACCCACAGCGAGTTCAGGAACTGCGGGTCGCTCCACAGCTTGATGTAGTTCTGCATGCCGGCATCGGCGACGACCGATCCGTAGCGATAGACCTTGGTGCTGGCGCGCAGGCCGTCCCAGAGCGGATAGACAAGCACGCCAAGCACGATCAGCAGTCCCGGCGCCAACATGAGATAAGGGAGGGCGAGGTCGAGCCCCGCCCCCTGCAGACGGTATTTGCGGATCTGCGTTCCGCCTTTTGCCATCAGTAATAGCCGACCGTGGTCAGGTAGTCCTTGACCTGCTTGGCGGCATTGTCCAACGCGGCGCCGCCACCCGAACCGGCCTGCAGGGCCTTGTTGAGCTCAATGCCGAGCAGTTCCTCCACCTTGGCCCAGTCGGGCGTGCGCGGCCGCGGCAGCGCGCCAGCATCTAGTTGCTGCAGCGCGACCGGGATCAAGCGGTTGCCGGGCTTGGCGATGCCGAAGGCGCTGCGCTTGACCGGAATGGAGCCTGCCTCCGACAGTTTGGCTTGTATGTCGGCACTGACATACCATTTCAGGAACTCGACCGAGTTGGCCTTGTTCGGCGCCGATTTCGGAATGCCGGCGATGAAGATGCCCATCTGGGCGATCGCCGATGTCTGCTTCGGCACGACGCCGAAATCGAGCTTGCCCGCCACCTTGGTCTGCGTCGGATCGTCGGCCTTCAGCGCATTGCCGGAATACTGGATGATCGCGCCGGCTTCGCCGCCCAGGATCGCGGCGCCTTCCTGATCGGAGTCGAACTCGACAACGCCGCTCGGCGCGTTCTGCTTCATGGTGCCGACGAAGAATTCAGCCGAAGCCTTGCCTTGCGCCGAATTGAAGACCGGGTTCCATTTGTCGTCGAAGAAGGAACCGCCAAACGACAGGAAGACCGGATACCAGCTGGTCACGATCGGATTTCCGGAAACGCCGCGGAACACGACCGGATACTTGATCTTGCCCGCCGCGACGCCTTCCTTGCCCTTGGCGATGACTTCGTCCCAGGTTTTTGGCGCGCCGCTCGTGTAGACATCGTTGCGGTAGGTAAGGGTCTGCAGGTCGCCGACGAACGGCACGCAGATGAGGGTCGGCGTGGTGGTTTCGAAACCTTTCACGCGTGGACCCTTCTGGGGCGGCCAGTAGCCCATGTCGATCATCGAGCCGATCCAGTCCTTGTCGCCGCCGTCAACTCCGGCCGCTCCAAGATCCTCGAGCACGTTGGCGGCACCGAACTGCGGCACCCATGGATCGTCGAGAAGATAGAGGTCGTACTGGCCGGCGCTGTTCTTGGCGTCGGCGAACCACTTCTCCAGCGTCACGCCATATTCATCCTCGAGGAATTCGATGTCGAAGCCGGCATCCTTGGCCAGCGGGATGATCTTCTGCTTGAACGGCGTCAGGCCGCCATCGGCGAAGGCGCCGATGATCACCTTCTTGCCGGCCGCTCTGGCCGGGACAGGCAGCCCGATCGCGGTCAGGGCCGTGGTGGCAAGCGCGAGGCCAATTCCTCCCTTGAGTACGGAGCGGCGAGTAAGTCTGCTTCTGCTGGAATGCGTCATTTCACTCTCCATCACTGTTGACTCTGTGGACGGCCGTCAGTCCGGCCGAATTGAAGAAGCAAGCGTTGGACACATCGAAGGTGACCGCGATGTTGGCGCCCACCGCGCCCCTGAAATCGCGGCCCGCGCGCACCGAGACATTGCCGCTGCCGATGCGCACATTGACCAGCGTCTCATTGCCCATGGGTTCAACCACATAGATCTCGCCGGGCAGCGTGTTGGACGCGCCCGGCGCTGAGACGCTGATATCTTCCGGCCGCAGGCCGATCTCGACCACTTCGGCCGCTCGACATGCCGGCAGCCGCGCAGCATCCATCGGAACCGGCGTTCCGCCGATCGCGATGCCTTGTTCGGCAAGCATGACCGGAAGGATGTTCATGGGCGGGTTGCCGACGAAGGTTGCGACAAAACGGTTGGCGGGGCGGTCATAAATATCTGCCGGCGGCGCCATCTGCTGCAGCGCGCCGGCGTGCATCACCGCGACGAAATCCGCCATGGTCAGGGCTTCGACCTGGTCGTGGGTGACATAGAGCGTGGTTGCGCCGAGCCGCAGGCACAGACGCTTGATCTCGCCGCGCATGGTCAGCCGCAGCCTGGCGTCCAGGTTCGACAGCGGCTCGTCCATGAGGAAGGCCGCCGGATCGCGGACAATGGCGCGCGCCAGGGCCACGCGTTGCCTCTGCCCGCCGGACAGCTGGCGCGGCCGCCGGTCGAGCAGGTGGCCGATCTCGAGAACCGCGGCGACCTCGTCGATCTTGGCGCGACGCTCGGCATCGGGCGTACCGCGAATCCACAAGGGGTAGCCGATGTTTTCACCGACCGTCATTTGCGGGTAGAGCGCATAGCTCTGGAAGACCATGGCGATGTCGCGGTCGCGCGGCTGCAGCCGGGTAACGTCGCGATCACCTATGAAGACCTTGCCGCCACTTGGCATGTCGAGGCCGGCCAGGATGCGAAGCGCCGTCGTCTTGCCGCAACCCGAAGGACCGAGCAGGGCCAGGAACATGTGGTCGGGAACGGCAAGATCGAGCGAGCGCAAGACGTTCAGCGCGCCGTAGTTCTTGACCACACCTTGGTACAGGACAGAACTCATTGCCGCTCCCCAGCGTCCCCGAAGGGTATCAGTTCTTCCGCTCCTTGACCTCGAAGCCGGCCTTGCGGGCAAGGTCGCGCAGGTTGCGATGGCCCATCGTTGCATAGGTAAGCGGGTGGGCCTTGCCCGGATCCTGCTCGGCCTCGACCACCAGCCAGCCGGCATAGCCATTGTCGGCCAGCACCTTCAGCAGCGTCGGGTAGTCGACGGAACCGTCTCCCGGCACGGTGAAGATGCCTTCCATCACCGCACCCATGAAGCTCATATCCATGGCGTGGGCGCGCTTCAGCACGTCCAGCCGCACATCCTTGCAGTGCACATGAACGACGCGGCCAACATGCCGCCGCAGCAGCGCCTCGGGATCGCCGCCGGAAAACAGGCAATGGCCGGTGTCGTAGAGGAGGCCCACGGCCTCGCCCGAACCGGCTATCAGCCTGCCGATTTCCGCATCCGTCTCGACGATGGTTCCCATGTGATGGTGAAAGGCCATGCCGACCCCGAAATCCGCGAACCGCTCCGCCAGCCGCGTTATCTTGTTGCCGTAGGATTTCCATTCGTCGTCGGCAAGTGCGGGACGCT